>JAFGED010000356.1 GCA_016931785.1 Anaerolineae bacterium
CATCTCTCCCTTTTTCGAGCGAGGGAGACTGCTCGGGCGAATAGCCTGAGCAGTTACCTCGATCCTCTCTTGAGCAAGCAACGTGAAACAGGAGACTAACGCCATGCCAAAACTATTCAAGACCGACATCGCATCAGAAGCGAATTTGAAGGTATTCGTCACCGACATCCGCACGGAAGCCGATCTGATCGTCTACGAGACGACGGACCAGTGGGCGGCCGCCGAGAGCCAGATCTGGTGCTACACCGACATCCAGGGCGAGGCGGACAAGACGGTGTACTTCACCGACGCCCAATGGGACGCTGACCTGACCATCTACAAGACCGACGTCCAGTCGGATGCGGGCTGGGCCAACAGCGGGAAGGAAGGGCTGCACTATCTCTAGATGTTTCAGAGCGAAACTTGGGGCGCTATCCCGCCATCGAAGGTGAGATAGCGCCCCATTTGCTTGAGCGCCCGCGTTTGTGCAGGGCATGCTCTTGGATATAATAGAGCGACCCAGCATTCGTGATACAGGCAGGCGGGACGATCAAGGTCCCCACCGGTCCCGGCCTGGGACCTCGCACGATGAGGAGATCTGGAAACAGGCGGAGAAATTGTAGGAGCACGCACATGGCAGACTTTAGACTGCCCTTCAGTCCCTTCTTCGAGAAATGGGTGCAAGAGAGAGGCGTCAAGCCGCCGGATTTCGAGTTGCTTCCCGCGGTGCCTTTCATCCAAGACCCGTTGGTCACTTCCCGAGACGGCCAACCGCACGCCGTCACGGCTGCCGAGTGGCCCCGGCGGCGGAGGGAAATCGCCGGGCTGGTCGAGACCTGGCTGCTGGGCCACGCGCCGCCGCCTCCTGGGAACGTCCAGGCCATACTCGAAAGCACGTCCAGAGACGCGGGCCACGACGTGTGGCACGTCCAACTGGCGTTCGGCCCCGATCACCGCGCCAGGCTCGGCTGCACCCTCTACCTGCCCAACGGCGAGCGCCCCGCGCCGGTAGTGCTGTGCAACTCGACCTACTTTTTCCCGTGGGCAAAAGAGCCCCTGGAAAAGGGGTTCGCCCTCTGCATCTACAACGCAAAGGATTTCAACGACGAATCCACGGCCTATCAGGATCTGTTTGGCGACTATGACTGGTCCTCGTTCCGACGGCGGGGGTGGAGCGCGAGCCGCGCGATCGACTGGTTGGAGACGCTCGATTTCATCGACCCATCGAAAATAGGCATCATGGGCCACTCGCGCAGCGCCAAGCAGGCCATGGCGGGCGCCGCGTTCGACGAGCGAATAGCCGCCATCGTGGCCTCCAGCCCCGGCAGCGGCGGCTCGACGCCATACAGGTACTGCGATGACAGCACCTTCGGCGAGTCCCTGGAACTCCTCACGGGCCACTTTCCCGACTGGGTCCTGCCATCCTCGCGCTATTTTTCCGGTCGGGAGAACAGGCTGCCGGCCGACATGCACTTCCTATACGCGCTCATCGCCCCGCGCCCCGTCCTGATGTGCACGGGCATCAACGACAGCGTCGAGAGCACCTGGGCGGTCGAGCAAGTGTACAAGGTGATCCAGCCGGTTTACGCGCTGCTGGGCCGGCCCGAAAACATCGCGCTCCTGTACCGGCCCGGAAAGCACGAGACCGACGAGGCGACCCACCACGCTTACTGCGCGTTCCTCATGACCGCCACCGGCAGCGAAGGCGGCAGCGTGGCCGAGAAATTCCCGTTCACACCGTACCACGTGTGGGATTACGCCGATTGGCGCGCGAAACACGCCCCTCAGCTCGACGTGCAAGGGATGCCCGAATTGTCCCTATCCGACCCGACGCTCGCGGATGACGGCGGGCGGCTGACAAAGGCGCAGTGGCCGGAGCGCCGCGAGGAAATCCGCGAGCAGACCCGCTGGCTGTTGGGCGACGGCCCGGAATACCAGCCGCTGCCCGCCGAGTTCGGAGCCGGCGAGTCGGAGGAGGAGGCCAAGCTGCTCGGACGCGACTGGTCAGAAGTCGCCAGGACGGAACGCTGCAGGTTCGGGATGCAGATCAACGGCAACCTGTACTACCCACCCACGGCCTCTTCAGGCGACGGGCAAAAGATGCCGGCGATCATCTGGTTGAGCCCGTTCTGCACGGCCACTGGCTACACGAGGAGCTACCGTGACCCGCAGTTCGCCCTCGGGTTCTCGGTGTTGAACGACCCCCAGGCGTACGACAGAGCGTGCCGGGCAGGCAGAACGGTATACAGGAACGTGACGGACGCCGAGTCGGCAGCCGGTGGGTTCGCCACCTTCGCCTTCGACCCGATCGGCACCGGGTCACGCCAGGAGGAGCGGCGCGAGTTCTACGAGCGCTACCCCGAGTGGAGCCTGATGGGCAAAATGGTGCTCGACGCCCGGCACGCGATCGATGCCCTGGAGCAAAGGCCGGAGATAGACCCAGATCACGTCTACCTCGTGGGGTACGCTATGGGCGGCATGACGGCGCTCCTGACCGCCGCCATCGACGAGCGCGTCGCAGGTGTGGTCAGCGTCGCCGGTTTCACGCCGTTCCGCACCGATACCGACGCCGCCGGCACCGGCGGTGTCAGGAGGTACAGTCACCTGTATGGCTGGCTCCCCCGGCTGGGCGAGTTCGTCGGGGCAGAATCGAAAATCCCCGTCGACTTTGACGGGATCATCGCCTGCATCGCGCCCCGGCTCGCCATCGTCATGGCGCCCAAGGGCGATTGGCACGCCACCCACGCCGATATCGTCGACGCAGTAAACGCTGCCCGCCAGGCATACGAGCTGATGCATGCGGAATCCAGGCTCAAGCTGCTCAGCCCGGACGATTGGAACCGCTTCACCACCGAGATGCAGAAGGAGGTGATAACCTGGCTGAACAGCTATCTGTAGCACCCTGTGGATAAAATTCTTGTATAGGAACAAGAATTTCACCACGGAGACACGGAGAGCGCGGAGATTTAAGATTGATCTTTCTCTGTGCCTTCGTGGTTTTAGCCTCTCGGCTCCGGCTTGCCCGAGCTAGGCTTTTATGCCAATTTCACGAATTGACACGCAATGAACAACCCAACGACAAATCCCTCTTCCCTCCCCCCCACCCCTCACAGCCCACGACTGACGATCGGGTTGTACGCGGCGGTCGTCTTTCTGTACTGGATGTCCCTGTACCTCTACGTGCCTACGCTGCCCACCTACGCCGAGAGCAAGACCGACACGCTGGCCATGGTCGGGCTCGTGATCGCCCAGTACGGCATCTGGCAGGCGTTCATCCGCTTTCCGCTGGGCATCGCATCCGATTGGGTCGGCCGGCACAAGCCCTTCATCGTCGGCGGCTTTGCCCTGGCCGGGCTGGGTGCGCTCGTCATGGGTACCGCCAACAGCGTGGATGGGCTTGCCGTCGGACGAGCCATCACCGGGCTGGCAGCCGGTACGTGGGTCGTGCTCGTCGTCGGGTTCAGCAGCCTGTTCCCGCCGCGCGAGGCAGTGCGGGCCAGCGCGCTGCTCACCTTCATCGGCTCGGCGGGGCGCGTGCTGGCCACGGGAGTGACAGGCTGGCTCAACGGGCTGGGCGGGTACCCCCTGGCCTTTTTCGCCGCGACTGGGGCGGCAGCCTTAGCCATCCTCGTCGCGCTGCTCACCAAAGAACAGCACCGCCCGCCCAAACCTCCCTCACTGAAAGACCTCGTCCAGATCAGCCTGCGGCGGGACGTGCTGCTGCCCTCGCTGATCGCCGCCGCCAGCCAGTACGCCAACTGGGCCACCACCTTTGGTTTTACACCGATCCTAGCCAAAGGGCTGGGCGCGACGGACGTCGCCCTGAGCATGCTGACGAGCATGAACATCGGCGTCGTCATCGCAGGCAACCTGGCGGCAGCGACAATCTCCAAACGCATCGACGCACGGTGGATGACCGCCATCGCCTTTATGTTGATGGCAGTAGGCATCGTAGAAATAGCGCTCGCACACTCGCTGCTGCCGCTGTTCCTGGCCCAGTTCTGCATCGGGCTGGCCCAAGGCGTCAGTAACCCGGTATTGATGGGGTTGAGCATCCGGTTCGTGGAAGAGGAGCGGCGCGCCACGGCGATGGGGCTGCACCAGGCCGTGTACGCCGTCGGCATGTTCACCGGCCCGTGGCTGAGCGGGCTGCTGGCCGACGAGGTCGGCATCCCGCCGATGTACTGGGCGACGGCGGCCGTATGCCTGGTCGTGGGGCTGCTCGCCGCCTGGCTGCTCGCCGCCAAGCAGGCCGACGAGTAAGGAACGGCGTATGAAAGATCGCGCGCTAGCCTTTGTATTAGGCAACGATAACGTACAGAGCCTCTCGGCCCTGATCGGAGCGCTCGAGACGGACGAACGCCTCGACGACCTGGAAATCCACCTGTTGAAACCCCGCCTGGGCCTGAACAGGCAGATAGAAGCGCTGGCCCAAACCCACGGCAAGGTCGTCGTGGGATTCTCCTTCACCACTCCAAAAGCTCTGCACACCCTCCAAGTTGTACAACAGATTCGCCAGCACCCGCGCTCCGACACGCTGGAAAACGTCGCCCTCGTCGCCGGCGGCCCCCACCCCAGCGGCGCGCCGCAGCAGACGCTCGATATGGGCTTTGACGTCGTCGTCGTGGGCGAGGGCGAGATCAGTTTCCCGGCACTGCTGCACGCCCTGTACGCCGGCTCCAGCCTCGAGCCTATCCAGGGAATCGCTTACCGGGATGAGACCGGAGCGCACTTTACGGGGCGCTCGCCGCGGGTCGAGAATCTGGACGACTGTCCCCCCTTTGCCGAACGCTTCAACCTATTTTCCTCGATAGAGATCACGCGCGGGTGCCCCTGGGGGTGCAAATACTGCCAGGCGACCTTTCTGTTCGGCGGGAAGACGCGCCACCGCAGCGTGGAGAACGTCATCGAGTGGGTCGAAGCGTCCCATCGAAACGACAAATCGCACATCCGCTTCATCACCCCCGACGCATTCATGTACGGCTCGGATGGCAGCCGCCCGCGCCTGGACCTGCTGGAAAAGATGCTGCGCGGCGTGAACGCGGTGGTGGGCAAAAAGAACACCTACCTGGGCTCCTTTCCATCGGAGGTGCGGCCCGAGTCGGTGAGCCGGGAGGCGGTCGAGCTCGTGCGGCAGTTTGCCACCAACGACAACATCTTTATCGGGGCGCAGTCCGGCAGCCAGCGCATGCTGGATTTGGCGCACCGGGGCGGCACGGTCGAGGATATCTACCGCGCGGTGGAGGTCACGGCGAGGGCTGGGATCACGGCCAACGTGGACTTTATCTTTGGCATGCCGGGCGAGAACGAGGAGGATAGAGAGCGCACGCGTAAGGTGATCGAGGACCTGGCCGGCCTGGGAGCCAGGATTCACAGCCACGCATTTCTGCCGCTGGCGGGCACGCCGTGGGAGGACGCGCCGCCCGGGCGCATCGACCCGGAGACGCTCCAATTACTGGGCCATCTGACCGGCAAAGGGCAGCATTTCGGCCAGTGGCGCAGGCAGCAATCCGCAGCAAAGGCAATTGGCGACCTTCGCGATCATAAGCCATAATCAACTACGATAGCGGAAAAGAGGATTTCCCCGTTCTCCTCAGAGAGCGCTTTCAGGTGCTCGCTCTGCTTTTGTACTCCACAAGCGCAACATTTCACCGCTGCGGTTGTAATGTAAGTAGAGCACGACGAGGAGCATGGTATGACCGATGGCACCGAAAAGAAAAACCGCTGGGCCGTGGTGGTGCTGTTCTTCCTCGCCCCGGCGCTGGCCGAGCTGCTGACGGGCTCCGCGCCGCCGGTCGAGTTCCTGAGCCCGGCCGCCTTTATCATCCTGGCCGCTCTCTACGGCAGCGGCGCGGTCCTGATCCGCGAGCTGCGCGTGCGCTGGAAAAAGGGATACTGGCCCACGGTCTTGATCCTGGGCGCGGCCTACGGCATCATCGAGGAAGGCCTGGCCTGCAAGTCGTTCTTCAACCCCGCCTGGCAAGACCTCGGCATCCTGGGCACCTATGGGCGCTGGGCGGGCGTCAACTGGGTGTGGAGCCTCGACCTGACCGTCTTTCACGCGGTGTTCAGCATCGCCATCCCCATTTTCATCGTCGAGCTCTTGTTCCCCGAGCAGCGCGAGTCACGCTGGATAGGACGCTTGGGCATGACCGCGTTCTGGCTTTTGCTGTTGGCGGTCACGATCTTTGGATTCCTGGCGTTCCCGTACACCCCGTCGTTCCTCCACGTCCTGCCGGCCATCGGTGTGGTGACCGCGCTGTTCCTGTTCGCGCGGCTGCTGCCTACGCCGCGGTCCACCCCAAGGCAAGGCTGGCTGCTGTGGCCGATCTGCTTCACGCTTGCTGGCTTTGGAGCCACCGTCTTTTTCTTCGTCGCCCACTGGGTCCTGCCCGAGCTGGGCCTGCCGGTGTGGCTCACGCTGACGGTCACCATCCTTTGGCTGTTAGTGGCCGTGGGAGTAACGCGCACGATGTCACGCGGCGGGAGATGGAACGACAAGCACAAACTCGCGCTGATCACGGGGGCGCTGTTATTCTGGACCCTATTGGCGCCGCTACAAGAGATGGACCCCCAACGGCTGGACGATACGACGGGCCTGACCATCGTGGCATTTTTCGTGCTGCTGCTCCTGGTTTGGCTGCGCGGCAAAGTCCGCATGCGCATACGCCGCGAGACCCTCGTCGCGCTCGAATAATCTTGCCCACTCCCGGCGTTGGATTATAATCAAGCACGGCAAAGACGACAGTTCAAGAGTGTGTTCGTAGTTGGAGACAACGCTGACTTGGACATAGCTCCAGGCAGACGTTTTCTCCCCCCTCCAACTCCCCCCGCTGGGGGGAGAGTTCGGCTCCCCCCCCCAGCGGGGGGGATTGAGGGGGGGAGATGCCTGATTGAAAAGGATGCGAAATGCAAGATCAGTGCCCTCAAGGGACAAATCCCCCCCCACAGTTCAACTTCGCTTGGCGTCCGGGCTGGCACGCCCGCTTTCGCGCCTTTGCGGTAAAATGGGCCCTGTGAACCCCATCGAACTCCTCGCCCCGGCGCGCGACCTGGCCTGCGGCATCGCCGCCATCGACTGCGGCGCCGACGCGGTCTACATCGGCGCGCCGCGCTTTGGCGCGCGGGCCAAGGCAGGCAACCCGCTGGCCGATATCGAGGCGCTGGCGCGCCACGCCCACACCTACTGGGCCAAGGTGTACGTCACGGTCAACACCCTCCTGTACGACGACGAACTGCCGCAGGCCGTGCGCCTGCTCCACCAGCTCTACGAGATCGGCGTGGACGCGGCCATCATCCAAGACGTGGGATTGCTGGAATGCGACCTGCCGCCGCTGCCCCTCATCGCCAGCACGCAGATGCACAACCACACCCCTGCACGGGTCGCCTTTCTCGAGCGTGTCGGCTTCCAGCGCGCCATCCTGGCCCGCGAGCTCAGCCTGGAGCAGATTCGCGCCATCCGCCAGCAGACGACCATCGAATTGGAGACCTTTGTCCACGGCGCGCTGTGCGTGTGCTACAGCGGGCAGTGCACCATGAGCTACGCCCTCGGCGGGCGCAGCGGCAACCGCGGCGAATGCGCCCAGCCCTGCCGCCGGCGCTACAGCCTGATCGATGCAGACAGTACCGTCCTGGTGCGCGACCGCTACCTGCTCTCCCTGCGCGACCTGAACCTCTCCGCCCACCTGGGCGAGCTGCTCGACGCGGGCGTCACCTGCTTCAAGATCGAGGGGCGGCTGAAGGACGAGGCCTATGTGGCCAACGTCGTCAGCGCCTACCGCCGCCAGCTCGACGCAGTGTTGGAGGCCAAAGGACTGCACAAGAGCTCCTCCGGCCACAGCGTCACCGGTTTTGAACCCAACATGGACAAGACATTCAACCGCGGCTACACGACCCACTTCCTGCACGGGCGCGGAGAGCCGCCGGGCGCCATCGACACGCCCAAGATGATGGGCGAGTTCGTGGGACAGGTCGTGGCGGTAAAAGGCGGGGCCTTCACGTTGGATACCGCCGTCGCGCTTCACAGCGGCGACGGCATCTGCTTCTTCGATGCAGAGGGAGAGCTACAGGGCACCGTGGTCAACGCCGCGCGCGGGCGAGTCGTCACGCCGCAGGAGATCGCGGGCATCCAGCGAGGTGGGCGCATCTACCGCAACCACGACCACGCCTTCCTCAAGCAGTTGAAACCGGGCTGCGCCGAGCGCAAGATCGCAGTGCGGCTAAGGCTGGAAGAAACGCAAACGGGCTTCATCCTGATAGCCAGCGACGAGGATGGCAACGTCGCCGTGGGGGAGTTGACGTGCGAAAAGGTCGGGGCCAAGAAACCGGATCAGGCCCTGGACGCCGTCGAGAAACAACTGCGCAAGACGGGCGACACCGAGTTTGCCTGCACAAAGGTCGAGAGCGCCTGGGAGCAGGTCTACTTTGTGCCGGTGTCGGCGCTGAACGCGCTGCGCCGCGACGCGCTGGAAAGGCTGTCGAAGGTGCGAATGCAGAACCGCCCCGTGCTCCACCGGACGATCCGCAGGAACGACGCTCCCTACCCCGAGCATGCGCTCTCCTACCTGGGCAACGCCCTCAACCAGGAGGCCGCCGCCTTCTACCGGAGGCACGGCGTGGAAGAGATCGCGCCAGCCGCCGAATCGGGGCTGGACATGCGCGGCAAGCGCGTCATGCGCACCCGGTACTGCATCAAGCACCAACTGGGCCTGTGCCCCCGGGAAAGCGACGCGCCGCCGCTCAAAGAGCCTCTATACCTGGTCGACGAAGACGGCCACAAATACAGGCTGCGCTTTGACTGCACAGCCTGCGAGATGGAGGTCTATTTCTGAACACGAAAGAGCTCGAATTTCACGAATGCTCCAAAAATTCGCGTCATCCGTCCTATTCGTGCCCTTCGTGTTTATCGGCGCAGGAAACGGCTCACCACCGTCGCCTCGCTGTGCAGCACCAACCGGTCGCCCAACTCCAATTCGTCGTAGGGCTTGTCCCAATCCTCGCGGGTGGGATGTGGAAAGATGTTGATCTCCTCCCCTTTGCGGGCGTGCCGCTGTTCGATGCAGGCCTGCCCCACCAGGTATCCCTCGGTATCCATCGAACACGAGGTCACCTGGCCGATGACGCGCCCGTGTCCATCCACGACCACGTCCTCCACCTTGGGAACGCGTACCCCCTTCCTGGCGATGCGAAAACGGGCCACCGCCATCCTGCGCTCCTGGGCATGTGCGACGTAGGCTTGCCGTCCGACGAAGAACGACTTGTGCAGCTTGACGTACGAGGCGAACCCTGCGTCGTCAGGGCGCAGGTCCAGCGGCCCGGCCAGCTCGTGCCCGTAGAGCGGCAGCCCGGCCTCGACGCGCAGGCTATCGCGCGCGCCCAGACCGATGGGCTGCAGGCCCATGATCGCACCGACCTGCAGAAGCTGCTCCCACAGCTCGACCGCCGCGTCGGGATGGACGAAAATCTCGAACCCCAAAGGCTCGCCGGTGTAGCCGGTGCGGGCGATGATCAAATCGAACGCGCCGCCGGGAACCCGGTCAGAGGGAACGCGGGCCTCCATCACCTCGGCGTGCGCCAGCGTCATCAACCGCGGCCGTATCTCTGAGACATCGGACGGGGCCGTGTCGAGGAAAGCCAGCAGCACGTCCAACGAACGCGGCCCTTGCAGGGCCAGGTCGGCCAGCTCAGCCCCGGGATCGCCCGAATCGTGCAGGTTGTGTAACTCGGTCTGGAAGCTGGCGCGCACCCACGGCCGCCCGTCGTCGATCCGCACCCGTCGCTCATTCACCGCCTGGAGCCAGGCCAGGTCCTTCTCCGCGTTGGCGGCGTTGACCACCAACAAATAGCGTTCGGCAGCCAGCATGTAGACCATCACGTCGTCGATGACGCGGCCATCGGGAGATAGGAGATAGGAATACTGCGTCTCGCCAGGGTGGAGCGGACTGACGTCGTTGGTGGTCACCAGGTTGAGGAAATAGACCGCGTGCGGCCCACACACCTCCAGGATGCTCATGTGAGAGACGTCAAAGAGGCCAGCCGCCTCCCGGACGGCCTGGTGCTCGTCACCGATGGAGGTATACCAGAGGGGCATCTCCCACCCGGCAAAGGGCGCCATCTTGGCCTTGTGCGCGACGTGCCAATCGTAGAGCGGCGTGCGGCGCAGAGGCTTATCCTCCGACGCCTGCCACTGGAACGCAGGCAGCGGCTCGCCGCAGGGGTCGTCGTAGCCAGATGCCGAGAGGCCGACAAAGTATGGCTTGCACGAGACCGGCGGCGTAAACGCTTCCTCTGGAACCTCTTGTTCGCTCACTCCCGCGTCGCGCACGACGACCGGCCCCGAAATCTTGGCCCAAATATCGGCATCGTCGAAGAGAACGTAGCCATCGGATAGATCGACCAGCCAAGCTACGACCCGCCGCGCCCGCCCGACCGGCACCACCAGCCGGTAGCAATCGTAACCCGGGCCATGCCGCTGCAATATCCCGGGGCTCATCACCCGCCCGTCACGCTCCAACAGCGTCACCGCACGCCACTCCTGCGGCGCGAGGTCCGAAACATCCACCGGCGTGACCTGCTCGACAAAGGCTGCGGCCTCCCCTCCCCGGATCTCGATCGCCCGGTATGGCCCCTCTTCTGGATCCGGTTCCTGCGCGGGGTAATGGGCAGGGCAGCTACGGGACGGCGGCTCAAAATCGACCGCAGCTTGAGCAGCCAGCTCGGCGACCTCCACGCGCAGTTCCTCCAGCACGTCAAAATCGATCTTGCCGCGGTAGAGCGGCCCGCTCAGCCCGGCGTAAGCGAACGGCTCGATGGCCTTGAGCGCGCGGGAGATCATGTCGGCGATGCGCGCCATCTCCGGCTCGCGCAGACCGCGCTGCGTGACCCAGGGCGTGCCCAGGCGGACGCCGCTGGGGTAAAAGGCCGATTCATCCCCGGGGATCTTTTGCTTGTTGCCCACGATGCCGATCAGTTCGAGGACCGACGCCGCAGTATGCCCCATCAACGGCGTACCATCTCGCCCCGTGATCGTCTTGCAGTCGATGAGCAGCAGGTGCGTATCGGTGCCGCCGCAGGCCAGGCGCATGCCGCACGCGGCGAGCGCGTCAGCCAGCGCGGAGGCGTTGGCCACAATCTGGTGCTGCAGGCGATGGAACTGCTCCGTCTGCGCCAGTCCGAAAGCCACCGCCATCGCCGCAAATTTGTTCACGTGCGGGCCGCCTTGGAGACCGGGGAAGATAGCGCGGTCGAACTTGCGCGCCAGGCAGGAATCGGTGGTCATGATGCACGCCCCACGCGGCCCGCACAGCGTCTTGTGCGTGGTAAAGGTCACCACGTGCGCGTGCCCCACGGGATTCGGGTGCGCCCCGGCGGCGACCATCCCGGCAGTGTGGGCGATGTCGGCCATCAGAGTGGCCCCCACCCGGTCGGCGATCTGGCGGAACCTGGCCCAGTCCGGCCGGCGCGGATAGGAGGTGTACCCGGCGATGATCAGCTTGGGCTGGTGCTCTAGTGCGAGCGCCTCGATGGCATCATAGTCCAGCAGCTCTGTCTGCTTATCCACCTCGTAGGGCACCACCTTGTAATACCGCCCCGAGACGTTGACCGGGTCGCCGTGGGTCAGGTGGCCGCCGTGAGATAACGACATGGCCATGAAGGTATCACCGGGCTCCAAAAGCGCCTGCATCACGGCGGTGTTCGCAGGCGCTCCAGAGAGAGGTTGCACGTTGACACAGATTTGGTCCGCCGAGATCGCATCGGTGGCAAAGGCCTCGGCGCAGCGCCGGCGGGCCAGGGATTCGACGATGTTGGCGTACTCCACACCTTGGTAGTAGCGCCGGTCGCCATAGCGCCGGTGGTACGCCAGATAGCTCTCGTGATCCAGGATCTCGTCCTCGGTCAGCCAGCAGCTTTCGGGGTTGGGATACCCCTCGGCGTAGACGTTGGTGAACACAGAGCCGAGCGCCTCCCGCACAGCCCAAGGCACGCTGCTCTCCGAAGGGATCATGATCAGCTTGCGGGCCTGGCGCTCTTGCTCCAACTCGATTAACTCGGCGACATCAGAGTCAAGTTCGTCCAGGTCACCACGAAACAGGAAATCGTCGTCTTGAGAAGACATACAACCCTCCAAGTTGGCTTCGATTCTGACTCTGCATTGTACCCTTCTGTGTCTTTGGTGTCAAGGATTTGACAATTCGCGTGAATTGGTGTAGAATGCACACTAAGCAAATCGAATACTCCGCTATAGGATATTGGGGAGAGGGCGCGGGATTTCTCTGGAATCCCGCGAGACCGAAGGGGCAAGTCAGGACGATAAGCTGGTCGCCCTGGCGAAACTCTCAGGTAAATGGACCCGATGTCCTGGCACCTCTGGAAAGTCCTCGAATCGAGGACGCCGACGGGGCAAAGCCCGGTGAACAACCGGGAAGAATCTCTCAGGCTTGTAGACAGAGGCTCACAGCAGTCCTTTTCGCTGTGCGCCTCCTGCTCTGGCCAACATCATACTTACAGGAGGCGTTTTCCATGTATAAAAAGCTGTTCATCCCAGGCCCGACGCACGTGCGGGACGAAATCCTCCAGGCGCAGGCCGCGCCGATGCTCGGCCACCGCGCCAAGGAGTACTCCAACCTTCAAGCAGAGGTAACCCCCAAGCTCCAGCAGCTTCTCTACACCCAACAGCGCGTTTACCTGTACACCTCTTCTTCCACCGGCGTGATGGAAGGCTCGGTCCGCCAGGCTTCGGTCAAACGCGTGCTGAATACCGTCTGCGGCGACTTTTCGGGCCGCTGGCACAAGATGACTGCCGCCAACGGCATCCCGTGCGACAAGGTCGAGGTGGCGATGGGGCAGGCCATCACGCCAGAGATCGTGGACGAGGCCCTGGGCGCCGGCGATTACGACGCCATCACCGTCGTGATGAACGAGACCTCCACCGGCGTCATGAACCCTGTTCAAGAGATCGCCGCCCTAGTGCGCGAAAAGTATCCCGACGTGCTGATCCTGGTAGACGCCGTGAGCTGCATGGCCGGCGTCAAGATCGCGTTCGACGCATGGGGCCTGGACGTATGCCTGGCCGGCGTGCAAAAGTGCTTCGCCCTGCCGCCCGGGCTGACGATATGCGCGGTGAGTGACCGGGCGCGCGAGCGCGCCAGGCTGGTACAATACCCCGGCTACTACTTTGCTTACTCGCAGATGGACAAGAGTTACGAAAAGAACCAGACCCCGGCCACCCCCGCCATCAGCTTGATCCAGGCGCTCAACAAGCAGATGGACGACATCCTGGCCGCCGGGCTTGAGGCCCGCTGGGCACGCCACAAGGAGATGGCCGCCTACGTGCAGGATTGGGCGCGCAAGTACTTCGCCCTCTACTCCGACGAGCGTTACCTCTCCCTCACCGTCACCAACGTACACAACACGCGCGGAATCAGCGTGGCCGATCTGAACAAGGCGCTGGGCGAGCGCGGGGCGATGATCTCGAACGGTTATGGCGACCTGAAAGAAAAGTGCTTCCGCATTGCGCACATGGGCGACCTGACGATGGGGGACATGACCTGGCTCACGGCGCAGATCGAGGATATTTTAGGGCTGTAGACGACAGGCTGCGGACCGACGAATTCAAGGAGACACTTCAATGAAGCTCATCGTCTGTGATCCATTAGCCCCGGCCGCCGTCGAAACGATGCGGGCAGCAGGGATTGAAGCAGAAGTGCGTGATGACATCACGCCGGAGGACCTGGAAGCCATCATCGCCGGCTACGACGCGATGGTCGTGCGCAGCCGCACCAAGGTGCGCCAGCAGCTGATCGACAAGGCTACCAACCTCAAGCTCGTCATCCGCGGCGGCGTAGGGCTGGACAACATCGACGTGAAGCACGCCCGCTCAAAGGGCATCGAGGTGCGCAACACCCCTGCCGCCTCGTCCAACGCGGTGGCCGAGCTGACCGTGGGCTATCTCTTCGCCCTGGCCCGCCAGATCCCTCAGATGACCGCCTCGATGAAAGGCGGCCAGTGGGAAAAGAAAGGGTTCAGCAAGGGCGTAGAATTGGAGGGCAAGACGCTGGGCCTCATCGGCTGTGGGCGCATCGGCAGCCTGGTAGCCAGGAAAGCCATCTTTCTGGATATGGAGGTACTCTTCCACTGCTTGCCTCCCCTCCCCGACCTGCCCGGCGCGCACAACGTCCCGCTGGAGGAGCTGCTGCGCCGAGCCGACTTTATCTCGCTCCACGTGCCCTACACCGAGGAGACGCACTTTATCCTCTGCCAGGAAGAGTTCGCCAGGATGAAGGACGGCGTCTACATCGTCAACTGCGGGCGCGGCGGCGTGATGAATGAGGATGCCCTGTACGAAGCCATCGTCAGCGGCAAGGTCGCCGGGGCAGCGCTGGACGTCTTTCACGACGAGAAGGAGGATCGCGGTAAAAAGCTGCTCGCGCTCCCGCAGGTGATCGGCTCGCCGCACGTCGGCGCGGGCACCGTCGAGGCCAGCAAGCGCGTGGGAGCAGAAGTCGCCCAGATCGTCATCGAGTTTGCAGGGCGATAGCAAGACCTGACGGGGTTTTGGAAACCTGTCAGGTCTAGGAGAACACCATGGCAACGATCAAACCGTTTCGAGGCGTGCGATACAACCCGCAAAAAATCCCTGATCTATCGACCGTCGTCAGCCAGCCCCACGACCGGGTGCGGCACGGCCTGCAGGATAGGTACTATGGACAAAGCCCCTATAACATCGCGCGCATCATCAAGGGCAAGGAGTACGCAGGCGACGACGAGCAGAACAACCCCTATACCCGCGCCAGGGACGCCTTCCACTCCTGGCAGCAAGAGGGCATCCTGGTGCGCGAGGACACGCCCGCGCTCTACGTCCTCCGGCAAACGTTCACCCTGCCCGGCGGCAGGACGCGGACGCGCCAGGCGCTGATCGCCGCCCTGGAATTGGCCCATTTCGAGGAGGGCATCGTGCTACCCCACGAGCGGACGCTGGCCAAGTCTATGACGGATCGGCTCAACCTGCTGCACGCCACGGCAGCCAACTTTGGCTGCATCTTTGTGCTCTATCCGGGCGGCGGGATCAACGAACTGCTCGATCCAGCCATCGCAGAACAGCAGCCGCTGGAGATGCACGAGCTGTTCGAGAACGAGGTGCACCAGCAATTTTGGGCGATCACCGCCCCAGAGGTTTTGGCGGCGGTCGCGGGGGCGCTGGCCCCTCGGCGCAACCTGATCATCGCCGACGGCCATCACCGCTACGAGACCAGCCTCACACATCAGGCCGAGATGCAGTCCTTACACCCCAGTGCGCCATCCAACGCCGGCTTTAACTATACCCAGGTGGCATTGGTGAGCATGGACGATCCCGGTTTGGTGATCCTGCCCACCCATCGCCTCGTCCGCGCGCACGACGATATGCGCAGCGCAGAGGTGTTGGAAAGGGCCAGGGAATACTTCACGGTAAAGCCTGTAGCCGACCGGCAGGCACTGGAAGAGGCATTGATCGTAGGCCAAGGCCCCCACCCCAATCCCTTCTTTGGCTACCACGACGGCGCTTCTGCCGTCCTCACGCTGCGCGATCCAGCCATCATGGCGCACCTGCTGCCCGACCGCACGCCGGATTGGCGCATGCTGGATGTAGCCGTGGTGCACGAGCTGTTCATCGAGCGCGTGTTGGGCATCAGCAAGGAGGAAGTGTCACATAACGGGCACGTCGAGTTCCTGCGCGACCCACAGATGGGATACGATGCCGTTGCGCGGGGAGAGGCGGACTATCTCCTCGTGATGAATCCCACCCGCATCGATCAAGTGCGGGCCTGCACCGCCGCGGGCGAGCGCATGCCGCAAAAGTCGACCGACTTTTATCCAAAGATGATCAGTGGATTGGTGGCGCTGCCTGTCAGCGTGGAAGAACGCCTTTGACAGCAGGCCCCCGGTTTCTTGGAAAAACCGGGGGCCTGTTACAACTACTCCTCAACAGCGTTCAACAAACTCGCGTCCATCATCCAGCGCAGCAGGGGATGCCCAACCAGCATGCCCCGCTCGAGCGCATCGGCAGCAGCCAGCGCCCACAAAGCTATCTCGTCTTCCTCGTAGAGCTGTGCCAACAGCCACGCCTGGCGGCGCAGCCGATCGGGCAGTAGGCGCTGCCACTCCTCTCCCACGACGGCCTCGATGGCCTCGTCCACCAGCTTCTCGTAAGCCGCCTCCCCGAACTCGGCCTGGTTCTTTCGATCCAGCTTACGGTAGCGAGAGACGAAATCCGCCACTTCTTCTGGATTGAAGAACCAATACTCGAACTCGTCCAACATCACGAGCTCCCCGCACGCCTCCAAAAACTCCGCCTGTCTGGACGGATCGAGTACAGGCAGCGGAGTCTCCTCCACCTCACGGCTATCCTCCCCTTCCAGCCAATCCTGCCAGATGACAAGCGGAGGCGGCAGGCGGCGGCCGGCCTCGAACGTAGTCTGCCGTGCGCGGGCTATCTCGGCGCGCGCACGCTCCAGACTGACGTCCAAAAAGTCGATCGAATCGAAAGCATCCAGCATATCGAACAGCTCATCCTCCTCGGCAATAGCGCTGAAGCAATCCTTGACACCCTGGTGGTCGTTGAACATCACGTCGAGCAGCCAGAAGCCGCCCTCGGGTCGCTCGCGCGCTACAAAGAGCACCTGCCCGCCATCACCATCAATCGTGCTCAACAGACAGTAAGCGAGTGGCGGTGGAGAGGGAATGCTCCAGGGTTGGGATGGCTTATCGCCGATCCGCGCTTGAAGCCGCAGGGCGGCGTTCTCGGCGGCGTGGCGCACCAGGGGAGAGGGATCGTACTGGCCGCACTCGCGTAGAAAGGAAATGGTAGCTGGCTCCTTCAGTCGTTCGACCGCATCGATCGCAGCCAGGACCACCTCGTCGTGCTCGCTGTAGAGCAGTGCAACCATCAAGAGCAGCAAGCGTCGGTCGGCGAGCGACGCCAGGAAATCCTGGACGTAAGCGGCCTGCATGTCAGGCGGCCCCTGCCCTATGATCCTCAGGAACTCTTCCACCTGACTAGGGTCCTCGATCATCTCCAGCACACTCACCATCGCATCTCTGACCATCCTCTCAGGATCAGGGATGGCGCGCTTCAGGGTAGCCTCATCGAGCGTTTCCCCCAGATCTTTCAGCACGGTGATGATGGCGATCTTTTCATCGTCGCTGCGATCTGCATCGGATAGCATCCGGCGTAGAGGATGCGCCGCCCGTGGATCATCCAGCTCGCGCAGCAGCGTGATCGCCGCTTTGCGCTCGGTCTCATCCGCCGATTCCAGACGCTTGATGACGATGGGCAGCGCCTCGTCGGCGAGGTCGAACAACCGGTCAAAGATATCGTCCGCCTCCCCAACCGTCAACTCACCGCTGGCGTACCTCTCGAAAAACCGGGCGACCAGCCGGGCAGCTTTTTCCCTTGCCCCACCTTTTGCCTTTTTCACCATATGTCACCTCCGCTTTTGCAGGCGGGCATTCATTCGCCCTCCAGCAGCTTTTTGTACGCCCCCTTCCACAAACTCGGCTTGCGCGTCAGCTTGGTGATCTTGACGTCGGAAAAATGGGGCATCAACTGCACCAAGACGTCCGGCAGCTCGCTCCACCGCTCCTCGTAAATGACGGCGCTCAGCCGATCGGCCATCGGCTCCACCCAGCGCCACTCCTCGCGAAAGCGATCGGCCTTCAGATAATAATCGCGCTTCTCCCATGCCTCGGTCGTCTGTTCGATGGTGTCCGCGATGCGATGCAAGCACACGACGATCACGGCAGCCAGGTCTTTGGCCTCCTCATCTAGCCGGGGCTTTTGGCTCAAGCGACGCAGCGCCTCCGCGATGGTGCGCCGATGTTGGTTGCGAATCTTACCTGGCCCCTCTGTGGAAACGATACGGCTCATTTCTTGACTATTCCTCCAATAAAGTTA
>JAFGED010000047.1 GCA_016931785.1 Anaerolineae bacterium
CGCGGCTACGAAGGCGGTGGAGGAGCTGCGCCGGGTCAAGGCCAATCTGCTGGGCGTGGTGCTGAACCGCCTCTCGGGCCGCCGCAATGGCTATTATTACTACTATCACTATTACTACGACCAAAGCGAGAACGGCGAGCGCGAGCGCAGGAAGCATCGCCACCGGCGGCGCGATGGGTGGCTGCAGCGGCTGCTGCCGTTTTCGGGCAACGGCGCGAAAAAGCCGAACGGCGCGCACCCTGATGGGGTGGAAGAGGAGATTGGGACGCAGGTAGACGCGGATACACGCTGATCTCTTCTGAAAGCGTGGACTTACCGAGATCCGCCGGACGATCGAAGCGGGCATTCCAAGAGGGATGCCCGCTTTTCTTTTGTGGGAAGCGGGGAGAGATGGTTTGCCTAGCCCGGCTCTGTTTGCACTACAATATCCGCAAACTCGACCTCGGCGATACGCCAAAGCCGCGCAAGCGAGCTCTCCCAGCGATTCGAGCAGCGCGTCTCGCTCGGCCTCTAGGCCAATGGTGCCGGTTGAGATTGCGGCGACAGGCTCACCAACCACCCCGCTGAAGGGGCACATCGAGCGAGACACCGTATCGGCGGGCGGCGTCAACGATGGTCAGGTGTGGGTCGGAACAGGGACGCGTTGGTAAGTGAACTCGTCTATTCCGGCGGCCTGCCGGGCGTGTTCGATGGTCAGGCTGACGACATTCCCATCAGCGTCCAGGTCGAGGTAAACGTTCTCGTTAAGTTCGCGGGTCTCGACTGTCGGCCGGTCGGAGAGTTCGATCAGGGCGGTGTCTGTATCGGCAAAGTATTTGATGCGCATAGCTCTATTCCTCAAAATCACGGTCGAAGAAGGCGTTGTGGACGGTTTTGCCGTCTTCGAGCAGTATGACGCGCAGGGCGCGGTCGTTCATTTCTGGGATGCGCGCCCAGCGCCGTATCCGTCCGTCGGCCTGCCGTTCTTCGCGTAGAGGGTGTTGGATGACACGCTCGATCCACTCGTCGCGGATGATGGCACGGTCGGGTCGCTGGCGGGTATGGGCAAAGTACTGGGTGAATTTCATAGCGGTTATTGTAGTCGATTATGCGCAAGCGAGCTCAAGCCAGTTCCCCCAGCGATTCGAGCAGCGCGTCTCGCTCGGCCTCCAGGTGATCAGATTCGAAATAGTCCTCAAAGGCCTCCGCTTCGTGGATATGGCCGTTCTGTACCAACTCGTCGAGTTCTACCACAGTTTGCACGCCGTATTCTTGAGCCAGCTTCAAGAGTTGCGACTCAACCAGGCGCAAACGGTGCTGCAGGAAGAGTTAGGCTTTCGCGCTCCAATTCCTGGGGTGAAAGTTCCAGTTTTGGGGCAATGGTTTCGTATACCATCTTAGCACTCCTCTGCAGGATTTTGCTTGTCATGACACAATGGCACTCTATCCGTCACTCACAGTGTAGCACGGTCGAGAACAACCGTCAAGCTATCGAGGAACGCACCGGGGCCTTATCGTTTTACTTTCTGAAACACGTGCCTATATTGAGCATCTTGGGTAGAAAAGTCGAAAATGATAGCGCTGGGAGCGCATTTCAATCCTGGGGCAAACTGGGATCGTCTTGCCGATCCGGCCTATAGCCCGTCCTTTATCCGTATGCCAAGCTGGGAGAGGATGGTTTGCAGTTCCTCCAGCTTGCCGCTGGGGACGACGGCCAGGGCCCGCCCCTGGGCCGGGAAGGGTGTGAGATACGGGGCCAAATCCGGGCGCGCTTGCAGCTCGTCGAGCGTGACCTGGTCGTCGAATTCGATCAGGGTCAGCGTCTCGGCGGCGGCCTGGCCGTAGTAGCCGCCCCAGGCCTTGACCTGTTCGACCAATCGCGGCGGCACCTGCCCGCGGTGGAGCCTCTCCAGTTCCTCCAGCAGCTCGAGCACCCTTTTCCTGTTCCCGCCGGCCCGGCGCACCGACGCGGGCGTGAGCGCCCACGCGCCGCCTTCGCCTTCCTCGGCCAGGCGCGCGAGCCGGCCGCGCAGGTGCAGGCCCGGCACGGCGTGGACCGGCTGGATGGCGCCGTCCTCCTGGACGACGACGCTGCGGTCGGCCGATTCTGGCCGGTCGCCGGAGATGGCCGGGAAAAGCCCCTGGGCTACCAATGCAGAGACCAGGGCCTCACGTTGCCCCTTCTTGAGCAGCGCCACTTGCGGTGTCACCGCCCGCGCGAGATGCTTGCCCGCGTCGGGGGATTCCATCAGCCCGTCCAGCAGCTCTGGGCTGGCCGCCTGCAGCAGGCTGACGCCGGTGCGGAAGACGATGCGCTCGTGGTGGGCGGCCCACTCGTCCAGCGAGCGGCGTACGTTCTGCGGCAGGTCGGTGTCGGCTTGCCGCTCGATGATGGCCCGCACGTCCGCCGCGTCTAGCCCCAGCTGCTGCGCCCGGTAGACCGACTCCCGCGTCAGGCGGTAGGCGAACGCGCCCCGGTCGGCCTGCTCCCGCTCGGCGAACAGGTCCAGTTGGGCCAGCAGCGCCATGCTCACCGGCCCGATGGCCATCAGTTGGAAGTTGGGCTGGACGATGAGCCTGCCCGCGTCCTCGGGAGGGGGCGCGGGGGGCTCTGCGGGCTGCAAGCCTAGCATCTCTGCGCCGGCGGGCGTGATGCGAAACCCCGCCAGCCGGTCGCCGGTGTAGCCCAGTTCCACCGCGCCGATCTCGTGCAGGAACCCGCTCAGGCAGTTGCTCACGAACTGGACCTCGAACTGCTCGAACTGCTTGAGCAGGGTTTCCGTGCTCTCGGAGTAATAGCCGTGCGTATAGCTGCTGTAGTAGCCGCTGCGCCGGCTTTCCACCCGCGTGCGCTCGTCGAACAGGAAATCGGGGTTGTGGCTCTGCATGTGCTCCAGCAGCTCGTCCGGCTCGATCCATCTCCCGGGATTCTGCTCCTTGAGCGCGGCCAGCAATGCTTTTCTGGCATGGTCGTGGTCTGCCCCGTAAGAGTCGGCCTGGCGCGGCAGCCCGCTGGCGCCCTGCAGGTGAGGCCAGGCCTCCAGGCAGGCGGCGAGCTGCTCGGCCTGCGGCTTTTCCCAGAACTCGGGTACGGTCAGCGCGCTCTTTCCCGCCGGGCGCAGCGTGCCTCTTTCCTGGCGCGCGAGGTGGCAGGCCTCCAGGAGCTGGCGCAGCAGGTACAGCCGCCCGGTCTCGGCCTCGCTCCTGGCTTCTTTTAGCAGCGGGTCGGGCGCCAGCAGGATCTCGTTGACCGCCTTGAGGTGGCGCTTGGCCACGGCGCCCGATTGGATAAAGCCCACCTCGTTCTTGCGCACGTAATCCCAGTAGAGGTACAGGTCGCGCAGCAGGATCGCCGGCGCGCCACCCTCTATCCGTTCGGGCTGCCA
>JAFGED010000357.1 GCA_016931785.1 Anaerolineae bacterium
GATGTATTCCTTGAACTCGGTGGTGCGCGCCGAATAGTGCTTGATCAGGCTCTCGATCTGGCGCACGCCCTCCTGCACCTTCTCGTTCCTGACCTGCTCCATCTCCAGGCGACGGACCTCCTCGCCGGCGTTGTAACGGGCGCTGGAGTAGAACTCGGCGATCAGCGTCGAGAGGGCGGTCGAGCTGACATAAGGGTCGGTGTGGCCGTAATAGACCGTCGTCCGCGAGCCAGGGATGCCGTAATCGGCCCAGCCGTTGGGCGAGTTCATCCCCTCCAGCAGCTCCTCCCAGCCGACAGGCTGCCCGCCGTTCTTGGCCTGGATGGCCTGCAGGCGGCTCTCCCAGATCGCCATGACGACCGGAGCCAGGGCTGTGGGTGGGCTATCGGCCAGGTCAAACACCTGCTGCCCCGTCTCGTAATTGACCAACGCCAGCCAATGGCTGACGGACGGGCAAAAGATGGTGGGCTTTTCCACGTTGGAGTGGCCGGGTGCGATGAAGGCATTGACGATCCCCTGGTGCACCGTGCCGGAGGAGCCGGAGCGCCCTTCGACCCAGATGGGCCGCTCGCCCTCCTCCAGTTGCTTGCCGGTGAGCGGGTTGATGCCGTTGGCATAGCTGCGGTTGAAATTCTCGATGGCCTCCGCCAGGTAGAGCTCGGCCTCGGGCGCGTAGATGATGGTGATTTCGACCGCGTCGGCGGGCTTGGAAACCCCGCCGCCCAGCGGCCCGCCGCCGGCGCAGGTGCAGGCCACGGTCACCATCATAGAAACCAGAATAACGAACAGATGCTTGATTTTGGACTTCATCGTAAACCTCCCTTCATTGTCAGTAGGGCGTAGGCAACCAAAGGGTGCACACTATCCACCAAAGTCAGGTAGCATACCCGACCTACTGCCAGCATGCTTGCAGCGCTCGCACGGCGGGATCATCGAAACTCACGATCTGAACCGACGGCTCGGCGCCCGCCCGTTCGAGGCCATAGTTCACCAACTTACCTTGCGGACCACCACCCAGCAAAAAGTCGCTGAACCTTTCGGCGGCGATCCGCCGGGCGTTGGCCTCATCCTCAGATAGCTCGTACCAATTGGTGCGGACGAGATAGGGAAAATCGAAAACCACGTTGTAGGCGGGCGGCTGGTAGATGAAGGACTCTTTTGCCAACTGCTGCCAGTCGCTGCCCAGTATCAACCCCGCGTCGACCTCGGGCGGGCGGCTGCCCAACTGATCGCGCGGATGGCGGCTGCGGTTGGGCGCGGCCGCCAAAAGCTCGTCCAGCCACCCCCGAAAGGCCGCGTCGTTCAAAAGGTCCGCCGTCAGATTCGCCTGCTGGTGGTACTCCGCCGCCGCCGAGGCGCAGGCCGCCATCCCCTCGACGCTGCCCACCGGCGGCACGGCGACGCGGAACCGGATGTCGCTCCGAGCGGCATCGGCGACCGATCGCCAGGACAGGTCGCCGCCGACGTCGCTGGAGGCCACCGCCACCCACGCCAGGCCGTCTTGGGCCACGGAGGGGCCGCCGGATTCGTAGGGCACGCCGCCCACACTGGTGCGCACAAAGCCGGCCTCGGCGATCCACACGTCGGGCAGGTCGGTGACACTGGCGTTCAGGCGGCGCCCGGCCTCCGCGCCTCGCAGTGAGATGACGCCGACCTCAATGAGCGTGTTCTGGCGGTTGAAATCGGCCGCCGCCTCGCGCACCCAAGCCTCCAGCGTGGGCGGGGCGGCGACCGTGATCCGGGCCTCGATGCCCGCGCTCGTCGGCAGGTAGAACGCCGGGAAGAGCAGGTCGCGCAGCGGGGCGTAGGCCACCACCCGCACCGCCGGCCAGATCAGCGCCGCCACCAGCACGCCGACGGTCAGCAGGATGTAGAGGACGAACAGGAATCGGTTGATGCGCGGTGTGTTAGTCATCAGAAAAACTCACATAGCAGAGAGCGACATAGTAGCTGCCATCGCTGGCATCTCGTCCCAGGTGCGCCCTCGCAGTTTACGCCCATTGCGTTTTTTACGAACCCCACCCCACTGCTTGAAGAAAAACGGCACGTCGAATTTAAGACACTGATCTCTGATTGCAGTTGCCCATTCCTCTTCCATGGGCCTAGCGCCAGGTCCCGACTCACCGCCGACGATCACCCAGTCCATCCTGTCAAGATCCAAATGAGGCAACGGCCCAAGCAAGGGTTCAAGAGAGAGGAATTTGACCTGAGCACTTGTCTGTTTTAGATCGTCAATGCGAAAAGTATAGTTATGGTTCTCGACACTCACCCCCATCCACACATTTGCAGGCCAATCGATTTCTTGATTCAGCGCGAGAAGTCGTTCAGATCGTTTGGTCAGCACTTGGAATGTGTGCCAAGAGGCGCGGCGCATCACATCAAAAACCTTTTGGATAAAATCTAGTGGCACTCCCTGATGAAAGAGGTCGCTCATCGAGTTCACAAAAATCATTTGAGGCCTTTTCCATTGAAAGGGGCGTTCTAGAATGTGCTCATGCGTTGTTAGCTCAAAGCCGTTGATGTAGTTAGGACTTCCCATTGCTTGAAGTCGATATGCCATACGCTCTGCATAGCAGTTCTTGCAGCCTGGGCTGATCTTTGTACAGCCAGTCACGGGATTCCAGGTCGACTCGGTCCATTCTATACTCGAGTTGTTAGCCATAGTTCACATACTCCTACCATCTAAGTGCCATCCCATCAGAATTGTAGTACAAATGTTCTGAGATGTAAAGGCTAGAAAAGTCGCCTCTGACCGTGTGCGTCTCTACTAATGACCTTTTCCCAAAACTTGAGCCCGAGAGGATGCTTACTGGCAAATAACAATCGATAGAGCGGGGCATTTTTCTCGTTTCGCATCAGGGGTTCAGCCCCTACTTCGTCATCGCGATAAGTTTCTTTATATCCCAGTTCCTTGAGTTTGCTTTTGTAATGATCCATAAGTTGGCGATGTAAAAAGCTCTCTTCCTTTCGGCAGTACTCTCCATAAATCTTCCGCCACTCCCTATCGCCAAAAAACGAATCCACGATGGTTTCCCCTTCTGACTCGTACGCTTGTGGCATGGTTCGTGTCAAACCCATCTGCGAATAGTGAATGATAAGGTCGAGCCTTTCAATTTTGGCGAGTGTAGCCACGGTTTTCCAGCGTAGTTCTTCTAGACCATCAGGGTCCAAGAACGCCAGATTGAGTGATGGTGCCCGGTGAAGGCGTTGAACTATCTCTTCTGCAACCCGGTTTGCGTCATCAACAATGAACTGGATACGCGCACTTGCCGATAATGCTTCGCCGCGTTCTTGCAGAGCCACGATATTCTCAGGGTCAGAATCCACAAAGACGTAGTCTGTAAAGGGATACTTGGTTGTCAAGGCAAGAAGTGGGGAACCGAGATAAACAGTCCCCGTCTTGCGACAAACACACTTTCCCGGTCCCGCAAAAAGATCTATGTAATGCCGCCTTGTCCACTTCTTACGCATAGATGTCTCGAAGTAACTACTCAGCCCTGCTTCGCAGTTGTCTTCCACGTCCGAAAAGAGAGGGAAGGCGGGGTTTTCGAGAGCGGCGAAGCCGCTCTCGAAAACCCCATCCTGCCCTTTTTCGGGCGAGGGACACTGCTCAGGCGAATAGCCTGAGTATTTACGTCTCGAAAACATCTATGTAACGCCTCAAATAGTCCAGCTTCTCGACAACCCATGGTCCCGACTCACGCATAAGTAGCCCATCATCCTGAGGTTGTAGATAAGTGTTCATACTTTCCTCCTCTCACACCGTATCCTCCCAATCGATCTCCGGGTTGCCGAACCAACTATTTCGCCGGACTTGGCAGCGCGTGCGCCGCTGCTCGCCCTGGCTGTCGGTGAACGCCACGTCGTAGGTATTGGTGCCTCTATCGCCGGGGGTCCACGCTTTGGCGATAAATATACCGGTCGCCCCCCGCTCGACCAGGTGTTGTCTGATGCGCTGTCGGTCCCCGCCAGAGGCAGCCGCGCTGGCGAGAATCGCGGCAGCCGCGAGCACGATTCCAAGTAAAAAGATGATCGGTGTAGCTTCCATCGTCTCTCCTTGCGATCCGATCGGGGCTGAACTCGTTTACTCAGCAAACATCTCGGCCAGCGCGGCCAATACCTGAGCCTGCGTCGCTTCGTTGACCCTACCCAGCCTGCGAACCAGTCGAGACTTGTCGACGGTTCGGATTTGATCCAGCACGATCTGCCCCTCTTTCCCCTGGAACTTGCACGCTACTCTCGTGGGATATGACCGACCTCTGGTAGTCATCGGAGCCACGATCACTGTGGCGATGAAGCGATTCATCTCGTCCGGCGAAATGACCAGGCACGGTCGCGTTTTCTGGATCTCGCTGCCCACCGTGGGGTCGAGGCTCACCAGGTGCACATCGAACCGCTTGACTACCATTCCCACTCTTCCTCGTCCCAAACGGTAGAGACCGTCACATCGGCGTCCAACAAACTATCATCACCACTCTCGGCCATTGCCCGGAACGCATCCTCCCATCCACTGCGGGGGTGATGTGCAGATCGAATCACGATGCAATCGTCTTGTAGCTCCAACTCGACCTCCTCTCCCAAGCCGGTTTGATCGAGGGCGAGCTTGGGGATGCGAATACCCTGCGAGTTGCCGATTCTGACGATACGGGTCTTCATCGTAGTCATCTGAACTACCTCCTACCACTAGGTAGACACATTGTAATTACATTTGTAGATTCTGTCAAGGACATACGATGTCTTACATCGACCTTGCCGTGATCTGCCCCAGCATCTGCAGCGCGGCGGGCGTGTTGAGCAGCTTGCTCACGCTCTCGGCCAGCCACGGGAATTGGCCGGTCACCGCCTCGCGGGCGGTCTTGACGTCATCCAGCGTGGACGTGGCGGAGCTCAACTGCATCAGCAGGTTATCCAGCGCCGCGGCCGCCGCCGTCTTTTCCTCGGCCGAGAGCGTCAACTGCTGCGCCACCAACTGCTTCAGCCCGGCGAACCCTTCCACCAAGCCGCCCGCCGCAGTCGCAGCGCTGCTGCCCGCAGGCACGCCCAGCGACTGCCCGATGGCGCTGGCCATGGCCGTGCCCAGCCCGATCCCGGCCCCCAAACCCACGCCCATCCCGGTGAAGGAGCCTCCCTCCCCGCCGCCGGTCAGTGCGGCATCGCCCAGGGCGCGTGCGGCCTTGAACTGCATGTACGACTGCATGTTGCCGATGGCGCCGATGCTGGCCCGCTCGTCCAGCGC
>JAFGED010000006.1 GCA_016931785.1 Anaerolineae bacterium
CCTCGCCCCCAACTGAGTCCAGAATGCGAACTAGTTTACCACTCCGACTCGGGGAACGCAACCCACTTGCCGTTCTCGACCTTGACGAACAGCAACGAGTCCTTGGTCAAACCGTTGTGGTCGGCAGCGCTGAAGGTGAACACGCCGCTGATGCCGGGCCAATCCTTGATAGTGTTCTCCAGATAGTCACGCACACCAGCCCGCTGCTCCTCCAAGGACAGCCCGTCTTCCAGGCTCTCGAGGGCGTCTATAGCCATCCACACACCATCCCAGGCGTGGCCGCCAAAGGTGCTGATCGGCTCACCACCGGTAAATGCGGTATAGTCGTCGATGTACTGCTGCAGCACAGGCTTCTGCGGATCGTCGTCACCGAGCTGGTCGATGACGGTGACCTTGCCGCAGGGGAACACGGTGCCGTTTGCAGCCTCGCCGGCCGTCTCGATGTAGGCCTGATTGCAGACGCCGTGGCCCAAGGTGATAGGCATATCGGGCATGGCCGTGCGCACGGCGGAAGCAGCCAACGAGGCCACCGGCGGCGTCGAGCCGATCTCGACCGCCTGGCAGCCGCTGGCCTGCACCTGGGCGATCTGAGCGGAGAACTCGGTGTCACTAGCGGCATAGGCTCCTTCGTAGACAACCTGTAAACCCGCCGCCTGCGCCGTGGCCTTGAAATTCGCCAGGCAATCCTTGCCATAGCCGTCGTCGGTGTAGAGAATGCACACGCTAGATACGCCGATGGCGCCCAAATAAGCCGCCTGCCACTCGCCGGCATGGCCGTTGGTCTGAGGCGTCTTGAACATCCACTCGTATTCGCGGCCAGATTCCGGATCGGTGGTGATAGGCTTGGCCGATGCCATCGAGATGCACGGGGTCTCGTTCTCCTGGCAAACGGGTATGTGAGCGATAGTCGAGCCGCTGGCGGTAGTTGAAACCACTACGATAACCTCGTCCTCTAGGATCAGGCGGGTCACGTTGCTGACGGCGGTGTCTGCCACAGATTCATCGTCATAGATAACGATCTCGACGCTATGCCGGACGCCATCCGGTCCAACGACGCCGCCGGCCTCGTTGATCTGCTCCTGGATCATCTCCGCCGTCCTGGCCTCCGGCAGGCCCAGCGAGGCAGAGGGGCCAGTTGCCGAGGAGTTGAAGCCGATCTTGTAGACCGAGCCTTCTTTGGGCGGGCACGAGCACGCGGTCACGAGCAACCCAGCCACAAGTACTGAGGTAACAGCAATCAAGGAAATTCGACGTGTATTCATCTCTCCTCCAATGCACAAGTTTTGAAATGTAACCTGAAAATGGACCCGTTCTTTGAACCAAAAAGTCCAGCGAACCACCTCCTTTCATCGATAATGATGATGAAGATGATTACCCCTCCTCGAAACGTGCAACTGCCTCTCGCAATTCATCGGGTACGCGGACGGGGTTTTCGGTTTCGACATCGACCGCGACAGCGACGATTTTGCCTGTGGCAATCAACTCGTCGGCCGGTTGCCTGCGAGCGGCGAACTCGAAGGTAAAGCTGGTGTTGCCAATGTGGCCGATCCGGGTGTGCACGTGTAACAGGTCATCGAAACGCGCGCGGCCTTTGTAATCGCACTCGGCGTGGACGTAGAACATGTCCACGCCGGCGGCCACGATATCCGGGTAACTGTGCCCGATGGCCTTCATGTACTCGACCAGGGCGACGTCGAAATAGGTCAGGTAGTGGCCGAAAAAGACGTGCTGCTGCGCATCGACCTCGACGTAACGCACGCGGATGGGATGTTGGAATCTGTACCTCGCGCCGCCGGTCAATTGACGGTCTCTCCCAATGCGGCGATGAACGCCGCATTCTCCTCAGGCGCGCCAAAGCTAAAGCGCACGTGGTTGGGCACGCCCCACCCGTCCGTCGCGGTAGTGATAAAGCCGCGTTCCAAAAGCGATCCACTCACCTCGCTTCCCGGCCGCCCCACGTCGACGGCCATGAAATTGGTGTGCGTGGGAATATAGCGCAAGCCCAACGCCGCCAGCTCGCGGTAGAAAAAGCGCTTGGCCGCCTCGTTGCTCTCCAGGCTGCGCCGTACGTGCTCGTCATCGTCCAGCGCGGCCAAGGCGGCCACCTGCGCCAGCCGGTTGACGTTGAACGGCGGGCGCGCACGCTCGGCGTAATCGATCATCTCTTCGCCAGCCAGCATATACCCCACTCGCAGGCCGGCCAGGCCGTACACCTTGGAGAATGACCTCAGCACGATCAGGTTCTTTCGCCCATCGCGGAGATAGTCCACACTGCGACCGGCATAGCCAGGGTCGGCGACAGCGTACTCATAGTACGCCTCGTCCACCACCACCGGGATGCGCTCGGGGACGCGCTCCAGGAACACCTCCATTGCGTCGGCGTTCACCACCGTGCCGGTGGGGTTGTTGGGATTGCACACAAAGACCAGGCGCGTTTTGTCGCCCACAGCGTCGGCCATCGCCTCCAAATCATGGGTGTGGTCCTTCATCGGCACCTGCACCAGTTTGGCGCCCACCTCGATAACACGCAGCAGGTAACTGATAAAAGACCCCTTGGCCATGATCACCTCATCGCCCGGTTCGAGCAGCGACAGGCACAGCAGCAACACCCACTCGTCCGCCCCATTGCCCAGCCCAATGTTGCCCGGGATCAAGCCCAACCTTTCGGCCAGGGCAACCTTAAGGGCCATGCTGGACGCATCAGGGTAGCGATTCACCGTGCCGACGGCCGCCTGCAAGGCCGCCATCGCCTTGGGCGACGGTCCCAGCGGGTTCTCGTTGGACGACAGGTCTATCACCCGCTCCACGCCGGGCGGCACGGCAGGCGGCTTGTAGGCCGGCAGTTTGGCGATATGGGATTTGAACGGCAAAGTCATTCGGGCCTCCCATCTAAATGCAAATGAAAAACGCCCTCATCCCACACCGGGACGAGAGCGCCATTACTCTCGCGGTACCACCCCGCTTGGCTCCTGGCGGAGCCCTCTCATTTCACCGATAGTGTCATCTACCATCCATTGACGCCACCGGCTGTCCGATAACGCAGGTCTTGCGGAGCGGGCTAATTGCTATCGTGCACGTAGTGCACGCGTTCACCCGTCGGCTCGGGAGCGAACTTCGACGCGATTCCCCCGGGCAGAGCTTCCAGTCCAAGACCCTGCCTCCCTGGCGGCTTCCTCCCGCCTACTCCTCTCCGTCACAGCCTTTGATTGTTGGAATTGCCAAGCCACTCAAAGCAAGGCTTTGAGTGACCATTATGCCGTGAAAGCCCCCTTTTGTCAAGCAAATATCGGAATGGTGGCGCTTGCCCACATGTGTGGGCAAGCGTAAAATTGGGGGTGTGGGCAGGCGCTCCGCGCCCTATCCCCAGAAGAATCATCCCAACTCCTCAAACTGGCTGTCTACCAGTCCGGTAAAATGGCTCACTCCGCCGGCTGCCCGCATTTGGCGCAAAAGCGCGCCCCATCCCTCAATATAGCGCCGCAGTGCGGGCAGTGGCGCACCAGGAGGGTGGGCACACGCGGCTGGCCACAGACCGGGCAGAAGCGTGCCCCTGGGCGTACCCCTGCGCCGCAATACTGGCAGCGCGCGTCCTGCGGCAGCTGCGGAGCCGCTGCGGGCAACGCTCCCCCCTTTTGTCCAAGCCGAGGCTCTGTAGCCGGATGCGACGGGGCCCGCCTATCACGCCGCCTCAGGACGAGCAGCCCTACCCCCCCGACGAGCAGCAGCACCGCACCACCGCAGCCGAGGAGCAGCACAGCCACGCCGCCGGCGAACACGACCGTCCCTGTATCGGCGCCCCCGCGTGCGGAGGACGATGGTGGTACCAGCGTCGGGATCGTATAGTCGGGCGGGGTCGGCGTAGGCCTTGGCGTAGCCGTGAGGCCAGGGGTCCCGGTCAAAGTGGGAGCGAGCTCTGTGAGTGTAGGCTCTGGTGGCGTCGGCGGGACCACTGGCGTGGGCGTGATCACGATCTCAACGCCCGGCGATTCGGGGAGCTGCAAGAGGCCATAACCGTAACCCGTATCCGGTCCGCCAGGCCCCAGATCGAGCGTGTGGGACAGTAGAAAATCCACCGTGTCTTGGCGCGTGAACTCGGGATGAGCTTGCCACACCAACGCGGCGGCCCCAGCGACGTGGGGGCAGGAAGCCGAGGTGCCATCAAATCCCCTGGAACCATAAGTGACCCCAGAGACCCCCGTCGGCGCCGATATCTCCGGCTTGAGCCGCCCGTCGGACGTCGGCCCCTGGGAGCTGTACTCCGCTAGGCCCTCATCCCACCATTCGACCGCTCCCACAGTCAGCGAATACTGCGCGTCCGATGGCGGCGAGATGCTGTAGCCCGCCGTTGGATACTCCACATCCCCATCCATCACAAAGATGTCAAAGGTCACGTCGCGGTCGGCGTCCTCGACCACCACAGCGGCGTAGACAACATCTTCCTCAACAAACACCATCTCGACCGGCTCTTGTCCAATCTTACCCGACTGAACATCTTGCGAGGAGGCTATCACACCCCCCGCCCGATCGTAGAGGAAGAGCTGATAATCCTGCATAGGTTGTTCCCAGTCGTCGTCCCAGCTAAGCGCGACCACGAGAAATCCGCTATAGCTGTAGATCGCCATGACCTCCTCATCCGGCCCGAACTCGTGGATTCCATCGCCGTCCGTGTCAGAGAACGTGGATCGATGGTGAGAAAGCGCCTCGTTGCCTGCGGCGTTCACCCACAGAATACCCTCAGCGGCCAGTTCGTCTACCAGCTTGGCATCCCATTCACTGCCGTCCCGTGGGCCGACCAGTCCCCCAGCCGAGTGGGAGACGACGTCTACATCCTGATCGACCAACCACTCTACCGCCCGACCGAACGCAGAGTCACTGCCATCGTACAGAGCAAAGACGAGTTCGGCGCCCGGGGCAACCTCGTGGACGATCTCGGCGCACGCAGTGCCGTGGACGACCATCTCATCAAAGTACCAACCGAACTCCTTGATGACCACATCATCGGGCAGTTCTTCTCCTAGCAGATCCTCGTATCCTTCAAATCCCAGGTCAAGCACGCCGATGCGCACACCCGCGCCCGTGATGCCCGCGTCGTGCCACGCATCAGCGTCGATGGTTTCCACGCCCTCTCCGTCGATGGCGCTGCCGTCGGACGCCCGAGGTCGCGGCAGCCGCACCGCGATGACGTGCTCCATCTCGGCGAGATCGCTAAAGACCGCACCGGGATCGTCGGACGCCAGCGCCCGCTGGATCAGGGCCAGCGGCACTGCCACATCGACCTGATCCTGAAAGGCGCTGGTGACGATGACGCCAATCTCTTCCAACTGGGCCTGTAGAGCCGCGCTGTCCTCAGTATCCAGAATGAGTGTCAGACGAACGTATTCCTGCCCTTCATTTGTCACCAGGATGCCGCGCTCGCGTGCCATCTCCAGCGCGGCATCCTCGCCCTCCTCCTCGTACACCAGGAGGAACTCTTTGTACACCGTATCCAACTCAGGGTCCCCAAGAGCCTGAGCCAAATCGGGATACAAGTCGGCCAACTCGTCCAGCGAAGGGGGTAATGCGACATCGGGTTTCTCTTGCCGCAAGCACAGAGAAATCACGAACACAGCGCCGGCCGCCGCGACCAGCAGGATTCCCAACGCGAACAAAACAAGCAAGACTTTGCGTTCCATCTGTGCAAACCTCCGGGCGGCTAACAACCTCACTGCACCGGCCGCCCACACCGAGGGCAGAAACGAACTCCCTCTCTCAGCGAAGCCCCGCAGTGCGGACACTGAGGGGCCACTACGGTGGAATTACCGCAAGCGGCGCAAAAGCGCGCGCCAGGGCGTACCACTGCACCGCAATGCGGGCACAGCGCGACCCCAGGCTGTTGCTGAGCAGCGGGCGGCTGTGGCGCAGCAGGCGGGTACTGCTGTGGAGGCGCGGGGGCAGGTGGAGGCCCGTACGCCCCAGGGCGCGGCATCGGGGGTGGGGGTACCATAGGCCCAGGTACAGGGCGAGGGCGAGCGCGCCGCCCGCGCCGTAATAGGACAACCATACCAATGAGACCGACAAATACCAACAACGCACCACCACAGCCAAGCCCTATCACTACGACTACCAAACTGGCTGCCAATGCCAAACCGCTGCCTGGCGGAGGCTGAGGCGTCACCCGCACCTGTGTGGGGACAGTATAATCCTCTACCGGCGTCACGGTGGGCTCAGGTGGAGAAGTAGGTTTAGAAGGCTCCGTCGGAGCGGGAACCGAAGTGGTGCCGGGCAAGGGCGTATCCGTAGGCAGAGGCTCCTCCGTCGGCTCAGGTGAAGCCACAAAACCTGACGATTCTGGCAATTCCAGCCGACCGTAGCCGTAGCCGGTATCCACCCCCGAAGGCCCCAGGTCTGCAGCACTGTTCATCAAAAAGACGCCGACATCCTGGCGCGTAAAGTCGGGATAAGCCTGCCAGACCAGCGCGGCCGCTCCAGCAACGTGAGGGCAAGCGGCAGAAGTGCCGGTAAACGGCATGCCCAGCCCGCCGTAGGAAGCCCCCTTGACGCCCGTAGGCGCCGATATCTCCGGCTTTAGCCGGCCATCGGGGGTCGGCCCTTGAGAGCTGTAATTCGCCAGGCTGTCATCTGACCAATTGGCTGCGCCGACGCTAAGCGAAGTGGCTGCATCAGCCGGTGAAGAGACGCTGTAACTGGCCGTGGGATAATCCACTTGCCCGCCACGTATAAAAATGTCAAAGGTCACAGGGCGAGTCGTGCTCTCGGCTACGACGACGATGTAGACCACATCTCCACCGCTGTAGGCCTGAACGACTTCGATAGGCCACTGCCTATCCTCGCCCGACTGGGGACGCAACGAGCTACCCAGCAATTCGCCCTCCGAATCGTAAACGTAAAGCTGATAGTCCTGCGTGGCCCGGGCCCACTCCTCATCCCAAATGAGCCCGACCTGAATGTAGCCCGGGCCTATGGCCGCCAATGCCTCGTAGCCGGAGGGGAACTCGTGCCTGCCATTTCCATCTGTGTCAGTGAAATCGCCCCGGTGGTGGGAAAGCGCCTCGTTGCCTGCGGCGTTCACCCACAGAATCCCCTTGGCGGATACCTCGTCGACCTTTTGAGCCATCCACCAAGTGCCGTCACGGGGATCAAACACGCCGCCCGCCGAGTGAGAGATGATGTCCACATCCTGCGAGACCAGCCAGTCAGCCGCCTCTCCGAACGCAATCGCGCTGCCGTCGTACATCGCAAAGACAAGCTCCGCGTCTGGAGCTATCTCGTGGATAATCTCGGCACACGCCGTTCCATGCACCCTGTGCTCCATCGGCGCGTCATCATCAAAGTCGGAACCGAAAATCTCAAAGGTCACATCATTGGGCAACTCCTCCCCCAATAGGTCCTCGTAACCTGCGAACCCAAGATCGAGCACGCCGATGCGCAGCCCTGCGCCCGTGATGCCCGCGTCTTGCCACGCATCGGCGTCGATGACGTCCACGCCCTCTCCCTCAATAGTGCTGCCGTCAGGCGTCGTACGTATAGGCAACTGCACCGCGATAACGTGATCCATCCCGGAGAGCTCGTGAAAGATCGCGCCGGGATCGTCGGAGGCCAGCTCTTGCCTGACCAAGTCCAGCGGTATCGCCACCTCGATCTGATCCCGGAAGGCACCGCTCACCACGACGCCTGTTTCCTCCAATTGGGCCTGCAAAGACGCAGTGTCCTCAGTGTCCAGAATGAGCGTCAGGCGAAAATACTCCTTTCCCTCATTCGTCACCAGGATGCCGCGCTCGCGCGCCATATCCAGCGCAGCCTCCTCCCCTTCATCCTCGTACACCATCAAAAATTCCTTGTACACCGTGTCCAATTCGGAATTTTCGAGTATTCGAGACAGCTCGGGGTACTTTTCGACCAACTCGTCGAGTGAGGGAGGCAGCTCGATCTCTGGCGGCTTTTGGCTTTGGGAAACAAAGTAGACAATGCCAGCCGCCACGATCAACAAGAGCCCCAACACCAGCAGAACGATCAAGAAAATCATAGATTTGCGGTTCATTGTGATACCTCCTCAAATAATCGTAATAGCACCTACGGACGAGAAACCCGCTCTGGCCTAAATCGCCCGCCTCACCCGCTTTCAAACAACTGCCACACTACAGCCTCTCAAACCGCAGGTGGGTATCTCCCATAAGGATCACCTCTCCGCCGTTCAACTGCGCCTGTTGTATCTGCTGCCCGTTGACACAGGTACCGTTGGAGCTGTTCTGATCGATGACGAACGCCTGCACACCGTGCAACTCGAAACGGGCGTGATGCCCAGAAACAGAGTTATCCTGCAGGACGATCCCATTATCGGCGGCGCGTCCAACGCTCACGGACGGCTGGCGCAAGGGAAAGACGACCCCCTGTTTGGGCCCGCTGATGACGACCAACTGCCCCCACATCTCTCCGCCCAACGCGTGCGTGCGCGGCACCTGCCCTTCGACGACCTGTGCGCCAGGGGGAAGCGATCCCGGCACGGCGCCGGGCGCCTGAGGAATGACAGGCACCCCAGGGGCGCCCTGCCCCATCACCGTGCCGGGGAGCGGTGGGTTGACGAACATTGCCCCTTCGACCAGGCGCTCCTGCATGTGACTGCGCTTGACCGAATCGGGCATATCCTGCCACTTGCCGCGCAAACGCCACTGCGCAGCCTCGCCTTCCATCTGAGCCACCTGCCGCTCGTCGAAAGCCACCCCAACCCGTTCCGGCAGCGTCAGATCGTCAACCCGCACATCGGTCAGTGCGATGCCCAACGCCTGCTCGACCTGAGGGCTGCCGCTCAAAACCTGCTGGCGCACCACCTGCCTCCCCATCTGGCTCAGGGCCTGAAAGTCCTGCCGATTGATCACCTGCCCCAATAGATCCTTGACGGTGCTATAAAGCGCGTGGACCGGCTCGGCGTACTCGACGGCGATGAGCGCTGCATTCGTGACCCGGTAAGAGACCCAGAGAGAGACATTGACGCGCCACTGGTCGACCGTGAGAAACTCGCCCTGGGAGACGACGTTCAAGTTGCGAATCCTGGTCTCTACGAGCATAATCTCGACCTTTTGAAACGGCAGGCGAAACATGAATTTGCGACCAGGGTGGATGATTTCCTGCACCCGGCCGTTACGCAGAACGACGGCGACCGTCCCCTGGCGCACCAATTGCGAGCCCAGAAATCCTTCCTGGTGACTGACCCGCAAGATAAGGTCCTCTATGATCCCCGGCCCTTGAGCCGACTTGTTCGTTTGCGCTGGCTTGTCCATAAATCTCTCCTCTTTTACTCTGTAACGATCACCTCTAGATCGTCCGACAGGGCTTCCCCAACAGCAGGCGACGGGGTCCCCACTGCCTCCATCGTGACGCCCGCCTGGATTCTGGCGCCCCCGGGGTTCACAGCTCTGAGTACAAAGACGATCGCTCTCATCTCCCCCGGTTCAAACTCGCCAGGGATCAACACATCTGGCTTTTCCACCACTTCCAATTGAAGAGACCATTCCCCCACCAACTGGCAGCGCACCCTGCCAAATCCCACCTCACCCGTGTTGGTAATGGTAACGGTCACCGTAAGCAGATCACTCACCTCCAGCGAATCAGCAGAGAGGGCGATGCCGACTGCCGCCTCTGGCGGCGCGGCCGGCAACGGCTCCGGCGAAGGCGTCTCTGTGGGAGGAGGCAGGGTATGGGTAGGAGTAGGAGACTCGGTCACCGAGGATATCGTGGTGGAGGTGGGCAGTGGAGATGAAGAAGGTGCGGCGGTCAGCTCGGCGCTGACCGCCGGCGACTTTGACGCCGACGGCTCGTCCGTCACCACGACCCATGCCGCACTTGGCTCCTCTTTACCAATAAGCCTTGGAATGGCGAACACGGCGGCAATCCCAAGCACGGCGACGCACACCAGAGCGCCGGCACCTCCCACCGCCCCCATCCACCCCCACGACCACCCACGCCGTTTGGCCCCCGACGGCGGCGCGGGGGGTGGCGACACAGAAGATGGCGTGGGCGCCTCGTCGGCTGGTACAGGCGCCGGCAGCGGCTTGCCGCAGCGCAGGCAGAAGCGAGCACCGGGCTTGGCCGTGGTGAATCCGCATGCAAGGCAGATAACCCCCAGCGACGTCGGGACCGCCCGAGAGGCAGGCTGCGCCGGCAGCACGTGCCCGCACCCCTTGCAAAAACGGGCATCGGCGCGATTCTCAAACCCGCATTTTGAGCACTTGACCGACGGCACCATGGAAAACTCGCTCACAAACAGCTAGGGCCTTTCGCGCTCTGCGCGAAAGGCATGGCAGTTCCGGCGCCTTACGCCGCCGAAACTGCCGTTTGCAAGACTGGGCGCTGCGAAATCTCGCCTCATGCGTACAAGATCCCGATTATGTATGAAGATGTCTAGGGCGCGCGCAACTCGAGATTATCGAACTCCACCACGGACGTGTCGCCCACCTCGTGCAACCCCACCACTATAGCCAGCACCCCACTGGAAAACTGGCTATCGCTATACTCGCCGACAAACTGGCCATTGATGTAAAAAGTGAATTGCGTCCCCATCGCGACGACCTCCAAACGATTTACCTCACCCGGCTGGACGGCGGCCGTTCTAGTCCAATCGATCAGAGAGGTCCAGCCGCTTTCGGACCGTCTAGTAAACTCGAAATGCTGATCGTCGCTCACCAAGAAAAGATAGTACCCACTGCTATCAACGCGTCGCAGGATCAAACCGTACTGGGCGTCAGGGACCCCTTCGACCAGATGGGCATCCACAGCCAAGTACATATCAGAGACCGGCTCGACGTCGGGAATCGCCCACCACACGAAATCGTCTAGAGCCTCCGCTTCCCAGCGATAGACACCACCGCTGATACTCCTAGCGCCCACCGCCAGCGAACTGGTGAAATCCCCGGTATCCCAACCGTTCGCTTCGGCGCTGAAATCGTCAAAAAGGATGAGCGGCCAAGCAGAGGCCTCCCAGAGGGGCGCGTAGAGGCGCGCCTCCGCCGTGGCCGTCGCCTGGGCGCGCGCTGCAGCCGTGGCCTGAGCGTGCGCCGTGGCCGTAGCCGCCGCCCACGCCTCAGCGGTCGCCGTGGCCGCCACCGCCTCCGCCGCGGCAGTCGCCTCTTCTGCCGTGCCCGTCGCCTCATCACGCGCGGCGGCGGTCTTTTTGGCAGCCGCGGTAGCAGAGGATACCGCCTGCCGGGTCGCCTCCTGGGACCGTATGACCCCAAGACCCCCAAACACCAGCAACGCCCCACACACCAACAAAGCCCCTAGAATTCCAAGTACCCAGGCCCACACCGGGAGACGACGCTTGCGAGGCAGCGCGGGGGGGCGCGCGTCGGGCGGCTTCCACCTGGAAGCCGAGGGAGCCGGGCGGGCCACAGCCGGTGCAGCGACGGGGGCCCGCCCCTTCAAAGCCGCCGCCATCGCCTGCGCATTCTGCCACCGCTTCGAGCGCACCAGCTCCATCGCCTGCAATATCACCGCCTCACTCTCTGGCCCCACGCGAGGCGCCAGATATCGAATCGGCATAAATTGAACGGGGTCCGCCATGCGCAGCGTGGCCGTCGCCGGCGCCTGGCCCGTCAGCGCGTGATACAGCGTCGCGCCCAGGCTGTAGATGTCGCTGGTGGGGTCGGTGTGCCCCGTGGCCGTCTCGTACTGCTCCGGCGGCGCGTACTCTGGCGTTCCCATCCCCCGCATGATCGTCCGCGTCTGTGGATCTCTGGGATTCCACAGCTTGACCAGACCAAAGTCCACCAACACGATGCGCCCATCGGGACGGATGATCACGTTCTGCGGCTTGATATCGCGGTGCAGCACTCCCTGGTTGTGACAGTAAGCCAGCGCGTCCAGCAACTGCTGCGCCCACGTCAGCACCTGTTCCTCGGGCAGCGCCCCTTCCCGAAAGATGCGATCGGCCAGGCTTTCGCCCTCCACAAAATCCATCACCAGGTAGGCGTTGCCCCCCTCCTCAAAAAAGTCGGTGACGCGCACGAGGTGCGCGTGGGTCATCCGCGCCAGGACGGTCGCCTCTTGCTGGAACTGGTGGCGCAGGCCGGTCAGCGTAGCGGCTTCCAATCCCGACTGGGGCACCATCTCCTTGAGCGCCACGGGGATGTTGAGCCGGGTGTCCCAAGCGCGGTAGACGGCCCCCATCCCCCCCTGCCCAAGCAGGGAAACGATGCGATAGCGCCCCTGAAGCACGTCACCCCTGTTCAGCATAGCAAGCTCCGACCCTTAACAAGCTCTACTGATAATCCCGCCAATACAGCCCCCAGCGCCGCACCGACCCGCCGAGCCAGAAGGCGACCAGGGGAACCAGCACGATGCCCACAGGTAAAACCATCATGACGGTCTTTCCAAAAAAGTCCGCATACCACATAAAGGGCTCGCGATACACGATGGAAACGAAGGCAAACTCCTCCACTGTAGTTAGAATAGCCCATAGCAGAGTAACCCCGACACCGATGCCAAACGCGCCCCCCCGGTCCCTACCGCCAACCAGCCTTTGAGCCAAGAAAGGCAAGAACGTCACGTTCGCAGGGAAAACCAAAAAGAACTGGTGTGCAAAATTCTCCAGGGCAATAGACCACTCGCCGTGTAGCATGCCAATGCCCAAGGGAAAAATAACGGCCCACAACAGGCTGGCGACAAAGCCAACGCCGACGACCAATCCCCAATTCCTCGCGTCTCTGACCAACCAAGCCGGCGCTGCCCCCATGATAACCCCAGCGACCACGATGAGAGGAATCAAATCCGCCGGAAATTCAACGAGCCCAAAAGCCAACGACCACCCCAGAGCCCCCGCAAGCCCGCCTACCCACGGGCCAAACAGGATGCCGAACAAGGGGCCGACGAATGCAAACACGCTGCTTCTCCAGGGAAAGTCGAATTCGTCTCTGACCCAACGCGAAACCAATACCTCCAAAACGGGCAGCCCGGCTCCCAACAGGACCAATCCCAGCCCACGCCAGAAATTGAGACGGGAGGCAATCGGCCCGGGGGCAGGTTGCGCCATCGCCGCAGCAGTTTTGGCCACCGCCACGGCAGGCTGCGCAGGCACACTAACTGCGGCCCGAGGCTTAGTCTCAGATTCTGGCTCACGAGTAGGTTGGGGTCTGGGAAGAGGTCCCCCTGCCAGCGCCTGCTGCATCTCCCGCACGCTCTGCCAACGGTCGGCGGGGTCGTTGGCCAGCGCCTTGGCGATGACATCGACCACGTGCTCCGGCACCTGCTCGTTCAACCGGTGCACGTCCTGGAAATCGAAAGGATGGTCGGTCGGGTCGTCGCCGGTGAGCAGGTGATAGAGCGTCGCGCCCAGGGCGTACACGTCGGAGCGGGCGTCGGTCTGCCCGCGGCCATATTGCTCGCGGGGTGAGTAGCCCGCCGTGCCAAAAAAGGCCGTATCCGCCGCCTTTCCCGGCTTGAACAGCCGCGCGATGCCAAAATCGATCAACTTGATCGTCCCATCCGGCGTCACCATCACGTTGCCCGGCTTCAAATCCCGAAAAACGACGGGCGGCTCCCGGCGGTGCAGATAGGCCAGCACACCGCACAATTGGTCCGCCCACTCCAGCACCTCGTCCACCGGCAGCGGCTCGCCAGGCGACCGATCGACCCGCTCCTCCAGCGTCTCCCCCTCGATGAAATCCATCACCAGGTACTGCTTGCCCCACTCCGAAAAGTGGTCGGTGACCTTGGGCAAGTTGGGATGGTCGAGGGTGGCCAGCATCACCGCCTCCTGGCGGAAACCGTCCACCGCCTGCAGCTTCTCCTGTGGGTCGATGATGGCCGCATCCGACATCTCCTTGATCGCCCACATCTTGCCGGTGATGCGGTCGTCGGCAGCCTGGTACACCGCTCCCATCCCCCCACGCCCGACGCGGCGCAGGATGACGTACCGCCCGGCGAGCTTGGTCTGGGGCGCCAACTGGCCAGTGCCGGCATAGCGAGCCGGGGGAGCAGGAACAGAAGGCTGCTGTTCATCCCGCGCGAGCGCCGCCCCGCAGCCGTTGCAAAAGAGCGACCCGGCGGGGTTGACGCGGCCACACTGCGGGCAGTGCAGCCACTGGGCCAACTGCGCGCCGCACTTGTTGCAAAAGCGCGCGCGCGGCGGATTATCCGCCCCGCAGCCGGCGCAAATCTGGCGCAGGGGTTGAGAGCACTGGGCGCAGAACTGCGCCGTGTCGCGATTGACGGCATTGCAATGCGGGCAAGGCTGGGTCATCGCCTGCTCCCTGCTTACTCCTCGTAGAATACCATTTGCAGCTGGCCGCAACGGACGATATCGTTCGTGCGAATGTGCACGAGCTGGCCGGACGCCAACTGCGTTTCGTTGACGTAGGTGCCGTTTGTGCTGCCGAGATCCTCAAGCAGCCACCCTTCAGAACTGCGCAATAATCGGGCGTGACTGCGCGAAACGCCGGCCTGACCGCCCCCGTGCAACCCCAGATCGACGTCGGGCGAGAGCGTGGTATGAGGATCGGACCGTCCGACGACGATCTCGGCAACCCCCGGCAGGTATATCGTCGCCCCCGTCCCCCTCACGACCAGGTGCGGGCCCGAATCGACATCGGCGACCATGTTATCCAGGCGCGCCGTCGTGCCGGCCGAGGCGTCGGGCGACGATGGCATGACCGCCCGGCCCGTCGCCCCGGGCAGCCGCGACAGGTCGGCCACCAGCGATTCCATGTCAGGGTAGCGGTCATCCGGAAAACGAGAGAGCGCGCGCATGATGACCTCTTCCAAGCGAGGCGAAACGCGCGGGTTGAGCTGGCGAGGGAGCGTGGGCTCGTCGCGCAAGCGACGCAGCATCGCATCGATAGGAGACTCGGCCTCGAAAGGCAGGTGGCCCGTCACCATACGGTATAGCACCAGGGCCAGCCCGTAAACATCACTGCGGTGATCCACCTCGTCGCCCGCGGCCTGCTCGGGCGAAAAGTAGGTCGGTGTGCCCAGACTGGTGCCAGGTCGCGTGATGCCGCGCTGCCGGTCCAGGAGCTTGATCAGCCCAAAATCGGCCAGCAGGGGCCACTCAGGGCGGGCCAGGAGGATGTTGGCCGGCTTCACGTCGCGGTGGACGATGCCCTGCGAGTGCGCATAAGCCAGGGCCCGCCCCACGGGGAGGATCAGCGTCGCCGCGTCCGGCCACTCCATCGGCTCGCTGGTCAGGTGCATCTTGAGGGAACCACTGGGTACGTACTCCATGACGATGTACGCCACCCCCGCCTCCTCGCCGTAATCGTAGACGGTGACGATATTGGGGTGGCGCAGGGCGGCAATCGCCTTGGCCTCCCGGCGAAAACGATCCAGAAACTCCTCGCTGCCGAGCGCCGTGTGCATGATCTTGATGGCCACCCAGCGCTCGAGTTGAGGTTGGTAAGCGCGGCAGACGACCGCCATGCCGCCTTTGCCAATCTCGTCAGAGATCTGGTAGCCGCCGATCGTTTTTCCACTCCAATCACTCATCTCATACCACCCCTATCTCAGCTTGTATGTCAGCAGGTTCTCTCGCACGACGACCGACGTGAGCTCCACGGGCGAGTCCTCCCACGCCTTGTCGACGCCCCGATTCACACCCCCGGAGATGATACCCCCGACGATGTACAGCGGGATGTCGTTCAGCTTCTCCAGGATTAACACCGGTTTGCCATCCCGCTCCTTCACGCGTCCCTGCAGCGTCACCTCACCCGAGGCCAGCTCTACCATCACCAGTATCGTGTCCGGCGCGCGAAAATCGACCCGCGCGCTATCGGCAGCGTCGAGAGCGTACGGCTCCACAAATTCCTCGATGCCCTCGTTGACCTCGGCCTCTGTGACGACGAAATCACCCCGCTCGACGTACTCCCAGCCCCAATCGGCAGCCGCGACGGCATTCTCGGCGACGATAGAGAGTGCAAACGAGCCCACCAGGATAAGCACGAGCGCCGTGACGAAAAGGGCTATCGCTATTATGAGCAGCACGCGCAGCAGCCACCGCCCGACACCCAGCGCAATCTGGGCCGGTCGACTTTGCAGGGCCGGGACCGCTGTAGCAGTCGAAGGCAGCGCCTTTGTCCCCGTACCGCGCTTGGATAGAACCGCGGGCAGTTGAAAACGACGCGGCTGGGTCGCCTTTTGCAGCACTTGCTTCATCTCACCGACGGACGGAAAGCGATCCTCCGGGTCCATGTTCACCGCGCGCACGACCACATCGGACAGGGCCTGAGAGACGCTGGGCTTGAGCTGGCGGGGAGGCGGAAAGACGAAAGGATGCTCGGTAGGATCGTCACCGGTGAGAAGCTCGTGAAGCGTGGCTCCCAGTGCATAGACATCGGAGCGGGGCGTGGTCTGCCCGCGCCCGGCGTACTGCTCCGGCGGCGCGTAGCCCGCCGTTCCCATCTTGAGTGTGTCGGTGCCCTTGGACGGATCGAAAAGGCGCACGATGCCGAAATCGATCAGCTTGACCTCACCTCCCGGTGTCACCATCACGTTAGCCGGCTTCATATCGCGAAAGATGACGGGCGGGTCCTGCCTGTGAAGATAGCCCAGCACGTCGCACAACTGCACCACCCACCCCACGACGTCCTCTTGGGGCAGGCCGTCCGGCGATTCGATCAGGCGCTGCTCCAGCGTCTCCCCTTCGACGTAATCCATCACCAGGTAGAAACGCTCACCCTCCTCAAAGTAATCCGAGACGTTAGGTAAATTGGGATGGCCCAGGTGCGCCAGAACGGCCGCCTCGCGGTGGAACTGTGCGGCGGACTGCCTCCTCTCCTCGGCAGAGAGGTGCGGGTCGGGGATAAGCTCCTTGAGAGCGCACGGCTTGTCGGCCAAGCGCGTATCGTGCGCCAGGTAGACCTGTCCCATGCCGCCGCCACCTAGCAGCTTGACGATGCGGTATCGATCCTGCAACAGAATATCGGGCTCCAATTGTCCCTGCATTACATCCTCCGCCTATACTATACTCTCTGCCCGCAATTTGCGCAAAAACGCGCGCCAGGCCTTAAAGCAGCGCCACAATTGGCACAGGCCGTGGCCTGGGGCGCATCATGGGCAGCCTGCGGAGTACCACATGCTTTGCAAAACCGCGCGCCGGGTCGCAGCGCCTCGCCGCAGACCGGGCAGGTCGCTGCGCCCGGGGCGGCCGGGCTAGGTTTAGGCGCCGGCGCGGGTACAGGCCTTGGCTCTGGTTCCTGCTCCGACCCGGCCAGCCGGCCCCGGCCCCGCACGCGGTCGTAGAGCCCAGGCGCGACTAGCATGGCCACCGCCAGGGCCAACAGGACCGCTCCGCCCACGCACGACCACGCGTTCAACGAGGGAACGAACGTGCCGCCCACGGCATACGATCCCACCGCGACAGCCTCGCCCGCAAAAGTCTCCACCACCACGCCCACCTGCCGGGTCGTGCCGTCACTTTGCGGCGTGGGAGATCGATAGGTCAAGGAATATTCGTCCTGCAGGCTCCGCGCGATATCGGTGTAGAGCTGCGCCAGATCGCTGCCGCTCGGCTCCTCGTAGTACTGTCCCCCGGTCTCTCGCGCGACCCGCGCCAGCGTCGCGGATTGCACGTCAGCCCCCAAGCCGATGGTAAAGACGACGACGTTGCTATCTTGGACGTACTCGATCATCTTGCCCAGATCGGTGCGCGAGCTGCTGGTATCATCCCCATCAGTCAGCGCCAGCACCACCTTGCGGCCGGGCACGCCCTTGAGCATGCTGGTCGCCTTGTAGATCGCATCGTAGTAGGCGGTGCCCCCATCGGGGTACAGCGCGCCGATTTGGGTACGCAGGCCGGCACGCGCGCCTTCGTCCACCACCTGCAAGTCGCCCAGCACGGTGAACGCATCGTCGAATGCGATGACGCCCAGGCTGTCGCGCCCATCCTCCAACTCGTCCAGAAAAGCAAGCGCCGCGTCGATGGCATCCGGCATCTTTTGGCCATCCGCCATGCTTCCACTGTGATCGATCAGCATCACCGCCGTCACCGGCTGGTCGCCGCTCCCGATGAAGGCGGCGATGTCCCGCGCATCGCCATCCTCGGTGATGGAAAAGGCCGACTCGGCCAGCCCCGTCACCAACCGGCCACTCCCATCGCGAACGTCAAGGTAAAGCGTTACATCGGGAAACCCGGCCTGATCGACGTATGTGACCTCGGCAACGATCCCCTCCGGCGAGGCGACCGACGACTGCCGCCGCCAGAAATCGACGCTCATCAGGCAGGCCCACGTTATCGCGCAGACAAACAGGAGAAGCAACAGGAGGACGCGTTTCATGACGTCCCTCCCTTCTGCTCGCTCAGGAAGGTAAAGCGCGTCTTGCCCACCTGCAAGCGATCCTCGTGACGCAGGACGTGGCTTTCCACCGGTGCGTACTCCTTCTGGCCGCGCAGGAGCACCGGCCCATCGCGCGGCTCGACGACGAACGCATTACCCTGCCGCAGAATCGCCGCGTGATGGCGCAGCACGTCCGGGTCGCCGGGGATGACGACCCCGCAGTCGTCCGCCGCGCCGAGCGTCTGTTCCCTCTTGCGCCGGTCGAGGGTGACCGTCTGGCCCTCCAGCAGGCCACGGGTGAATCGAAGCCAGGCAGTGCGCAGGACGATCTCGACCACGCCGATGAGGCCGCCGATAAAGACCCCCAGAGCGATCAGCCCGATCACCCCACCGGCGCTCAGTCCCAGCTCGCGGCTCACAAGCATCTGCAGGAGGACGCTGAGCCGTTCGTAGGTGCTGCCGCCGATCAGGCCGCCCAGCAACCCACCGAGCATGCCGTATCCCACCTTGGCCAGCGACCACTGGCTGATTCCCTGCGCGCTGCCCACCAGCGCCCCAAAAAGCGCCCAACCCAGCGCCCGCGGCCACACCCCTCCGCCACCCAGAAGAAAGATGGCCTCGCCGAGAATCAAGCCCAGCGCCCCGCCGAACGTGCCGACGAGCCCACCCAGCAGCACGCCCTTGAGCAAGCGCTTGAAGGAGCGGCTGGCAAAAAGGCCATCGTAGGCCCCAAGCGCCATACCAACGGCCAAGCCGGCCAGCGCGCCGATCAGCGTATCCTTGAAAAACAGCCCCAGGGTACCTCCCAACTGGAGCCAGGCCAGGGGAATCGTGAACGCCCAACCGAGCAGGCCGCCGATAGCGCCCAGCACGGTGTGCATGTAAATGCGGCGAAGGTCGAACCTCATTTCATCACCACTCCTTATCCAAAAGCGGGGGCGTGATTACGATGGGCGCCCCTCCTGGGCCCCACGCCGTCAGCCAGGCGGCGTCGTCGGGATGCAGGCGGACACACCCGTGGGAGGAAGGGCGCACGCCCAGGTGTTCCGCCCCCTCGTATATCTTTTCATCGCCGGACTTGGTATAGGGCAGGCTGTGAATGAAAATCTCGCCGGACGCCATAAAAACGTACCAGGCATCGTCAGCCCACAAGCCAAAGCTGTAGAAGGTGCCCACGTAGTAGCGGACGCGCCCGGTGAAAGCCGGCGTGTAGTAGGGTACTTGCCCCGTGCTGGCCGGCAGCGTACGGATCTCCACGCCGTCCTCGTAGACGCGCAGCACCTGCCACTCCTGATCGACGACGAGCGCCTTGCCAACCGCAGAAGGTGGATGCACCGTACCCGTCGGCCAGGGCGTGGGAGTCGAGGTCGAAGTTGGCGAGGGTGTAAAAGTTGGGGGCGAGCTTGGCGTCGGCGTATCAGTGGCAGTAGGCCGCGCCGTCGCCGCAGGCGTAGCAGAGGCTGTCGGCCGCGCCAAAGTCTTCGTGGGACGGGCCACGGGTCGCACGTCCGATGCAACGACGGTATCGGTCGGCGTTGGATCATCTACAAGCTCGCCCCCTTGCGAAAAGGCAATCGCCGCAATCACCAAAACGACGATGAGAGAAAAAATCCATGTCTGCGATGTAGGCTTGGTCATAAGACTGTGTCGTATCTACTTGGGACACGGCGGCATTTTGAGCACCTGGCCCGGATTGACAACCGGTATTTCCCAGCTTATCTCGTTGATGCGAGCCACTTTCTCGGCATACGTCTTTAGCTCAGGATCGACGTCTACGCTATCAGAGGGCCACTTTCCCACGCAGTAGCGCTGACAAACCTGATACAACGTCTCTCCCGGCTGCACGGTGATCGTCCCCAACTGCTCCGTCGGCGTGGGGACGGGCGTCGGCACAGCGGTCGGCAGAGGTGCGCGCGTCGGGCCGGCGACCGTCGGCAGCGGCAGCGTAGGAGAGGCCGTGCCGGAAGCAACCATCTGTCCCAACAGCAGCCCCAGGACGAGCGCCGTCACCACGGCGACCACCGCCGCACCGGCCACCACCCACGGCACCCAACCGCGTAAGACATCTCTCACCCCCGATTGCGGCAGCGCGCGGCGGAACTGAGCGATGCTCTGGTAGCGTGCGGCCGGATCGGACTGGGTCGCACGCAGGATCACCTGCTCCACACCCGGCAGGATCGTTGGGACCAGGCTACGCGGCCTGGGCAGGTTAAAGGGCGTGGACTGCGGGTCGTAGCCCGTCAGCATCTCGTGCAACAACACGCCCAGGCTGTAGATATCGGAACGGGGGTCGGTCTGACCCTTTCCCCCATATTGCTCCGGCGCGGCGTATCCCGGCGTCCCCAGGTTGACCGTATCCCGCGAGCGCCCCGGCTTGAAAAAACGCGCGATGCCAAAATCGATCAGCTTGACCTCGCCATCGGGCGTGAGCATCACGTTGCCCGGCTTGAGATCGCGGAACACCACCGGCGGGCGCTGGCCGTGCAGGTAATCCAGCACCGTGCACAACTGCCGGGTGATGCCCAACGCCTCGCGCAGCGGCAAACGCCGGTTCGGCGACCGGTCCAGTCGATCGCCCAGCGTCTCGCCCACCACGAAATCCATCACCAGATACCAATTGCCCCCCTCGAAGAAAAAGTCGGTCACGGCGGTGAGGCCGGGATGGTCGAGGTTGGCCAGCATCTGGGCCTCTTGCCGGAAAGCACCCGTGGCCCAGGCGCGGTCCTGGGGAGGCAGCGCAGCAGGCGACGTCTCTTTGACCGCGCAGCGCCGCCCGGATAGGCGTGTGTCCTCGGCCAGGTATACCACACCCATCCCCCCTCCACCGATCTGGCGGGCGATGCGATAGCGGCTCTGCAGGATTGTACCGGGTACGAGCATCACGATCCTTTCACAACCAAACCTAATCCCCCACAGGAATGAGCAGCTCCTGCCCCGCCACGATCAAGTCCTCATCCGTGATCCCGTTCAAACGCATGATCTCCTCTGGATCGACGCCGAACTGATACGCGATACCAGAAAGCGTATCCCCAGGCTGCACGATGTAATGGATGTAGCCATCATCGCCCGGCAAGAAACTGGCGGGATCGACGCCGCCCAACAAAACGGTCAAAACGCGCAGGTGCGTCTGCTGCATCGTCTCCGAGCCATCGCCGGGAACGACATCCGGCGGATCATAGCTGGGCAGCTCCACCTCGACGGCCCAGATGCCGTTGACGTCACACCAGTGGATCAACTCGCCCGTGAACCGGTACTCGCTGGGCCAGGATGGGAGGTACGTGTAGCCGGAGGCCCCGGCCACACGCTGCGCCAGATCATCGGCCTGCGGGCCAGGGGTGCCGTACTCGGTATAGCCCGGCTGGGCGCCGCCATCAGGCGGATAGGCCGCGTGATAGGAGAGCAGCCACACCTCCCCCACCGATGGTTTCACCGTCTCCAGCAGCCACTCACCGACCGCCTTGACCTCCGGCTCGGACCCCGGCGAGGGGCCGCCGGAACCGGGGACAATGCCACGGGTACGAGCCGCGTCGCTCTTCCAATCGTCGGTGGGCCAGTTGCGGTTCAGATCCACGTCGTTCGCGTTGTGGCGCGTGTTGGCCGCCAGTCCATCGGGATTCATCGTCGGCACGAAATAGAGCGTGTAATCGGGGGGCACCAGCCCCGGCGCGTCGACGTACTGCTCCATCAGCCAGCGCACGAGCGCCTCCGTATTGGCCTCGTCGCCGTGGATGCTGCCGATGACGACCAGGGCGACGCGCCCGCCGCTGCCGACCCGGGCCACCTCGATGGGACGGCCCTCCACCGAGGCCCCGATCTGGTACGTCTCGACAGACGGCGTCGCAGAAGCGGGCGGTTGCCAATTGAGAAAAGCTATGACGCCCGGCAGGTTTCGCTCCCACTCAATGTCCTCGTGCGTGGTCAGCTCGACCTCGATCCCGGCCAGCCCCTGGTCGGACATCCAGTCCACCGCATCGCCGGTGGTGATCTGCCCGGGTATACCCGAGGCGACAGGATATCCGGTCGCTTCCGAGACCGCCAGGGCGAGCTCGTAGCTCGCCGACTTGCCCGTCTCCGCCCCGTAAAAGACCTTGGCGTTCGCGCTGTGGTAAAATACGGCGATCTCGATGTGCCGCTCCAGGATCAGGTCGCGCAGCGCACTCGTCTCCGGCTCGGAGAAGGGGGCCGCACCCGCGTTGACGGGGCGCGTGCCGTGGGTCGCCGTCGGCTGCCACTTGTAGTCCCAGTTGCGATTCAGATCGACGCCGTTGCCGTTCGGCCGCCCGGCGAGATCGTGGCTGA
>JAFGED010000358.1 GCA_016931785.1 Anaerolineae bacterium
CTGCCGTTTGCAAGACTGGACGCGCTGCAGTTTGGGAGAGGAATGATGCCAGGGTCTGTCAATGCCAACACGGCTCAAGCCCGGGTAGCTATCACGCGTGATGACCAAGATGCCATCGCCCGCCTGACCGTGGCGTTGGGGCATCGGAACGGTGCCGTGCGCATGCACGCGCGCCAGTTGCTGGTGGCGATTGGCAGCCCGGCTGTGGATGCTTTGGCAGAGCTGATAGCAGATCGGAATAACCTGGTGCGCTGGGAGGCGGCCAAGACGCTGGGGGAGATCGCCGATGCGCGGGCGGCCCCAGCCCTGGTCAGGGCCTTGGAGGACAGCGATGCAGACGTGCGCTGGTTGGCGGCCGAAGGGCTGGTGTCTATGGGACGCGATGGCTTGCCGGCCCTGTTGCACGCTCTGGTGCAGCACCCACATGCGCTCTGGCTGCGGTCGGGAGCGCGACACGTGCTCCGTGGCCTGCGCGACCGCGGGCTGGGCGATCTGGTTGGGCCGATTCTGGAGGCGCAGGAAGGGGTCGAGCCGGGCCTTCAGGTGGTCCGGGCGGCGATCAAGGTTCTGGACAGGATGCAGGGTGGGTCGAAAAGTGCCACTGGCTGACATTTGAATTGTGGCGTGCCGAGTTTGAGTGGGACGGTGCGGGTGATGAACGAGCCGATGGCAAAAAACGGTGCGACGGTGTTGATCGTGGCAAGACCTGGGCCGCTGCGAGATGGCATGCAGGCGCTGGTAAGTGCAATCTCCCAGGTGGAAACGGCTTATGCAGTCAACGATTTGTCGGCTGCGTTGCCGGATATGGGTGGTTGGCCTGACCTGGTGCTGCTGGCCTGTGAAGTGAGAAGGGGCGCGGTCGGATCGATGGTCGAGCAGGCGAGAGCCCGGTGGCCCCGGGCGCGGTGCATTACCCTGGTCGGCAGCGTCGAGCAGCAGCGGGAAGCCGAGCTGGCTGGCGCGGATGCCGTGGCGCTCAACGGGCTGCCGCCGCAGAAACTGCTCAAGAAGATTGCGGGAATGTTGTCTTTGTAAAGCGGTTTCCCCGGAAAACGTACACCGAGTTTTCACCGGGAGCTTACCAATTGTTTACCTCGTTGGCGTGGATTGTGTAGTATACTGCGCAAGCCGATGATAGAGCCTATAAGCGCGCTAGCGGAAACGGAGGTTAAAAATGCCCAAGGCGTATTGTCCCGAGTGTGACGCCATAGTCGGCGTGCAAGATCCAAAGGTGGGACACCTATTCACATGCCCCGAGTGCGGGGTGGAGCTTGAGGTGATCAGCACCGACCCCTTTGACGTATACTTCCCTTATAATGAGGACTGGGATGAGGGGGAGGATCAAGAAGCAGGCCGGGACGACGACGGCCGTTAAGTGTGGCGCCAGGCAGTTTTGAGGGAAGCGATGCAAGCGCCTTGCCGGAGAGGCTGGCGCTTATTGTGTTTATGGGGAAAAGCCCGCTCGGGCTTTTCCCTTAGGAAGCTCCCCAAAGGGGAGACTTCCCGGAAGCCCCGGCGCTTTGCGCCGGGGAGCTTCACTACGACCTGTCGGTACGTAGATGACTTTGGATCATGGAATGTCCCGGACCTGTCCCGCGTCTCATCTTGAGGATCTAGAGCTGCTTTTCGGCCACATGCCGATGGGCATCGTCGTCCTCGACCGCGACCTGCGGATACGGCGCCTCAATCCCGCGTGGGCTGCATTTGCCGAGCGTTACGGGCGTTTCTCGATCGATCAAATCGTGCCGGGGCTGTCTTTCTTCGACGTTATCCCTGGCACGGAGGCGAGCCTGAAGCCAATCTTTGCGCGGGTCCTGGCTGGCGAGACGGCGCGCCAGGAGGCCGTTCGCCTGGAAATCGACGGCGCGGCCTCTTGTTGGGACGTCGTACTCGTGCCGTTTTCCACAAATGGCGAGGTCGCCGGCATATTGCAGATATGCGTGGATGTAACCGAGCGAAAGCGGATGGAGGAGATGCTGCGGGTCTCCTATCAGGCGCTGGAACGGCGGGTCGAGGAGCGTACGAGCGAGATCGAACGCCGAAACAGGGTAGCAGAGGGGTCGCGCGATATCCTGGCAACGCTCAACTCGGAGCAGTCACGCGAGAAGATCCTCAAGCACATCGTGAGCCGGGCAGATCGCTTGCTCGATTCGGATGCCTGCCTGATCTACCGGCTGGAGCAGGAAAACCAGTGGATGGTTGTAGAATCGGAGTGTGGTCTGCCTCCCGACTACAAAGCTCTCGGCGCCGGGCCCATATACGCGACTGCGGTTGCCCAAGCCAGTCTGAGCCGCGAACCGGCTGCTATCTCTGATCTGCCTGCATATGTGTTGGGAGAAATGGCAGGGGACGGACGGCTCACAGATTTCCATCGCCGCTGGTTCGAGACGGCAGCCAGGCACTTTTGCTCGACTATGAGCGTGCCCTTGGTCGTGAAGGACGCGCTTTATGGTGGGATGGTGTTTTACTATCGCGAGCAACACGAGCTCTCCGAGGAAGAGTTCCGGTTGGGAATGATGCTTGGCGACCAGGCCGCCCTGGCTATTGAAAACTCTCGCCTGCGCGCCCAGGCCGAATTGGTCGCCGTGGTTAAGGAGCGCGAGCGGCTGGCGCGTGAGCTTCACGACTCGGTGACGCAGTCGTTGTACAGCGTGACCTTGCTCTCTGAGGCGGGCAGGCAGTTGGCCGAGGTAGGCGACCTGGCGCGGATAGGGGGATACCTGGCGCGGTTGGGGGAGATCAGCCAGCAGGCGCTCAGGGAGATGCGGTTGCTGGTCTATGAGCTGCGGCCATTGGTACTTCGTCGGGAGGGACTGGTGGGAGCCTTGCAGCAGCGGTTGGACGCGGTCGAAAAGCGGGCAGGCGTAGATGCGCGCCTCCTGGTGGAGGGGGAGGTTGACCTGCCGTCATCCGTCGAGGAGGCGCTCTATCGCATCGCGCAGGAGGCGCTGAATAATGCCCTCAAGCACGCCGGGGCCAGCAACGTCACCGTCTGCGTGAGCGGGCGGGATGACCGCGTGGAATTGGAAGTGGTCGACGATGGCGCCGGTTTCGACCCCAGCGCTGCGGGAAAGGATGGCGGCCTGGGCCTGACCAGCATGCGAGAGCGTGCAGAAAAGGCCGGGGGAGTGTTGGACATCATCTCGGCCCCCGGGCAGGGGACGAAGGTGCGGGCGTGTGTGAAGCTCGACCGTGAATCACAGGCTGGGTTGCAAGCCTGAGGGAGGGTGGACCATGGGTGAGAGCATTCGCGTCTTGATCGTCGATGACCACGCTGTGGTGCGGGAGGGGCTGCGGGCCCTGATCGACGTCCAGCCGGACATGGAATTGGTGGGTGAGGCTGCCGACGGCGTCGAAGCGGTGGACCGGGCTTGTGCGCTGCGGCCCGACGTGATGCTTTTGGATTTGGTGATGCCGCGCAAGGGTGGGCTCGAGGCGATTACCGAGATCAAGGAAAGGGATCCGGACGCTCGCATCCTGGTTCTGACCAGCTTTGCCGAGGATGACAAGGTGTTTCCGGCGATCAAGGCCGGTGCGATGGGCTACCTGCTGAAGGACTCATCGGCCCCGGAACTCATCCGGGCGATCCGCGATGTCTACCAGGGCGAGCCGACGATGCATCCGATCATCGCCCGCAAGCTGGTGCGCGAACTGCAGCGCCCGCTGGAGCCCGACACGCCCCGCACGGAGGAGCCGCTCTCGGAGCGAGAGGTGGAGGTGTTGAGATTGGTGGCGCGTGGGCTTTCCAATCAGGAGATTGGCAACATCCTGTTTATCAGCGAGCGGACGGTGCGCACCCACGTGGGCAACATCCTCGATAAGCTGCACGTGGCCAATCGCACCCAGGCGGCGCTGTATGCCTTGAGAGAAGGGCTGGCAACCTTGGAGGAAGTCTGAGGGGCACCAGGTCGTTTGTCGCGGCCGGCTCTGTCTTTTGACGCGACGAGACCGCTTCGAGGGCGGTCCTTTTGGTTGAGCCGGAATCCATTTGTCGAAGGATTGCGATTTTTGAAATCGAGTACCGTCGGAGCGACGGGAATCAACGCTGGTGGAGAGGGTAAGGCCTGAGTTGGCGTTGCCCATTCAGGCTGTCTCGCCGCAACCAGAAGCCCACCCTCTGTGGGTAGCTCACCAGGCTCCTTCAACCGCGCCGGAACCGTTTGCCCAATAGTCGCTCGATGCGCTGCACATTCACGGGATCCGTTTTCACATCCCGGCGCATCTCGCGCTTGGAGCGCTTGCTCTTTTTGCGCTTCAGGTGGCTGCTGCCCTGCTTGCGCCGGCGCAGCTTGCCTTTGCCTGTAACCTTGAACCGCTTGGCTGTGACTTGGTGTGTCTTTATCTTTGGCATACTCAAATCCTTTACATGTTACTGAACGCTAACCTACACAGGCACAAGCTCTATCCTTGTCTTTGCTTGTGCTTGGGGTTCTCGCAAATCACGTATATTCTGCCCTTGCGCTTGACGATCTTGCACTTTGGGCAGCGGCGCTTGACCGATGGTGTTACTTTCATGTCTATTACCTCCCGATGATGAATACTTGACCAGTGCGAGACTACTTGTGCCTGTGGCCGTCTGGCATGATCGTGTGCTTGAGTGACTTGGCCTGCGCGAGCTGCGTTTTGGTCACCTCAGCTTTGTGGAGGTTAGCCCCTCGCAGGTCGGCCTCGCTCAGGTCGGCATCTATCAGATCCACGCCGACCATGTCGCTTCCCATAAGATTGGACTCGGCGAGGTTGGTGCCGTTCAGATTGGCGCCTCGCAGATAAGCCCAACTCAGGTCGATTCCCTGCAAGTCTGCTCCTGCCAGCCTTGCCTCGCGCAACCTGGTTCGAGAAAAGTTGCGCTTTCCTGTCTCGTACCGTCTGATAACTACTCGTCCGTTCATCCTACCACTCCTCCGGATGCTAATTGAGCCTAGAATTTTCCAGCGACAGTTCTATACAGAAAAGGACTCTTGCGGTTCTGCCTCCTCGGATGTTCCTGGCAGTACCTCGCCCTTGTAGATCCACACCTTGACCCCGATGCGGCCATAGGTGGTGTGCGCCTCTTCCTGGGCGTAGTCGATATCGGCCCGCAGTGTCTGCCGCGGCACTTGTCCCTCGCGCATGTCCTGCGAACGGGCCATCTCGGCGCCGTACAGGCGTCCCTTGCACATGACCTTGGCGCCGCGCGCGCCGGCGCGCATCGCTGCCTGCACCGCTCGCTTCATCGCCCGGTTGTGGGAAATGCGCCGCTCCAGTTGTGACGCGATGCCTTCCGCCACCAGCTTGGCGTCCAGGTCGGGTTGCTCTATCTCTTGTACGTCGACGGACACGTTTTTGCCTGTCATTCTCTTCAACTCGTCACGCAGGGCCTTGACCGCAGACCCCTTGCGCCCGATGACGATGCCGGGCCTGGCCGTCCAGACCGTTATGGACACCTGGTGGGGCGAGCGTTCGATCTCGATGCGCGAGATGCCCGCGTGCCCCATGACATCCCTGATGTGCTCGCGGATTTTGAGGTCCTCGTGCAATAGGTTCGCATACTCCTCCCCCTCCGCGTACCAATGTGATTTCCAATCGCGAATTACGCCTAATCTGAAACCGTATGGATGAACTTTGCGCCCCAATGTCGTCTCCTTATTTTATGATGCGGAGACAGGCGCCAGACGTTCCTGCAGTCTCGCATATACCTGTCCCTCGGCCTCCTCCATCTCAATTTCCTGCACTGCCGCGACCTCTCCGGCAAGCAGCATCAGCGCCTCCTCGTATATGCGCTTTCCCCTCGTGGTCAGCTTGCCCTCCTGTTTCCGGCGCCAGGCCATGTCCCTCACCGCCTCGGCGACTTCGAAGGCATCCCCGGTGTGCAGCTTTTCCTCTATCACTGCGTACCGGTCCTTGTGATCTTTGGGCAGCTTTCGGGGGTCGCCACAGAGCACGCGCCACATCTTTTTCAGCTTGGTCTGTGACATGGCGTGCCGCAGGCCTATTTCCTCCGCCGTGTTTGCCGGGACCATCACTTTGGTGCCTGGATGGCCCAGCAACTTTATTGAATAGTAACGGCGTTTTTCGCCGTCCCGCTTCCGATCCTTGATGCCTGTCACCACTCCGGCGCCGCGCACGGGATGAAAAACCGCATCACCAGTTTTGAATGCCATTGCTTCCTCCTTCTTCGACACGCTCAGGGTGATTTCTCGCCTGCAACCAAAATGCGAACTTGTTTTTGAACGCGGCCTTAGGCACGCGCAGGCTGGGCGGCGGGAAACTGGCGCTTGTAGCGATACACGATTCGTCCGCGTTCCAGGTCGTAGGGAGAGACCTCGACCTTGACGCGATCGCCCAGCAGCAGGCGGATGTAGTATTTGCGCATTTTGCCACAGGGATAGGCCAGTACTTCGTGGCCGTTGTCCAGCTCGACCTTGAACTGGGTCCCCGGCAGCGCTTCGGTCACCGTCCCCATCATCTCGATCTTTTGTTTACTTTGCTTGACTGTTTTCTTCACACGTCCCCCTCAGGATTAGAATACTACTCCCCCAGCAGCTCCACGTTCAATGCCTGGGGTCCCTTTTCTGCATACTGCACGTGAAACCGGGCCGTTTGACCCTCGTACGTCCCACTTTCGTCATCCTCGATAATCTGCCGCTGGTGAAAGAAGACGTCTTCACCTTCCTCAACACTGATAAATCCGTAGCGTCTGTTGGGATTGAAC
>JAFGED010000359.1 GCA_016931785.1 Anaerolineae bacterium
CGAAATTGCAACAATGATCGCAACAAAAGGGCGGGTTTTTCGTGGTATACTGTTGGTGCCTACGTGGGTTTGGCGAAAGGGGGCAGCGGGATAGTGCAAGCCAAGCCCGTTTGCTCACGTGGGCTTATAAATCAAGGTAAGGGCTTCGGCAGGTTGTGCAAATACCGAAGCTCTTTTCTTTTCTAGCGGTTTACGCCCTCTAGATTCTGGGAGATTGCGGCGCGAAAATCCGTGCCCTCCTTTTCCTCGTTGCGACGGATGTGACTGTCAAGTGCGATTGTGGTACCTGATTGAACCTGTTGTCGGCCGGATGATCTGGGAGAGGAAAAAATGGGTAAAGAGCTGAGGCAGCGTTTGTCACATGTCTTTTGGATAGGCGGTTTTCCTTGCTCTGGGAAGAGTTCCATCGCCACGATGCTGTCAGAAACGTACGATCTCCACGTGTATCACGTTGACGAGGCGTTTGAGGGCCATCGGCAACGGGTGACCCTTGCCAAACAGCCCATACTTCACAAGTGGGCGGATACCCCTTGGAGCGATTTGTGGATGCGACCGACGGACGTCCTGTTGCAAGAGACGATTGCGTGTTATGAGGAGCTCTTTGACATGGTGTTGGAGGATTTGCTCTCGCTATCTGGGAGAAAGCCGATCCTCGTGGAAGGCACCAGCCTCTTGCCGTATCGCGTCGACGAGGTTCTGCCGAGGCGTGAGCAGGGGATATGGTTGGTGCCGACGGAGAGATTTCAGAGAGCTCAGCATTCCGGTGGAGGGACGTGGGTGGAAGGAGTGCTGAGAGAGTGTGGCGCTCCAGAACAGGCTTTTCGAAACTGGATGGATCGAGACGTTGCGGCTGCGAGATGGATGCTCGAGCAGGCGAGGGGGTTGGGATTGATTTGCATCGAGGTGGATGGGCGGCGTGCGGTAGCTGAAAATGCACAGATTGTCGCGAAACACTTTGGATTGGTAAAGAGCTTGACGCTGACGCACTACCAATCTGGTGAAAGAGGCCAGGCTTTTAGGGATTTGTCTAGGTAGGACGGGGGTATCTTCTCAATAAGTAGGGGAAGACGGATGGTGCGAGGGAGGCGCAGCCGCCCTCACACCATCCACCCCGGGATTATTGAGATGATACGGATGGGGGGCTAAAGTGCCTGATGTGAGGTAAAGGAGGCGGCTTTGAGCGCGAAGGGGGGGAGTATGAGGTCAAGGTGGATCACGTATAAAGGCGAGCGGATCTTTTTTGCCGATCTCTCTGGTTTGGGGCGTCATCCTGACGCTTTCCGAGAGGAGTTGATGGAGGCGGAGGCCTTGGCTCACCAGCAGCCTGAGGGTTCCCTGTTGGTTTTAACCGACGTTCGCGATACGGTTTTGTCCTCTGAGGTGATGGATTTTGCAAAGGAAAGCTCTGCTCGGATGACAAAGTACATCCGCAAGGAGGCCATCATTGGGATGGCAGGTATTCGTCACGTTTTGCTTGATGCGGTCAGTCGGTTCTCGGGACGGCAGTTTGCCGCGTTTGACGATATCGAAGCGGCCAAGGATTGGTTGGTGAGCGATAATTGATGGTCGATAGAAGCGGGCCGAGCCTCTCGGACTATGGGATTCGCAACATCTCGAGCTTGGTGATGTTGATCTCTGGGGTCGCTGCCCTGCTGGTGGGCGTGATCGGCGTCGTGGAACCGGATGGGGTGCTGTCCTTGTTGGGTCTGGAGGTCGTGGATAGTTCGCAGAGGGCAGGCCACGATTACACGCCCATCTTCATCGTCGTGTCTTCCGTGGTCTCGATGAACGTGGGGGTGTACTATGCGCTGGCCGCTCTCAGCAACCTGAAGGCGTTCTACGGCTGGACGGTCGCGTTCAGGTGCGTGGCATTCATTCTGTTTACCGTCGGCGTCCTCAGCGGGTATGCGCCGACGCGCCTTCTGGTCGTCGCGTTTTGGGAGCTCATCGGGGCTATTGCCACAGGTCTGGCTCTGAATCATGAGCGCAGGCACGAGATGGCCTGAGGTTCTGGGTATTCCTCTATCCATCCTTTGCAGGCTCAGGGAATATCTCGCGGGTAAGTGTGCCGGCGTGGCGACAGATTCTCGATTTCCACCGGCTCGACCGGTTCGGCCAGCTCGAAGCCAAAAATGCGTGAGTAGAAATACAGCTCGGCATCCAGGGAGCGCTTGATGTTCTCCGCGCGGCGGAAGCCATGTTGCTCCCCTTCGAAGGCCAGGTAGGCCACCGGCACCCTCTTCTCGCGCAGCGCCTCGACCATCATCTCCGCCTGACCCGGTGGGACGACCTGATCCTCCAGTCCTTGGAAAAAGATCACCGGGCAGGAGAGGCGGTCGGTAAAGTGGATGGGGGAGCGCTGCACGTACAGTTCTCGCTCTTTCGGATAGGGGCCGACCAGCCGGTCGAGATAGCGCGACTCGAACTTGTGCGTCTCCTTTGTCAGTGCCTCCAAGTCGCCGATGCCATAGTAGCTGGCGCCGGCTTTGAAGGCGTCGCGGAAGGTGAGGGCGCACAGCGTCGTATATCCCCCGGCGCTTCCCCCCCGGATGATCAGCCGGTCGCCGTCCACCTCCCCGCTTTGGGCCAGGTGGCGCGCGCCGTTGGTACAGTCGTCTACATCGACCACGCCCCACTGGCCCGCCAGTCGCTGGCGGTAGGCGCGGCCGTAGTCGGCGCTGCCGCCATAGTTCACGTCGAGGACGGCGATGCCCCGGCTCGTCCAGTACTGCACCGCCAGTTTGAGCGTGCTTGAGGTTGACCCCGTCGGGCCGCCGTGGCTTATGACGAGCAGCGGCGGCAATTCGTCGGGTGGGGCTGCATAGTCGCGGCTCTGGGGCGGGTAGAAGAAGGCGTGGGCGGTCAGGCCGTTCTCGGTGGGGAACTCGATGGCTTGCGGCTGCGAGAGGTAGCCGGGGTCGAGCTCGATCTTGCCCGATCGGCGCAACACCTCGATCCGCCCTGTGGCAAGATCGAGCTGGGCGATGGACGGTGGTTCGGCGGGCGAGCCTGCGTGGAAGACGGCGCGACCGGGCGCGGCGTGGACCTCGGATATCGCGGTGTACGGCGTTTCGATAGCTTTGATTTTTCGCGTTCTCGTGTCGAGGCTTGCCAGATGCCAGGTGCCCTGCTGTGCATACGTGCAGATGATGCGCTGCGCCGATTCGAACGCGTAAGTGGGCATCCCAAAAATCCACTGCGGCACCCCGAATTCGGCCTCCATTTCGGCCAGGATCTCGACCTGCTCGCCGCGCAAGCGGTAGAGATTCCACCAGCCCGTCCGATCGGCGGCAAAGTACAGTGTGCCATCGGGCGACCACTCCGGCTGAAAGATCGATTCGTCCACGCCGCCGGCGACGCACCTGGCATGTCCCAGCGACCCATCCGGTTGCAACTCCCCGATCCACAGCTCGGTGCCATCCCAAGGCATGTTCGGGTGATTCCACGCCAGCCACGCCAACTGCGCGCCGTCGGGGCTGAGGCGCGGCGAGGCGTAGAAATCGTGACCGGATGCGAGCACCTGGGAGTCGCCGCTTTCGAGGTCGATGCTGGCGATGGCGTTGACCGCTTCTCGCCCGGGCTCAGTGTGGTCCTCGCGCACGCAGATGGCGCGCTGCCGATCAAAGACGCCGTCGGCGTAACGCAGGGCAATTTCGGGCGTGACCGGCTGCGGCTCGTTCCCGGCGTCCTGCCGGTAGAGTCGCTGATCGGCAAAGTTGCTAAAGTACACCGTGCCGTCGAAGACGAAAAAGGCGCCGCCGCCGTACTCGTGCACCCGCGTTCGGGCGTTGAAGGGTGGGGGCGTGACGTCGGTCGTGCGTCCATCCGGCGTGCGGCGCACGATGACGTTGCGCCCACCCTCCGATGGGCGTCCTTCGCTCCAGTAGACGTCTTGGCCGTCGAGGGCGATCTGCCCCAACCCTATCGTCTTGGAGACGATCAGGTCGGTGGTGATGGGCGATTTCCACGAACCGTAAGGTGCGATTTGCTTGGGCATGGGTATCTCCTACGAGGTGGCCCCGCGCTTGCGGAGTTTTTTCGTATCTTCTCAATAAATAGGGGAAGATGGGGTGTGAGGGCGGTGTAGCTGCCCTCACACCCTTCTCTCCCTTTTTCGAGCGAGGGCCACTGCTCGGGCGAACAGCCTGAGTAGATACGTTTTTTCGCAGTATAGAGCAAATGCTGAAGCGCGTCAAGTTTGTGAATTCAAAGTTCCCTATGAGCGTTTCATTTGACAGATCGCCTGTTTCGTGGTATAACCGTCACCATCAAGTTCGCGAAGGAAATTTCGATGCTTGGCAATTCACTAGACGCTTTGAAGAAGGGCAGCAAGAAGCCGGACGCTTAGTCTGGATAGTTTTGTTGCCCGGTAAGCAAGCAGCGAGCAGCGGCTCTCCAGATTAAATGGAGAGCCGCTTTTTTGTTTGAGCGAGCTTGAGGGGAAATGGGATGAGCGACGAACGAGGACACAGCCGCAATTTGGGAACCGCGCGCGATTGGCAAGTCGCGCTGAAGAAGGCCAGCAAGAAGCCGGACCATGGGTCTGGATCGTGACGTTGGCCTGCAAGGCGACCCGGCACTCCAGACCGATACGGAGCGCCGGGTTTTTGTTATTTCACGATAGGTATCTTCTCAATAAGTAGGGGAAGACGGGGGGTGTGAGGGCGGCGCAGCCGCTCTCCAAACCCCCATCTCTCCCTTTTTCGAGCGAGGGAGACTGCTCGGGCGAATAGCCTGAGTAGTTACTTTCACGATAGGTATCTTCTCAATAACTGGACTCTGGCAAATTTAGGCTGACTTGCAAGAAGGGGCCACCCCTGGTAGGCTTGGCGAAAAGCCGAGCCCGGTTCCAAACC
>JAFGED010000360.1 GCA_016931785.1 Anaerolineae bacterium
TAGGCATAACACACGCTTTAGCGTTCATCAGACAGCAGCAAATGCACCTCGGCAGTTTGGGCTTGCGCCCAAACTGCACCTTGGTAATACCATTTCCTCACAAGCAGCGTATACGCCCCAAGGAACAAATACACCCAAGGAGGTTGCTCACGCCGGTGTGATGATGTAGGATCTGCCCGCGTTTGCTGCAAACTCGGCCACGGTCGCCTCGGGCCGATGCGCCGAGATCGCTTGGCCGTCACAAGAGACCTCGAACGGCAGGCCCGCGCGGACGCGGCAGGTGGTGTCCCGCCCGGCGCGGAGCACGGCGCGCGCCAGTTTGCCCTCTTGCCACCGCACGTCTACCTCGAATCCGCCGCGGGCGCGCAGGCCGCGCGCGTGGCCATGGGGCCACGCCTGCGGCAGCGCGGGCAGGAGGGTGATCTCGCCCGCGTGGCTCTGCAGCAGCATCTCGGCGATCGCGGCCGTGGCACCAAAATTGCCGTCGATCTGGAACACGTCGGGCGGGTGGGTGTCGAACAGGTTGGGGAAGGTGCTGTTGCGCAGCAGTTGTTGCAGCATGCCGTGTGCTTCTTCGGGCCGTTCCAACCGCGCCCAGAGCGCGATGAGCCAGGCGGCGCTCCAGCCGGTGTGACCGCCGCCGTGAGACAAGCGCCGCTCCAGCGTCTTGACCGCTGCCTCTGCTAGATCGGGGGTGCCCCGCAGCGTGATCTGCGCCGAGGGGTAGAGGGCGTACAGGTGGGAGATGTGGCGGTGGCCCGGCTCGACCTCGTCGAAATCATCCAGCCACTCTTGCAACTGGCTGTGTTTGCCGACCTGGTAGGGCGGCAGGCGGTCCAGCGCGCGTTCCATCTGCGCCCGCAGGTCCTGATCCACGTCCAGCAGGCGGCCGGCCTCGATGCAGTGGGCGAACAGGTCGCGGATGATGGAGACGTCAATCGTCGGCCCGGCGCAGATGGCGGCCTCCTGTCCATCGGCGGTGCGGAACTGGTTCTCAGGCGATATGGACGGGCAGGTGACCAGCCAGCCGTGACGCGGCTCCTCGACCAGGAAATCGAGGTAGAATAGCGCCGCCTCTTTCAGCGTGGGGTAGAGGCGCGCCAGGAAGGCGCGGTCGCCGCTGTAGAGGTAGTGTTCCCACAGGTTCTGGCACAGCCAGCCCGCCCCGTTGGGCCACAGTCCCCATTGGGCGCCATCGACCGGCGCGGCCGCGCCCCAGATATCGGTGTTGTGGTGCAGGAGCCAGCCCCGGCAGTCGTAGTGGGCGCGTGCGATGGCCTGCCCTGTGGGGACGCGCGCCTCGGCCATGTCGACGAGCGGCTCGACGCACTCGGCCAGGTTGCACACCTCGGCGGGCCAATAGTTCATCTCTGTGTTGATGTTGATCGTCCACTTGCTGCCCCAGGGTGGGGCGAGGCTCTCGTTCCAGATGCCCTGCAGGTTCGCCGCTTGCGTCCCCGGGCGGCTGCTGGAGATCAGCAGGTAGCGCCCGTAGTGGAAGTAGAGCGCCTCCAGGCCGGGGTCTATCGCGCCTTGCGCGACGGCCTGGAGCCGTTCGTCGGTGGGGCGGTCATCTGCCGGGCCGCCGAGGTCGAGCTGGACGCGGCCGTACAGCGCGCGGTAGTCGGCGACGTGCGCTGCGCGCAGTTCGGCGTACGGCTTGCCGGCAGCCTGCGCCAGATGCGCCGCGCACAGTGCGGCCGGGTCGCCGGAGATATCCTGCGGATCGCGGTAGCCGGTGGCTGCCGCCAGGAGCAGCGTCACCGCGTCGGCGTTCTCGATACGCAGGCTTTCACCGGTCGCGCTCACCTTCCCGCCCTCGACCTGCGCAGCCGGCGCCGCCTGGAAGCGGATGCCCGGCCCCTCCATTCCTGCGACGAGCCCGCGGCTCTCGCCGTCGCCCACCCACTGCCCGGTCAGGGCCAGGCTGCCGTCCTGCGATACGATTTCGTGTGGATGTGGCGAGGCAAGCGAGACCTCCAGCGAGAGCTTGCCGGGTTGGTCGCACGTCAGGCGCACGGCGATGACCTGATCGACGGCCGATGCCAGTACCTCGCGGCGGAAGGTGGCCTGGCCCACCCGGTAGCTCACCCGGACGACGCCGTCCTCCAGGTCGAGCTCGCGCCGGTAGTCGGTCACCGATGCGTGGCCGGGGAAGCGCAGCCGCAGGTCGCCCAGCGGTTGGTAGGCCTGCAGGTTGGCCGGCACCCCAATCAGGTGCTGGTCGCACATCTCCTGCGCCTCGGCGTAGCGACCGGCAAAGATCAGCTCGCGCACCTGGGCCAGGTGGGGCAGCGCCTGGGGGTTGGTGTGGTCGTGCGGGCGGCCGGACCACAGCGTGTCCTCGTTCAGCGCCAGCTGCTCCTGCGCCACGCCGCCGTAGACCATCGCCCCCAGCCGCCCGTTGCCCACGGGCAGGGTCTCGTTCCACGCCTGCGCCGGTTGGCGGTACCACACTCGCAGTTTATTGCCGGCGGATGCTTGCGCGTTCATTTCGCTTCTTCGGTTCTAGACAGTCTCCCCGTCAAGGCGTGCCCGCCCGAACGCCGAGCTTTTTTCCTTTGCGCTTTGGCGATTCAATTTTGGGCAAAGCTTGCCACGAATCTCACGAATTGACACGAAACAGTGAAGCTCCCCGGCGCAAAGCGCCGGGGCTTCTTAAGGGAAAAGCCCTTGGGGGCTGCCGCCCCCAAA
>JAFGED010000048.1 GCA_016931785.1 Anaerolineae bacterium
TCCCCAAAGGAAAAGGCGACGTCCTCAAACGCGATCTCTCCCTTGTCGATTGAAATGTCGCGGCCCGTCCCCAGCCCGGCGTCCTCGGGCAGCGCCAGGAACTCGCCAAAGCGTTTGAAGGCGACCATCTCGACCTTGTAACTCGCGTAGGCGATGCTGAAATGGGAGATGGGCGAGCACACCTCGCGGATGAACATCACCAGCGCGACGAGCGTGCCGATGGTCGAGGTGCCGGCGATGATCCTGTGTGCCTGCTGGACGATCACCCCGATCTCTAGCAGGAACACCAGCACGGCAAACCCGGTAAAGAACAACTCCTGGATCAGGTACATCTTGGCCCGCGAGCGCACGATCTCGTCCGAGATTCCCCGCACGCGCTCCAATTCCCTCCCAAACCGGCTGTTGACGCGAAAGACGACCAGCTCCATAAAGCCGCGGACGGAGAACTTGGCAAAACTCTCCTGCTTTGCCAGCATCCTATCCACCTCGCGCCGCAGGGCGACCATCAGGCGATTCGACAGCAGAAACAAAAGCGCATAGGCCCCCAGCACGATGACGAACAGCGTCCGGTCGTAGTAGCCCACAAAGGCGAGCGCGATCACGAACTGCGGGATGAACGCCCGCAGCGTGTTCAGGTAAAACCCGTTGAGGATGTTCTTGGTGGCCGTCGCGCCGTTCTCGATGACCTGGATGAGTTGCCCCGTGCCCAGGTCCTGGTATGCTAAAAAGTCGATCCCGGCGACCTTTTTCATCGCCCGCAGCTTGGCCCACAGATACGCGCCGTGGTTGAGGATGCTCCGCGGGTATCCTTCCAGGTAGATGAGCGCGTGATTGGCCAGCGTCAGGCCGGCGAACCACAGCAGCACGCCGGAAAGCTCCGAAAACTCGCCGGCCGAGGCGATACCATCCAGCACCCGCTGAAAGTAGCTCACGGCGCTCAGCCCCACCAAAACCTGCAGGATACCCCCAGCCAGGAAAGCTGTCAGGGCCACCCAGTACTTTTTGCAAATGGCGAGCAGGCTGCGGGACACGATCTTGTTCATCAGATTTCTATCCTTGCGCTTTAGCAAACCCTCACCACGGCAACCCACACAGGTCGATCTCTCCATTCGGCCATTCCTGCTCCGCACACGGCAGCACCATCGTCACCTCGTCAAACACCACCTTGCCGCCCGGCTGATCGAAGGTCAACGGCCCCTCAACGACCTGCCAACCCAGTCTGCGATAGAACGGGACCATATCCGGGCCGCATATCAACAGGCCGAAGGCGACCTGCAATTCATCTTGCATAAAGGCTGCCGCCCGCTCCAGCGTAGCCGTGCCCAGACCGCGCCCGCGCCACTCGGGCAGCGCCACCACGCCGCCGATCCCGCCCAGCTTCACCGGCTGACCATCGTTCACGCCTCACGCTTCACGCGACGCGCACCTCCTCAAACCCCAGCCTGAAGAACCGGTTGGGGTTGTTGAACAGCCAGTCGGCGGCCAGTTGCAGCGCCTCTTCCTCCTCCAGCCACCCGCGCTCGACCAGGCGCGCCAGCACCCCGGCGATGTTCTCCCGCGCGATTTGCAGATGCCCAGCGACAAACTCGGGCATATCTCCATAGTCGCCGCCAAAACCGTGCACCTTGGCGTGCGGCAGCACCATCACCGACCGCTCCAGCAGCTCGGCGGCATAGTCGGGCTCGATGATGTGCAGCCAGCACAGGTCGAGCGCCACGTTGGGATAGTTCTTGCCCAGGAAGAGCAGATCACCCAGATAAGGCCAGTTGCCGTGAAAGAGATCAAAGCGCACCTCGCGATGCAGTTCCAGCGCCGATGCCAGATGCGCGGCGTTGGCCTTATCCACACGGTTATAGACGCCCGCCATGTGCCCCGTGTGCAGCTGCACCGGCAGATCCAGCTCGCGGGCGAAACGCATAAACTGATGAAACAGATAATCGTTCAACGGCTTGCCCTCCGGCCAGCCCGGAAAGCTGCGGGGGTCGGCCAAAATGCTATTGAATATCCGTTCCGCCTCCGCTGTGGTGGGCAGCTCGTAGGCCAGGGTGCGATTGTAGGCCGATTGATCCTTGAGCCCCACCGCGCCGCGCTCCACGCAGCGCTGGATGATAACGAACATCGCCTCCAGGCACTCGTCCAGCGAGGTGATGTGCATATCCGCCAGCCGGCCATACCAAGCCAGACTCTCATGCGTGAACGTGGTCTGGTGCAGCGACGTCAGCGAGGCCAACGGACGCCACTTCTCGGAGAAGGTCTTTTCGCCGCTCAGGAACTTGTCCACCGGCAGCCACCACAGCACATCGACCAGCATCGCCCGGATGTTGGCCTCGTCGATGGTGCGGAAGTAGACTTCCTCGGTCTGATCGGCCAGCTTCTCGGCCACGCGATCCAGCGCCTCGCGGGTCAGCGTGTCCTCGCCGTAGACGTTCTTGAGCACCAGCTTGGTCACGCGGGCGTAGGCGGTGTGCTCGGTAGCGCGCCACAGCTTTTCAAGCAAGGGCCATTTCTCGTCCGTGGAGACCTCGTGGTCCTCCAGCCGGGCAACGTCCCTGTCGCTGACGCCGAAAGCCGCCGACTGCAAATCGTGCAGTACGTAGCTGGTGAACAGCGCCGCGATGGGTTCCTTGTAGGGCGGCCGCGCCTCCGCGCCGGTCAAGTGCTCGTGGCAGTCGATGACGGGCATTTCGTTGATCTGCTCGTACAGGCGGTTGAATAGTGGAGACTTTCTGTGTAGCATTTTACAGACTCCTCATCGGTGGTATCGGATTTCAAATACAGCCTTGACAATAAAAAGGCACCCACTTATCTCTGACCGCGTCGCAACACACGCTCAAAAATAAGCAGGTGCCTCGAGGACTGGTATGGCGTTCCTGCTCCCGATTTTCGCTGAGGCGAAAATCGGCGCTATCGTTTTTTAGGCCGCCAGCCGACGACAACTATACCACATCCCTAACCCCTGTCAACATGAATAGGCACCAGCAGCGCGACGGCCGCCAACGTCACCAGCGCCCCCGCCACCATGGTCAGAGCCAACCCGATACCTTCGATGGCGTACCCCGTGCTCGCGTATCCGACGATCCCGCCGATCCAGCCCATCGCGCTGAACAAGGAGAGGCCCCTGCCCAGCGATTCCTGCGGCACCAGGTCGGTCACCAGGGCCGAGCCGATGCCGCTAGCGACGTAACCTATTAGAGACAGCAAAATGGCGACCGTCCAAAAGTGAGCCAGGGACGTGGCCGTCACAAGCACAACTAACCCCGCCGCACCGCCAAAGTAGCAGACGGCCAACAGCCACTTGCGGCCGACGCGATCCGACAGCCATCCGGCCAGCAGCGAAAGCCCCAGCGCGACGGCCCCGCCCACGGCCGCCGCGCTCGTAATTTCCGTGGCGGTAAAGCCCATCTCGTCCATCACCAGCGTCCGGCTCAATGCGCCCACAAATTGGGCCGCCGTGGCCGCCAGCCTGCCAGCAAGCAGCAGAAAGAAGCTACCGCCCAGGCCCGCCAGCCACCCACCGGACGACGCATCCTTCCGCTCGCTCCGTGCAACGGTCTTGTCCTTCAATAGCAGGCCGACCAGCGGGTTACAGAGGCTGGCGAGCGCAGCAGCGGTGAACATCGCCCGGTAGCCCTGCCAATCGACGATGACCCCGGCCCCCATGCTGAGCAGCGCGCCCAGGCTCCCGGTCAGCGATAGGATGCCAAAGACCCGGCCCCGCTCCGACGGTGCGGCAAAGAGCCCGGCCAGGATGCTCAACATCGTCAGCGCTATCCCGCCCAGAAACCAATCGAGGGCCATCACCACGGCCAGGTGGGTAAAGGTCGGCAAGCGCCCCATTAGCCAGATAACCACACAATCCACCACGGTGATGGCGGTGAAGAACACCTTCCGGTGCTGGAATCTATCCGATAGCCACCCGGCAGCGAGCGTCCCCGCGGCCAGCCCAAAAAAAGCGAAGGACATAAACAAACCCGCCGCGCCAGGGTCTGCGCCTAACCGGTCAATGGCGTACACGGGCGCCAGAGAGGCTATCCCACCCCCCACCGTCATCATGACCAGGTTGCTGGTGAACAGCAAAGCCAGTTGTCTTTTGCTCATCCTTCCCTCTGAAAAAACGGAGGCAGTGCTCATGACCCTTTGGGTCTCCACCAAGAACGAAAACACTTGCGCGCCCCCCCTCCCCCTCGCGTGTACCCACGCGCCCCCTCCCACCGAGGGAGGGGGGCAGCCAGTCCCTCCCCCCTTGGGGGAGGTTAGGTGGGGGGGAAATCCAGGCCGTTTATTTTCGGAATAGAGTAGGTCGGATTGCCAATCCGACCTACTCCCCCTATCTCTGCACGATCAACAGCTCCCGGTGCTCGTTCGTCTCGATGCCCCGCGGCGTGCCGAACTCGACGATGACGTGATCCACCTGGCGCCAGTGGGCCTCGATGTCGAAATCCTCCGGCATGGGAATCGCCTGGAACCAGAACAGCAGCGACTCGACGTCGAGGAACCAGTAGCGCACGTCGTACTCGGCAGCGCACACCACGCGACAGCCCAGCCGCCGGAAGGCCTCGGTGAGCGCATCCAGCTCCTGGAACAGGTCGGGCGCGTCGTACTCGCCGCCCACCCCGCAGCCAAACAGCGCGCAAATGTTGTGCGTGTTGCGCGCGCCCACCTGCTGGGTGACGAAATAGCCGCCGGGCCGCAGCACGCGGAACGTCTCTCCCACGTCCACCGTGCAGTGCCGGTTCAGCACGACGTCGAACGCGCCATCCGGGAATTGCAACGCCTCGCCGCGCATCACCTCGAAAGAGACCTTGTCCGTTTGCGCCGCGGCCTCGTTCTTGCACGCCGTCGCGATCATCTCTGGGCTGGCGTCGACGCCCACCGCCGAGTCGAAGCAAGCGGCCAGCGAGAGCAGCTTTTCCCCACCGCCGGTGCCCACGTCGAGCACGCGGTCGGCGGGCTGCAGGTAGCGCCGCACCACGTCCAGGTAATCCCAGGGCGCGGGCTCGCGCGCGTCCCGCACCCGCGAAAAGTCCCACCCCTCCCGCTCGCCGACGGAAGCGGCGATGCGTTTCAGCTCTTCAAACTCCATATTCCGATGTCTCCTTGTCCTCCCTCCGAAAATTCATCGTCAGCCACGCCACCCGCATTCACAAAGAGGCTTCTGGACCAAATTCCAAGATATTTCCCGGTCGTGGTTTCCTCGTTCGTTTCCCGTCGTATTTGCCCCAGTGCACCGCTTCTTCGATATACTTGGTTCTTGGCTGCTTCTCTTCATCAGGATATCCAACATATAACATCCCAACCGCTTCTATGTCTTCTGGGATTGCTAATTGCTCCTTGACTTTTCGCCGATCAAATCCACCAATGCACACTGTCCCCAGACCAATTGCGGGGGCGGCTATCATGATGTTTTCCATCGCACACGCGCAATCCACGACCCCATAATCTTTCCAGGGGATAAACTCGTTATTCCCACAGATGACAATGATTACGGTTGGATTATACTTTGCATACTGGTCTATACCGTCCTGTAGCGCCCGTATGCTCTCTTCATCTTCGATGATGATGAAATCCCAAGGTTGGATATTGCAAGCCGACGGGGCTGCCATTGCTGCCCTCAACAGCGTTTCAAGCTTATTTCTTTCAACGGGTTTGCCCTGAATAAACTTGCGGATGCTTCTTCTTGCATAGATTGCATTGAGAATAAGCTCTTCTGAAGACCTCATTGACTGCATCTCCTTTTATCTACTTGTGTGGGCAGTGGCATGCGTGCCTAACTCCCCCATTTCACGTAGGTGGTCAGCAAGGTCTGATATTGTCTTGGCGAGCCCTTCATCCATTCCTCCAAGAGTAACCATATAGCGAAGATCCGCCCCAGACCAACGAGCTAAACTCACCACGGAAACACCGAGTACACAGAGGTTTTGCTTTTTCTCTGTGTATCAGTGGTGAGATATTGCCCTCGTCCAGAATTCTGCCTCAACCGATCTCACTCGAATGTGTTGTCAAACACCACTTCGTCCAGGCTCTTTTTCCCGGCAGGCTTCCGCACCTCTTCGGGATAACCCAAGACCAATATCTCCGCTGGGATCGTTCCCTCGGGCAGGTGGAGCAGCTCGGCCACTCGTCTCACCTCAAAGCGCGAGACCCAACAGGAGCCGACGCCGCGTTCCAGCGCGGCCAGGGCCATGTGCGCGCCCGCGATCTTGGTCTGGTGCTCCTCCTGATTCAAAGCGGAGTAAAGCCCCTTGTCCATCTGCGTGATAATATCGGCATACTCCGGATAGCGATGGACCTGGATATCTCGCCCGCCCCGCTCGTCCGTGACGATGGTCACGCACAGGACGATCAGCAGCGGCGCTTTGGCGATCCACATCTGCCCACGTGCGGCCTCCGCGATCTGAGCGATCAAGGCCGGGTCGGTGACCACACCAAAGAGCCACGGCTGCTCGTTGCCGCCCGAAGGCGAAAGCCGGCCCGCATCCAGAATCTCGTGCAGCACGTCGTCAGGAACAGGTTGATCCCGAAACCTGCGCACGCTGAACCGTTTTCTCAGCAGATCGAGAATCATCCTCTCACCTCTCAATCATCAACGAATCCCCCACACGTGTGATGGCCGCTTGGGAAATAACGCCTCTAGCACGGCGCGCACCTCGTCGCCGCGCGCAAGGCTGTGGATATTGATCCCACAATCGGGGAAAAAGCGCCGCAACTCGTCAAAAGCACGATGGCCAAACAGGAGGTGCAGAAACGTCAGATCTGGGAAAACGGCGTCGCCTGAATCTTCCGCATCGGGAGACCAGTCCACGACCTCCGCCAACCGTCCCTGCCCAAACCTCAGCAACAGGCCAGAGCGATAGAAACCGACCTCGATCTCGCCGGTGTACCCCGCCGCGGCCGACTCCGCAAGCCGCCGCTCGAGCGCCGGCGCGACGTGGCGCAGAAACCCGGCCACGTCCGCCACCCGGACGTACCAGGCATACGGATCGTTGATGTGTGGGAGACGGTCGGCAAACACGGCGTAAACCGGGTGCTCCACTCCCAGGCCGAACCCAAACGTCTCACACGCTTTCTGGTCGCGGGCGGCGTACGCCTCTCCGGTGGCCCACAGGTAGCGGATGACGCTCGGCGTCACCGCCAACCAGGAAAAGCCCGGCTTTAACTCGTAAATCGAAAGCCATATTCCCTTGTCTCCCAACCCGTCAGAGTGCGCCAGGAATCCTGCTGGCTCTCCGCTCACCGTCTCCACCACGCGCAGAAGCCGCCTGCCAAAGCTGCCCTCGCTGTGACCGCGCAGCTCGTAGCGCCAAAGCGCCTCGTCGCGCAGGCAATGAACGGGCTGTCGCTCTGCCGCGCGGTCGTACAGCTCGGCGATGAATGGGAGGTCGACCTCGGTCGCAGGACGCACGCGATACGGCTCGCTCTCGCCCTTTTTCAGTTGAGGCACGTGCGGCCTGTAACCCAGCCGCCCGCCTCCTTTCGTCATGGCCATCTCGTAGCCAAACTGGCGATAGTACCAAGGGATGCCGGTGATGACCTGCACCATCTCACCGCGCTCGGTGCTCCAGCGGTGGACCGCCTCAAACTGCGCGCGGATCAAGCCCCTGCGCCGGTAGTCCGGGTGGGTGCCCACCAGCTCCACCCGCCCGACCTTGAACGGAATCCCCTCGTAGGCCCAGGTCTGTGAGATGAGATTGAGCGAAGAGACGATGGACCCCGCATGCGTATCCTCCACCAGCGTGAAATCCCCGGGGCGGAAGGTGGGATGCGTCCCCGACATCAGGTCGCGCGTCCAGGCCCAAATGCCCATTTCCGGCTCGCTGGCATCGCGCTCGCTATGGATCTGGGCGTTGAAATCGGCCAGGGCGTCCGTGTCCGTCGGCTCAGCATGCCGCAGGAGCAAGCCATCACCCAGGTCGCGGGGAAGGGTCCCCGCCTCCGAATTTTGGTCACTGTGTGTCTTCATCGTATGCTGCCTCTCGTGACGCCGGAAGCGTCTTGCAAAACCGGTTTCTCGAAAAAGATCGTCTTTGATGCCGCGCGATAGCCCACCGACCGGGCCGCGCGCTGCATCGCCACGTTCCAACTGCCGGTGCTCATGCGAGCGGTCTCGACGCCACGCTGTTTCAGCAAGCGAAACCCCGTCAGCAGGAGCGCCCGCGCCAGCCCTCGCCGCTGAAACGCAGGGTGCGTCGCCACTGGATCGGTGTAGCCGTCTTTCCGTCCGATGAGGGCGTTCTCCTCCTCGCTGATCGAACAAAACACGTACGCTGCCAACGCGCCATCGGGCGCAACGGCGACCAGGTCTAGCTCCGGGTCGTAGCCAGGCGTGTGCATCCAGGAAAGCCGTTCCTCGACGGTCATGTTCTCCGTACCATACGCAGCGCGGTGCAGCGCGACGTGGGCTTCGACCTCGTGCTCGCCTGCGAGGTGGCGGATGCCAAACCCCTCCGGCACCTGTGGCTCAGGGACGGGATCGCTCAACGCGCGGGCAAAGTGCAGCGTGTACTGCTCCTGCCGCACAAAGCCGAGTTGTTCCAAAAGTGCAACGCGCCCGAGATTATCGTCGCGACAACTCATCTGCAGACTGGCCGGTTCCTCGGACTCCCGTCTGGCATTGCGCACGCGCTCCACACTCCAGGCAACCATCTGCGCCGCCAGGTCGCCGTCACGAGCTTGCGCGATCTCAAAAATCAGGTTGCCGTGCGCCGGGTGCACGATAGCAAAACCCACTAGCTGCCCATCTCCATCCCTCCACAAGGACGTGTTCGCCTGCGTCTCGGCAGTCTCCAGCATTTCCCGCAAATCAACAATGCCCGGATAGTCCGCGATGTGCCCGGATGGTCTGGCCACAACAAGTAGATCGATCATCGCTTGCAGGTCTGCATCACCTGCGTAGGGTCGGTTAGTAAACGCCGCCATAATCCACCTCCGCTCACTCAAATTGCCGATTTGGCTGCTTCAATGTCCAGATCGGCGGCGGCTATCCCTTCGAGACAGCCTGGGCTATTTTCTCCAAGAGCAGCCGCACCCGCCCATCGATATCTTCAAGCACAGCGATCTCCTGCAAGCCCATACCGGCTTCCAGCCGTTTGGCGAGTTCGTGCCCGAGAAAGTAGCCGCACTGCTTGCGCCCCTGGATTTCGAACCAGGAGCCAAAGAACGGGCGGATGTCCTCGCCCGCATCCACGCGCCGCAGATACTCGGCGGCGAGCCAACTTAAATTCTCCCGGCACCAATCGAGCCAATCAGCGGCGTAACCCGAGCCGCGCGCCATGTGCCAGGTTTCCGCGCCAAGCGTCACGTGCTCGCAGCGTTGGGCAAAACCTTCCTCGTAGAGGTCCCACCAGGGACCCGCGCCATTAGTCAAGCCGCGCCGTGCCCGCCAGTGGAAATGCGCCAGGTGGCCGATCTCGTGGGCGAGCAAGCCGCTGAGCACGCCAGGGCTGGTCCAGCCTTCCTCGGCGATGTTCTCCAGACCCAGGAACACCGCCGGGGTCTGCCCATAGGTCGAGGCCCAGCCCGCGCCGCAACCAACTCCCACGTAGAGCACAAAGATCACATCGCTCTCGAACCCCAATCGCTCGCGGGCCGCCGCATAGGCCGGAGCACAAACGCCGAGCAGGTTCCGATGGGCCAATTCCATCGCCGGCAGCCGCTCGCCGAGGGCCGGGAACACCCGCTCGCGCGCGATCTGCTGCCAGTCCACGTCATCTTCGGCATAGCAAGCGATCTGCTTCTCCAAGAGTTCCGGCCACTGTGCCATATACGCCGACGCCCAGCCTTCGACTTGCTCGCTCGCCGGCCAGTGCTGCGCCTCCGCCCAAAATTCCCGGAAAGCCGGATACGTGTCCACGATGGTCATTATTCCCCTCTGCGCTCTTTGCGGCCAAGTCTCCACCACGCTCGAGCCATCGCCTCCGCTAGCCCTCTTGCAAACGCTGCCTGATCCCATCCAGCACGACCTTGGTCTCGGCTGAGTGCTCAAAGCACACGACCAGCTTCTCGCAGCCATAGTCGTCGCAGTGGGCGCAGTTCTCCAGCCCGCGCGCGATGGCGCAGGCGCGCACCGCGCACGTGCGGCAGTAGCCGATGCGACGGCCCTCTTCGAGGCAGCCATCGCACACGCAGTCCTCCGTCGCGAGAGAGGTTCCGTCCCGCGCGTTCCACTCGTCGGCCACACGCTGCAGTGCCGCCGGATCGCCGCTGCGCGTGGCGACGTAGGCCGAACAGGTCGTGCAGACTTCGCCGCAGTAGGCGATCATCCGCTCACTCACAACCGTCCTCCTTCATCAAACTGCTAAAACCCTCTCGTCCAGTCATAACCGACGTACCTTCTCTCGAACCCAATCGCCTCGTAAAACGGCAGCCCCGAACCGACCCAGGCCCTTTCCGCGCCGAGGGCGGCGACCCGGCGGACGCCCTCCATCACCACCGCCTTTCCGAACCCCTGGCGCCGAAAATCGGGATGGGTACACACCGGCTCGAATATACCCATCCGATTGTACGCGTCGTACCACACGATGCAGCAGGAGACGTACGCACCATCAGGCCCTTTGACGTAGAGATCCAAATCCTCCCGATAGTCCGGCGCCTCTTGCACTTGCTTGTACTCTGGAACGGTGGTCCACTCGGACGGGTCCGGGTGATCGAAGCCCAATCCCTGGACCTTGCACCTCAGCGCGACGTCGCCCCCCTGGGCCATCGACCGGACGACGTATCCATCCGGCAGAACCACTTCCGGCAGCTCTGTGATGACAAACGCTGAATCGTGCCCTGGGTGCTCCACATCCCGAACGTACCCTCGCTCCTGGAGCAAGGCCTGCAACGGTTCGTCGTGATCATAGACCCAGATGCATAACGCGTCTTTCTCCCCGTCGGCCAGGGTCGCCTCCGCATAGTCGAGCATCTCTTCAAGGAGGAAAGCATAGCGCGGCCTCCTGCCGCAACCGAATCTCTTTGGACACGGATGAACACGGATTTTCACGGATTGAAAAAAAAATCCCCGTCCGTGTTTATCCGTGAAATCCGTGTCCCAAAAATCTTCGCGGTTGTGATAGTTTTTCGAGGGCAATACTATACCCAGGATGACGTTGGAAATAGGCCGCGCCATACCGCGGCGCCTCGACATTCACGGCGCCCACGATCTCGCCTTCGCCGCTCTCCCAGATACCGGTGGCGTCTTCCCAAAAACGGATGTTCTTCTCAACGTCGTCGGCAAACATGTCACCCGGATGATAACCGCGCCCAGTTCCAGTGATCAATCTTCCAATTTAAGGGTCTTTCAAAAGCCCCATAGGTACCCACAAGAAAATCACGAATGCGTAGGAAATCCTCTGGTTCGTATTTTCGGAATCTAGCCTTCGTTGTTCCACCATCTCGCGACTCATTCGCCCATTCGCTGACTCGCCTATTCGTTAATCCACCTACACCGCCATCGGCTGCGCTGCCGCCGGGGCGGCCTCCTTGAACACGTCGTACTCCGCCTCCAACTCCTGGCGGAACTGCTTGGTGTACAGTCGATAGTAGTGCCCCTGCTGGCGCAACAGCTCGGCGTGGGAGCCCATCTCCTGGATGTGCCCGTCCTCGATGACGAGGATGCGGTCGGCGCGCTTGATGGTGCTCAGCCGGTGGGCGATGACGAAACTGGTGCGATCCTGCATCAGCACCTCCATCCCCTTCTGGATCAGCGCCTCGGTCAGCGTATCGACCGAGCTGGTCGCCTCGTCCATGATAAAGATCTCGGGCTGCGCCAGGACCGCGCGCGCCAGGCTGACGAGCTGCTTCTGTCCCACCGAGAGCAGCACGCCGCCCTCGCCCACCTCCTCGTCGTACCCCTTCTCAAGGGTGACGATGAAATCGTGCGCTCCGGCCAGCTCTGCCGCCGCTTCGATCTCGTCGTCGGTGGCATCGAGCCGCCCGTAGCGGATGTTTTCGCGGATCGTGCCGGAGAACAGGTGCGGCGTCTGCAGCACCACCCCGACGCGCGACTGGATCGCGTGCAAGCTAAGCTCGGTATAGTCGCGCTCACCGATGCGGATCGTGCCCGCCTTGGGCTCGTAGAAGCGGCACGCCAGGTTGACGATGGTCGATTTGCCCCCACCCGTCGGCCCCACCAGCGCGATGGTCTCGCCGCGCTTGACGCGCAGCGAGAAACCTTTGAGCACCGGGTTATCCTCCTCGTACCAGAAATCGACGCCGTCGAAGACGATGTCGCCACGGATCGTGCCGGGGTCGACCGCGCCCTCGCGGTCCACCACCTCCGGCACCGCGTCGACCAGCGAAAAGACGCGCTCGGCCGAGGCGATGGTGTGCTGCATCTCGGCGTACACCCGCGCCAGGTCCTGGATCGGCCACAGCATGAACATGAGATACGAGACGAACGCCTGGATGCCGCCTACCGTCAGCGCGCCGACCTGGGCCTGCA
>JAFGED010000361.1 GCA_016931785.1 Anaerolineae bacterium
AATGCGTCGCGGGAGTCGGCCAGCGTCAGGACCACCACCACGTGCTCCTTGCTGGCGGCGAACTCAAACAGCGACATCAGAAAAGCGACCGTCTGTTCCGCCAGGTCAGACTTGCCCGTGGCAGTGGGCACGGTCTTGGCCGCGCGCAGGTGGCGCGCGACCTCGTCCAACATAATCAGCGTGGGCTCGTCCCCGATCAGTGTTTCCAGCAGCCCAGTGCCGGGCGCGGATCGACTTCGGTCACCATCTGCAGCGTGAGCCTCGTATCCGGCCGCGCCACCCAGCTGATAGGCGAGTTCGCCCCACAAGGTGTATGTAACTGCGTCGCCGTGATCGAGGCCGTCGCTGGGCTGGAGATCAGAGCCCACGACCCCAATCACCTGCATCGCGCCAGGAGCCGGGATGAGTGAGTCGTCGACGAATACCGACCCGGGCTTGTGTCCTCTGGCCGCGTGGTAGAGGCCGATCAGGTTGTGAGTCTTACCGCCGCCAAAGGCGGTCTCCAGGCGGATGATGGCATTGTTGCCTGGCTTGGCGCCGGTCAGGCGACCCAGTGCTTCGCCGAGGAGAATCTTTAGCCCTTCAGTGGGGTAGGTGTTGTCGAAGAAGATCGCGGGTTTCTGGTAGACATCGTCGGCGTTGCCCTCGATGACATCTTTGAGCCGGGCGGCAAAGATTTCCTCTCGCAGTTCTCCCTTGAGGACTTCGGGGCGAGGTGTACAGCTTTCGAAGACGGTCTTCATATGCCTCCTAACGCAACGCTGTCCTATGAATAGAATAAGGGGTTAGTATAGGCCTTGACACACCAAGTATAGGCCAATTTCGCGAATTGCGCAAAACCTTGACACCGACCTCCTCTTTTTGTCGCGAAAGGCAACTGCGAAGCAGGGCTGAGTAGTTACAAAAATCGAATGAAATCACAGCTATTCCTGAATTGCTGCGTCTGCTGGCGCTCAATGGATGTATCGTCACCATTGATGCAATGGGATGCCAGACCGAGATTGCTCAAGCCATCATTGATCAGGGAGGCGACTATGTATTGGCGCTCAAGGGCAACCAAGGCAACTTGCATCGCGATGTACAAGACCTCATTGCCTATGCACAGGAAACAAACTTCAAGGATGTCGACCACGATTTCCACGAGACGGTTGAGAAGAACCATGGGCGAATCGAGACTCGGCGACATTGGGTCATCACTGAACCCGAATTCATCGCGTATCTTGATCCAGACAAGGCCTGGGCAGTTGCGCTCAACCCAGGTCATTCATCGCCTTTGATGACACAACAGTCTTGTCTAGAACAAATTCAGGTTTACTGTCACACCAGAATGGAATAGACGGATTATTCGGCCATGACAACTGCCAGAACTGCCATCCCACATAGAAACAACCTCCACACGACATATTATCTTGTGACCAGGGGCAGGTAGACGCGGTGATCCAGGCGCAGCGTCATACGGCGAAAGACCCCAGAGCCGGCGCTGCCAAAGTATATGTACAGCCCATCATTTGAGAGGGCCATCATGTTGGCGACGTTGTTGCCGTTGGTACCCGCTGATAGATTGGTCAGGCCATCGTTCCATGGACCCCAGTACGAGCCACCGTCGTAGCTTATGTACACACCTTGATGTTGAGTCGCCAGGTAGAGCGTATCGGGCTCGAACTTGTCCACGATGATCTTGTAGAACTCCTGGCCGACGTCCAGTCCGGTAGTGATAGAGAACCAGTGCTCTCCGCCATCCGTGCTTTTCATGACCGTGCCGTGAAAGTCAGGTCGGCCTGTGCCTTCGTTCTCGCCGTTCTTGGAGCAGGCGTACATCACATCGGGGTCGCGCGGGTCGAAGGCGATGGAAAAGACCCACTGCTCGTCGGGCCATCCGTTATCCCACCTCTCCCAATGCGCTCCACCATCCAGGGAGCGGTTCAGCCCGTTATAGGCGCCTGCGTAAACGACGCCGGTGTTTTGAGGGTGAAAGACGAGCGTAAACACACCATCGTTCAGCCAGCCCACATTGTACTCGCGCCAGGTTTCCCCGCCGTCTAGGCTCTTGAAGATCCCCGAGGGAAAGGTGCCAAAGTAGATGGTATTGGGATCACTAGGGTGGAAGAGCAGCGTGCTGTATTGATAAAGTGGACGGTCGTTCCAGATCGGCCAGAAACGGCCAAAGTTGCCGAGGGCCGTCAACTGCGTCCATTGGGAGTCTGTTGGATGCCTCAGGTACAACTCGTAGCCGGCGGTGCCGCAGAGCACCGCGCCGTCGGTGTATACGCCCAGGGTGCGCACCTGCGGCGTGTCCAGCCCGGCGCTCCAGTCCGTCCATGTCGCCCCCCCATCGGCGGTGTGAAAGACTCCCTGCTCGGTGGCGGCCAACACACCCATAGTGGAATGGAACGCCAGGGCGTTGACGTGCTTGCCGAATATGGCACGGTCGTTGCCGCTGGCTCCAATGTTGAAATCCTGGCCGTCGTAGGACTTGTAGATGCCCTTGCCCCACGTGCCCACCCACACCTCGTCTGGATCGGCGGGGTTGATGGCAAAGGTGTAATATCCCTGGCGCTTGGGATCGTCCACTACCACGCTCGGCGTGAGAAAGTTCTTGTCCGACCAAGTGTCGCCGCCATCGTCGGAGCGGAACAGGCCGCCGGGGTTCGCGCCCACGTAAATGCGGCCGGAATCTGTCGGGTCGACCTGGATCTGGAAGTTGTGCACGGTAGGGATGGGCTTATTCGAGCGGGCCACCGCCCACGTCACCGTACCCGTGGCGGTACTCACGTCGCCAGCGTATACGCCAAAGCCCTGCGTGCCGGCGTACACCTTGTCGCCGGCTACCCAGGCGGAGGTCAGATTGCGTGAATCCAGACCAGCGATGACGTTCGTCCAGCTTGCGCCGCCGTTGGTGCTGACGAAGAATCCGTCGGAGAGAGCGGACGCAAACAGCAGGTTGTGGCTGTCGGGATGGATGCGAATGGCACGGCATTCGTTGCTGGTGGTCAGAACCTGGTTCCAGGTCTGCCCGCCGTCGTCCGATTTGTATACACCTGCAGGATCGGTGAACGTGTAGCCACCCGGAAAGACCCAATCGGGCACCGTCGTCGCGCCCAACCCGGCGGCGTAGACGATGTTTGGAGAAGCGGGATCGACCTCGATATCGTAGCCGCCGATGTCGGGAAAGTTTATCATCTCGGACCAGGTTGCCCCCCCGTCAGTGGACTTGTACGCTCCGTAGACATGAGTGGTGACGTAGATGATTTGCGCGTTGGAGGGATCGACCGATACATCCAGTACGCTGCGCGGCAGTCCATCGGTGATGTCGGTCCAGGTAGCTCCGCCGTCGGCGGAGCGGTACAACTTGCCGTCGTGAAGGCTCGGCCCAAAAGTAGCAGCGTACACCGAGCTACCCACGACGAGTACGCGGTTGACCAGGAACGCTCCCTCCGAACTGAAATCGGCCACGGCCGTCCACGCGGACCCGCCGTCCGAGCTCTTCCAGACCAGGGGAGCCGTGCGGTCGGCGGCGTAGATCACGTTGGGATTCGCCAGGTCGAGGCTGAGGGCGGTGGATGACTGGGGAGCCTGCTCCAAAAGCGTCCAGGTCTGCCCGGCGTCGGTTGTCTTCCACGTGCCGCCCAGCCAGGTGCCGACGTAGGCTGTCGATGGCGCAGAGGGATCGCCGATCAACTGCGGCTGGCCCCACACGGTGAGTGCGGTAAAGTGCGGGTTGAGCGGCGCCCACGTATCGCCGCCATCGACCGAGCGGTAGATCTGCCCCCCGCCACCTTCCGAGGGGCCGGTGCTGCCGGCATAGACCGTGTTTGGATTTTGGGGATCGATGACCACCGAAGTGATCCCGCTCGAATGGGGCACGCTCAGCACGGTGGTCCAGATGACGCCGCCATCGGTGGAGCGTCGCACCATGGCCCAATCCTGAAAGGGTTTGGAGCTGTAGCCGCTAAAGATCACGTCGGGATCGGTAGGGTGAACGGCCAAGCTGTAGGTGTAGTCAACTTCCGACTGAGGCAGGAATTCCCAGGTCCAGCCGCCGTTTGTGCTTTTGAAGATGCCAAAACCACTCTTGACCGCATAAACGACGTCGGGATCGGAGGGGGCGATCGCCGCCGCCGAGATCGTCCCGGCGCGAAAGCCGTATCCATGAAAGGGGTCGATAGTCATCGTCCACGAAATACCTCCATCGTGAGACACATAGAACTGGCCCACGTCGGCTACCTGCCAGATTGTCTGAGGGTCGGTCGGGCTGACCGCCAGCTCGTCGGCCCAGGGGTGGGTGATGCCACCAGCAGCGATGTTGGTCCAGGAGTTGCCGTAATCTGTGCTTTTGTAGGTGCCCTCGCCGCTGATGGCAGCGGCGTAGAGCGTGCGGCCGGATGGATCGCCCAGGTCAATGAGGGAGATGGTAGTGTTCAACAGTCCATCGTTGATGGGCGTCCAACTCGCGCCTCGATCGACGCTCTTGACAATGCCGTAGGCTCGCCGGGGCAGGTAGAGCACGTCCGTGTTGCGCGGGTCGACGGCAATGTCGACCATGTCGCCGCTGAATCCCGATGGGCTGATCCAGGTCCAGTTCGTGTCGTCGGCAGAGCGAAAGGCCTGGGCCCCCGTGCCAACGTAGAGCATGGTGTCGGAGGACGCTCGGCCCATGACGTTGACCATGGCGTCGGTGAAGGGGAGGTAGAGGGGCGTCCACGACGTGCCGCCGTTGGTCGTCTTGACCAGGTAGACATCGCTCGTAGCGTTGAACTTGTGATTGTCTTTGTCTGCCAAGCCGACATACACGACGTCGCGATTCTGCGGGTCGACAAAGATGGTGTGGATTTCGGACGAGGCGGCCTGCCCCAGGTTGTTGACGGGGTACCAGGACGTATCGCCGTCGGGTTTGTGGTACAGGAGGCCGTTTCCCACGCCGCTGACGATGTCTGTACCGACCCACAGTTCGTCGCCACTGCCAAAGGCCACGTCCTTGATCGAATAGCCCGGCAGGTCGGCGGTGATGTCGCTCCAGCTTGTGCCTCCGTTGTCACTGTACCACACCGAGCCGTCGCCTCTGCCGATTGCCAGGTGCGTCGGGTCATCGGGGCTCATCGTCATGCAGTTGAGCAAACTCCCACCAAACAGGGGATTCCAGACCTGCCCGCCGTCGGCGGTTTTGTACAGCTTCCAGGCAGCATAGGCGTACATGGTCTGGGGCGTATCAGGGTCGATCAACAGGTCTTCGATCTGTTCGTTGGCGGGCAGGGATTGCGACAGAGGCGCCCACGACGCACCGCCGTTGGTGGATTTGAACACGCCGCCTGCCCCGCCGGCAAAGACCATATCGGGATTGGTGGGATGGAGCTCGATGGTGTGGATCACGCCGCCTTGTGGGCCACTGGTCTGCACCCAGGGATCGGGCTCCTCACCAAGGTCGGTCACTTGGATGTTGTCGAAGCGCGCTCCGTCGTTGGCGTAGGCCTCGAGGGCAACGCCGCCCACGGAAAAGTCCGGGCCGCTGCTGGTGTAGGTCAGGGCGACGGTGCTATCCACTGTGATTGTGATCTGTGTTCCCACGGCGTCGATGGCATAGTCGTGCCAGGTCGTGCCCAGGCTGAGGCTGGCGCTGTCGAGGTCCTGCGACGAGCCGCCGGACTCGCCCCACAGGACGATCCGGCCAGATTCCAACCTCAGCGCGTAGCCGCTGCCTGCAGCCCGGCGAAAGTACACGTTGGCGTCGCTGTTCTGGCGGCGTACTTCCAGCGCGAGGCGATAGTCGTGCCAGGCCGCCGAGCCGGCGGATGTGTAGGCGGTTCCGGACGGGATGGTCGACCAGACGTGCGAGCCGCTGGCGCCGTCGACCATGATCTGCCACCCGGCGGGGTTGTAGTTCCAACCCTGGGCTTGCACATCCTCAAAGTCCTCGGAGAGCAGAGACGTCCCGCTCGTTTGCAGATGCGAGCTGCTGCTGGGATCGAACGAGTAAGAATCGGCAGCGATCGTTTTTTGGGCAGCGACTGGCTGGAAAAGCAAGGCCACACAGCAAATCAAGAAAAACAACTTGCTTTTGTTGCCAGTTCTCGTCGAATCCTGTCGCTGATTCACTTTGTCCATAGGAACCTCCATGACGAGGTTCTGGTTTCTCCATCCTAGACTGGTGTTGGAGTTACCGAGGGATTTCCATCACATCCAAAGACGTCGTCGATGAAGAGATTCCACAAAAACCAAGCGCCCAGGGCCGGGCGGCGCGCTCCCTGGTAGTAACCCCAATCGCCGTTAATTGGCTCGTCATTGATAAAGTACCTGTACGTGAACCGCGTGGCGCCGCCCCAGGCGCCTGGATACCCCCAGATACCCGCTGTCTGGGAATCGTCGAGATCGACGTAGTGAAGTCTCAGGGAGACCTGCCTGGCGGACGCAGGCACCTGTCCGGCTGGCGTCTGCGGATAGGATGATCCCTTGGCCCCTGGCAATCCGTTAAATCCATTGTCCTTGTTCTGATCTTGTACATCGGGATATTTATACGACACCGTGGAATCAAAGTCAACCGGGAAGCTACAGCCGGTAGCACAGGACGCGACAAGCAACAGCGGGGGAAACAGTATATACGCCCACCACAAATCCCCCCAGTCAGTAGAACCCTCGACCGTATTATCGACAGGCCCGGGCGTATATGTTCCACCCTCAATCCCATCCGCCTTTGCAGCCCACGTAGAAAGGATCGGGATGTTGGCCACGCCAGGCTCGTAGTAACAATTGTGCCGCCCCTGGGAAACGTAGACGATTGGGTGGGTATCCAGGCCCACCGATTGGTCCTTTCCACGCCTGACTTTGCTCCAGCTCCGGAACCCGTGAACCCCTGCCACAAAGTGAGGGGCAGGAGGAGCTCCGCTGGCCGTCTTGCGATAGTAACAAGCGAGCACTGGCAGGAACTTGCCGATCTGCTGTGGATCGTTGAGCTGCTGGAGGCTTGTAGGCGTCTCTTTCAACAACAGCGAGATCCCGGCCCAATCTCCCTCCGAGTTGAACTCGGAAGACTCGCACGCCGGAAAGTACATGGTATAGCTGACGATCAGCCCCTCGCCGATGGCGTGCGCCACCTGGGGATCGTTCGGCGTAGACTCTTTGAAAAAGTGGCTGTTAGGCACCTCGCTCGCTTTACACACCGTTCCATAGATGGCGAGTTCGGCCTGGATCGTGTCCCTGTACGCCTTGTACACTTGATCCAGAAGCGGGATCGGTTGTGAAAAAGTAGACCCACCCACCGTTTTGAGCACAGAACCGGTGCCCGCCACGGTAGTGTAGTGGTGCTGGGTCGCATTGGGCAGATCGCTGGACGGCTGGATTTGCCCCACATCCTTCTCTCGCTGCGTGCTTGGCGGGGTGGCATCAGGAGTAGCCCGCCACAACGACGAGTGCTGGATCGTGGTGGGTAGATCCACCGGGAAGAACCTTTCTAGCGGATCAAAGTAAACGACGGGGGCAAACAAATTTACGAGGCGTTCGTGGACCTTTTTGCGTTCGGCGTCTTGTGGCGTCCCACAGCCTTTATCGGTTCTAGCAGGCATGGTAATCTCCTTTCTCAAACAGATTCGACGATTTCGCGAAAATCGACTTCAAACGACGAAAACTCGGGGAACACGACCAGGCACAACTCTCGGATGCGATCGTAGGGATATCCGTTCTTGGCGCACATAGAGGCGATGGCCAGGAACTCTTCCACAGCAGCACGGAAGCGCTCCCCATCCGCAGAACCTGGTGTGCCGGCCATCGCGCGAAAGTACTCCAGCAGCGCCGCACGGGCAGCGGGGGCATCGAGCATGCAACACCACGCAGCGCGCAGCGCGTCGCCTAGGCGGCGCAGACGCACCGTCCCGCCCCGGTTCCATACCCGCAGATCGTGGAGAAATGCCCGCAGGCGATCTGCCTGCGCTTTGGCGCACTCGCGCAGCCCTTCCCTTTCGGCCGGTTCCATCGACTTGATCAGATAGTCGATCTCGCGCATGGCGTCGGCCTGCCGGGGCGTCAACCTGCGGCGACATAGCGCAGTGAGCATACCGTCGTGCCAGAACTCCTCATAGTCACGTCGCTCGATCCTGACGTGCCCCAGGTCGCCCTGTAACGTGTAGCGGCCGTCGCTCTGAGGCCAATGGCCGAGCGTGATGAGTCCCTGTGGCTGTCGCATCCCGGCGGGCATGTCGATCCTACTCCCCACGACCGAACCGTTTAGCGTCAGGCTGGCAATGCTCACCCCGTCGTATTCGAAAGAGACCCGCGCCCACTGGTTGGGCGTGACGGTGACAGAGCCGCTATCCGGGCCGATCCAGTTCTGGCCGTCATAGATCGTGCCGGCCAACCGGCCATCGGACTCGATGAAGAAGGCAAAAGACATCCAGCCTTCGACAATGTTGTACCGGCGCGTGATCGCCGTTGGCCTGACGAGAGCCTGAACACGTAGCGCGGCGAACCGGCCGAGGGAGTCGTTCTGCACCGGAACCTCCAGTTGCGCGTCATCCCCCTGATAGGTCACATAGCCTGACTGGGTGGCAACGCTGCCCAGGACGTGGGCATTGTTGTGAAAGGCCGTGGCATCCAAGACCTGATTGCCCTGATACGATGTCATGGGCAGATCGCACACAATTTTCCAACTCATGGTGATTACCTCCTTGATCAAGATTTACCAACACTGTTTGAAAAAAGATCCTCACGTGCACGCACTATCGCGAGTCGTCCATCAAGGGATTTCCCACTCGATCTCATCGCAGGCGAACGTGAACTTGGCGAGTAGGTCGCGCCCGTCCGCGCTCAACACAGTTTCGAGTTGGTGAGGCCAGCAATCGCTCAGGAGCCAGGTCTGCTCCACGGTGCTGCTATCGTCACTCCACAAGTCGACGGTGATGGCTCGCCGAGTGGTGGTTCCTGACCTGATCTCTTCATACCAATCGTTGAGACTGCCGCACGGCTCGAGGCATACGACGGCAAGATCGGCATAATGATCGGTCCCCGGCAGTTTGATAATGTTGCCGGCCCCATCTACAAAGACATCGACCTCGGTAGACATGCCCAACGAGAGCAAGTCGACCTGTATCGGAACGAGTGACAGGCCTTGAATCTGGATCGTGTGCGTGACACGCTGGGGCGGCGACAGATCGAGTTCGGCGTCGGTGCAGGACCAGACTTCGCCAACCCGTGCTAGCACCTGTCCCTCCGCGCATGGCTCTCCAATCTTTCCGGCCGTCACCGCGCCGTCGGCGACCGAGGCCGCGTGCAGTGCATATGGCACAGGCTGCAGGTACTGGCGCGGTGCCATCTCCGCCTCCCCTCCTACCCGCACCCCCAACCACAGCTCCCGCCCGTCAAAGATCTCGGACGGCACCACCAGGCTCACGCTGAACAACCCTCCATCCACCTGCACCGGGAACATGTCGGACCATATGGCCGTTCCCCCGGCAGCCTGCGTGTACAGGCGAAAGGTCATCTCCCGGCTGCCGTTGACGGGATGACCGTCGCTATCCAACAGCCGCCCCTGGTACGAGATCGAGTCCAACGCCATCCCGGCCTGCTCTACAGAAGCAGGCACGCTGCTCCCTGCCGGGCCGGACCACGCTCGCACGAAGACCAGCGGCAAACCGACCAACACGAGTGTACCCACAAACACCAGCAAGATTATCGTCTTCCTGTTCATCTCACCTCTTCCTGTATCGCGTTCGTCTTGCCCATTTCAGGTGCCGATGTCTCGCGTGCGTCTAGTTCCCCAGTACAAGCGGCAGATACACCCGATACTCTGATTCTGCACCGCACCAAAACCCGCTGCACGACGTATACCCACTGCCCCCCATCGAGCCCGTCACTGCCTGGCCAACTGTTCCCTGGAGCACATGGCCCGTACTCTCCATCCGGCCGCCGCCTCCACCGATGACGTGCCACGAGAGATCGTGGGCAGCCGAGATCTGTGCCAGTACCGGAACGGCGCCAAGCGTGATGATCAAGACCAGGGCTAGAATCACTTTGCGTTTCATCACTTCCCTCCACGTTATCGTTTGCTCACCGTTCCATCGTTCCAATTCGCCACCCACATGTTGGCCCCATCGAAGGCGATGGCCGCCGACGAGAAGCCGACGGTAACGACCTTGACGAGTGAAAAGTCGCTGGCCCGCAGGATGCTGACCGTGCCATCATCTGAATTTACCACCCATACATTGGCCCCATCGAAGGCAATACCTGCGGGCCTATTGCCAACAGGGACAGTCGCCACCAACGCCCCGTCGCTGGCCCGCAGGACGGTCACCGTGGCTAAGGTGTCATTGGCTACCCACATATTTGCCCCGTCGAAGGCTATACCCGCCGGGTTGGGACCTACGGGAATGGTCATCACGTGCGCCCCGTCACTGGCCCGCAGCACGAGCACCACATCATTGGCAATGTCTAGGACCCACATGTTGCTGCCATCGAAGGCGATGGCGTAGGGCACGCCGCCGACCGTAGGCGTCATCACGCGAGTACCATCGCTGGCCCGTAGTACATTGATGGTGTTGCCAAATCGATTGGCTACCCACATATTCGCTCCGTCAAAGGCAATGCCCTGGGGAGCCGATCCGACAGTGATGGTCATCACGTGTGCCCCGTCGCTGGCCCGCAGCACGCTGACTGTGCTGTCGCTGTAATTTGTCACCCACATGTTCATACCGTCGTAGGCTATGCCCGCAGGTCCAACCCCAACTGTGGGGGTCATCACGTGTGCTCCGTCACTGGCCCGCAGCACGCTGACCGAAGCGCTGCCTGCGTTCGTCACCCACATATTCGCGCCGTCGAAGGCGATGCTGCTGGGAGCAGCTCCTACGGTAAAGCTCGTCGGCGTCTCGATGGCCGGGTACCATTTTAGAAGCGCGATCTGCTGCGGAGTAGGCCCCTGGATCAGGGATGGGCCATCGGTCACCAGCGCGTGTCCTTCGTCGCTGCGAGCCTTGACGCCGGCGCCGTGTTGGCTGTAGGCTGTGACGCCTGTCCCCGTGATGCTCCTGCCGTGAAGGCCACTGCCGACCGCGCTATCGCCGACGATTCCGTCGGAGTTGGTGCTGGTCCCCCATATGCCAAAATCGTCGGTGCTGGTTCCCAACACGCCGATGCCTCCCTGGCTGCTGCCGCGCACGCCCACGCCCCAGGTGCCATAGCCAGCCATGCCATCAACGGGACTAAAGGCCCGTACAGCCACAGACCCGGTAGAGGTGAACGTCCCCCCAGGCCCGCCACCGAAATTGGCGCCAAAGATGGCCGGTGCTTGTGGATCCATGCTGGTGTTAACGACCTGCAGCACGCCACTGCCGGGGCCTTCGTCCAGGCTGCCGCTGATCACTGCGCCGGGTCGCAGCGAGAAGGCGTAAGGCGTGGGGGTCAGCGGCTGACGCGGTACCATTTCCGCTTCTCCCTCCACCTGCACCCCCAGCCACAGTGCTCGTCCGTCGAAGAGTTCCGGAGGCACTGGCAGGTTCACGCTGAACAGCCCATGCTCCACCGGTACGGGGAACATGCCGGACCATAAGGGTGTCCCCCCTGTGGCCTGGGTATAGAGGCGAAAGGTCATCGCCCGGGCACCATCGACGGGGTGGCCCTCGCTATCCAGCAACCGTCCCTGGTACGAAATGGAGCCTGAGACGATGTCCGCCTGGACGGCCGGGGCGGCGTCTGGCTTGGCCTGGACGACGGTGACAACCAGCAGCAAGATCAGCAACGCCAGTGCGCCGACCATGGATAATCCTAACGCGTGTCTCTTGTTCATTTTTACCCCCTGTATGAAATATCTTCTAGCTACCGAACACTTTGCACAACAAGCGCGCGGGAGCACAAGCTCAATCACCTTTCAACATGCAGGGTAGATAGCTGCAGCAGCAAGGCGTGCCCGTCCCCGTCGGGCCAAGCGAGACCGTCAAGTGATACCCATCACCATTGGCCACGCCGCGCACCTGCCACGCTTGGCTGGTCAAACGATAAGGCCCACCGGAGGCCACTCCCTGCGTCACGGCGTACTGCACGGGCGGCGGCTCTCTAGATTGCGCCAGCGTCGCCCCACCCAGAAGCAGCAGAATCACAATGAGCAAGACGATGGTTCGTACTCTCATTGTCACACCCCTACCGGCTATCCGCCACCGGCTCCAGGCGCAGGTCTTCCACACCCAGGCGCTTGGCGACGACGCGATAGTCAAAGGCACAGTCAGCTGGCTGATTATCCAGCGTCACGCCTTTCACCACAAAGCCTGTACCGATCTTGGCCGTGACAAATAGCAGCACCGGCTCTTGGCACAGCGGGGTCACGAATACATGATAGTCCATCTCCAGGTTGACCGTCTCGGCAAAGATTGGGTCGAAAGCCACTGTGGCCTCTCCATCTACCAGCGAGGCTGTGCCAAAGTCCTCCAACCAGACCTCTGGGCTTTCCAGGGCGTACACTGCACGCTGACCGTGACTCTCCGTCTGAAGGACGGCACTCTTGGTGCCATTTTCACAGGTCAAGCTTACGAGATGATAGTCGGTGTCGAGGATCGTGAAACAGGCATTTTCATCATCGTCGGAGTCCAGGTGTAGAGCAACACCTCTGGCGGTGGAGAGCCACATGTCACCGCCGGGGGCAAATATCTCCCCAAAATCTCCTTCCAGCAGCAGGTCGCCAATGGAGTCCGTATCGTCGTAATCATTTCCCCTAGCGACCAAGCCAAAGCCGGTTTCGCTCTCCCCATACACGCCGTAGCCGGCGGTACTGTACCCTGCCACCCCCCGGCCATCGGTGCTACGGCCAACGACCCCCGTGCCGTTCTGGCTCTCCCCGTACACGCCGATGCCGGAGCCCATGGCGGAGCCGCGCAACCCATTGCCGCCACCGCCATTCCAGCCCCAGATGCCAGGGCCGTTGCCATAGTTGTAGATTTTGAAGGCGCCATTCGACCAGGGGATGTCGGCAACCCACTCCTCGCCCACGTGGGTGTGCTCGCAGGACAGGGCTTGCGGTGCAGCGTCCATCTCACCTACCGCACTCAACTCCTGGCGCGGAGCCAACGTGGTAAACGCGTCCTCATCCGGCCCGCGCACCGCCACTTCCAACCAGCGTGTCTCACCACTCAGCACATCTGCCGGAATGGCATCCACGCCGCCCAGCAAGGCAGTGAAAGTACCGCCTCGCACCGCTATACCTTCCTGCATCTCGGTCCATAAAGGTTCCCCGCCGCTCTGAGCCTCGTACAGCGCAAAGACAAAGTCATAGGCCCCATCGGCTACCGCCTGGCCGACCTCGTCGGCCAGGCGGCCGGGATAGGGAATCGTGACACCCTCTTGGACTGGCGGCAGTGCGCGCACAGGATTGGCAATCCGCGGACTGATACTCACCGCCAGCAGCACCAAGCCTGCGACCAGAACGATTGTTGACACTCTTTTTGTAGACATTTTTCCCTCCGTACGAAATCGATGTGACCAATCCTCACTGCCAGGTTGCTAGAGATACCTTCGCTATCTCACCACTAGGTAGTGTTGACATTTTGCCTGGCATCAGCGCAAAATCAAAGGCATCTTGGCTGGAATTGCGTGTCAAAGAATCAAATGTCAACACGGCCTAATCTGCGGAGCTGCTATCTTGGTGAGTGGGATGTGGCAGCGGCCCACTCGTCTGCTCCCGCAAAAAGTCAAACAGATCATCCCACCTGGCAAAAACCATGCGCTCGCCGGTGCGCGAGCTCTCGAGGGATGCTCGCCAGACCGACTCGGCGTCTTTACCATCCACTCGCCAGAGACGCAGCAGGTACGATAGGTAGTGTGGCGGCTCTTTCATTGCATTCTCCGCCTGGTTTTCTGTTCGCGTGAGAAACTTGACAGGTTATCCACTTGCGGGTTCGTATCATCAATTGCGATTCCTTGGTCACTTGTGTGCACTACCATTCTCGGCAAGTATGCCAGGTACCTTGGCGTTCTACGGTCACGATCGCTATATGTGATGGCACGTTGCAGACATTCTACCAATCGGGCGTCGGGAAAGTGTCGGTAGAATGTCGGCAGAACGTCGGGATTGTGAAATCCCATTCGCTGCGCTATAATCTTGTGACCACAGTCAGAGCTCTCTTGGAGGAGACACGATGGCACACTTGGCCCTTTTTCTGCTGGGGCGTTTTCAAGTCGAGTTGGATGGAGAGCCGGTCGTCGCTTTTGAATCGGACAAGGTCCGTGCGCTACTGGCCTACCTGGCAGTAGAAGCGGATCGACCTCACCGCCGCGAGAAACTGGCTGGCCTGCTATGGCCGGAACGGTCGGAACAAGATGCCCGCCGCAATCTGCGCTATGCGCTCTCAAACCTGCGCGCCGTGATCGGAGATCGCGCCGTTGGTGACGATCAATGTGCGGCATCCCCATCCTTTCTCCTCGTTTCCCGTCGGACGATCCAGTTCAACAGCGCCAGCGATGCCTGGGTGGACGTGACGGCGTTCGCCAAGCTTTTGGCGGCGTCGTCGCCAGATACCTCCGACCTAGAACAGGCGGTCGCTCTGTATCAGGGGGAGTTCTTGGAGGGCTTTTTTTGCGGCGATAGCGTGGCCTTTGAGGAATGGATGTTGCTCAAGCAGGAGCAGCTTGGCCGACAAGCGCGGTCGGCACTCTACCAACTGGCGGCGATGTATGAGCGGCGCGGTGAATACGAGAGCGCTCTGCCGCACATCTGGCGGCAGGTAAAGCTGGAGCCATGGCAGGAGGAAGCGCGTCGGCAGTTGATGCGCGTGCTGGCGTTGAGCGGACAGCGGGTGGGTGCGCTGGCTCAGTACGACGCTTACCGGAAAGCCCTGGCCGAGGAACTGGGCGTCGAGCCGACACGGGCGACGACGGAGCTGTACGAGCGGATCCGCGCCGGTGAGTTCGATCCAAAGCAGGGCGAGAGCCAGCCGGCGATCCCCGAGGTAGTCGGCGCGACTCCCTTGGGCATTGACACACCGGCCCCTGAGCCTCGCCCATTTGCCCGGCAGCATTCCACAAAGCGGCGCTGGCTGTTCGTCTGGGGACTACCGGTGCTGGTAGCGGTGGCTTTCTTTCTTGCCAGCTGGGCCGGGTTCTTCAAGAAAGCCCCTTCCGAGTTGCCCGTGATGCCGTCGCCGGCGGGTACTGCAGGATTGCCTGAGGGAGGACTGGTCGTCGACGTGTGCGACAGGTGGCGTCCGCGCCCCACCGGCGATGAGACACCTCCGCAGATCTGTGTCGGTGACGCCTGGGGCTATAACGTGCTGACGGTGACTGACAACCTGGAGTTCAGTGGGATCGGCCGTCTTGGGTGGTCGCCCGATGGGCAGCAAATCGTCTTCGAGGCTGAGCCCAACCAAGGAGGTCGGCGTATTTATGTCATCAATGTCGATGGTTCCAACCTGCGATGGCTCACCGAAGGCGAGGAGTATAATTCTGGACCTGCTTGGTCGCCGGATGGGCAATGGATTGCATTCGTACGATGGACGGACCTATGGCTCGTCCGCCCGGATGGTACGGATGCGCACGAATTGTTGGCAACGGGCAAACTCCCCGCTAGAGAGGTGGTATGGTCTCCAGATAGCCAACGGATCGTCTTCCTGCGCGCTGCATCCGAAGCAGGATTTTCGCGAGACGAAGTGTGGGTTGTCGATCGCGATGGGAGCGATCCCCGCCTGCTGTACTTCCTTGAGCGGCCAACAAGCGCTGAGGTTAAGCTGGCCTGGAGCCCGGATGGCCAGCAGGTGGGCTGCTTCTTTCTGAGCTGGAGTGAGGGCAGCGGCCTGCTGATCGACGCTGACGGCGGTGGCGAACCGCAGACGGTAGAGGAGGTTCCCGTGTGGTGGTTTCCGGACCATTGGCCACTGTGGGGTGAGGCGGAATAAGGACGCATCTTCAATCTTGTAGCGAGACACGCTTCAGACAGCAGGCTGTGCTAACCAATCCGAAAACCATGTCATGGCCGAATATCATGTCCGTTCCACGATCGCGACCATGACAGGTGGACAGCACCATCTGACCTGTTACCAGAAATGTAGCAAAATCTAGCTACAGGAAACAGCGGGATACGATTGTATCCTTATCCTGCTCCACGCACTTTACCATGTTGATCTGTCAAAGCAGGGAAGTAACTACTCAGCCTTGCTTCGCAGTTGCCTTTCGCGTGTGAAAAGAGAGGGGGCAGGGGTTTGGAGAGCGGCTTCGCCGCTCTC
>JAFGED010000362.1 GCA_016931785.1 Anaerolineae bacterium
AGCTTACCATCCTGCACACGAAAGCCCTGCATATCTCACCTCCGTACCCTGATTGAGTATCTTCTCAATAATCCGGGGGGCGGGGGGGGTGAGGGCGGCTACGCCGCCCTCACACCCCCCATCTTCCCCTATTTATTGAGAAGATACCTGATTGACTAACAAATCTTTCTGGGACGCAGATTAACGTTGATTCACACAGATTTCTTGATTCTATCTGTGAAAATCTGCGTGATTCTGCATCCTATCCCTTGGTATCCCGCACATCAGCGCTAGCGATTCGAGTTTTGTCAGTCAACCAACCTCCATATCACACGCCAAAAGAAATCTACACACCAATCCGCGAGCGAAACTCGGGGACGCCCCGGATGCCGAGCCTGAGGCGGAACAGCGCCCCGGCCCCCGGTCCCTCCTCGGCCTTCTGACCGCCCCCGGCGGTAGTGACGTACATATCGGCATAGTCCGGCCCGCCAAAAGTCACGCTGGAGACCTTTTTGGCCGGGAAGGGGATGCGCCGCTCCTCGCTGCCATCCGGCGCGTAGCGCACCAGGCAGCCTCCGTCCCACCGCGCCGACCAGACGTACCCCTGCGCGTCGACCGTCATTCCATCCGGCGCTCCCGCACCCTGCGTGCGGACGAACACGCGCTGGTTGGAGATGTTCCCCGTGGCATGGTCATAGTCGAACAGATAGATCTCGTGCTTGGGAGAGTCGGTATAGTACATCTGTCTGCGGTCGAGCGTAAAGCCCAGCCCGTTCGAGACGCCGATGCCGTCCAGCACTTGGGTCAGCGTCCCATCGGTATCGAGGCGGTACAACCGGCCGAGCTGGCTTTTGGTGGGCATCGTGCCGCAAAAGACGCGCCCCTCGGGGTCGGCGATCACGTCGTTGAAGCGGGACTCGCGCTCGGCGGGAATCTCGTCGACGATCGTGGTCAGCCCGCCCGCACGCCAGACCTTGATCGCGCCCCTGGACATGAAGCACAGCAGCGAGCCATCGGCCTGGATGGTGAACCCGCCGATGACCTCGTCGGGGTTATCATAAACCTGCTCGTGCGCGCCGGTGGCGGGATCGTAGCGGTACAGGTGTCCCCGGCCTAGATCGACCCAGTAAAGCCGTCCCTCGTCGGGGTGCCACAGGGGTCCTTCGCCGGTCTGGCACGCATAATCGGCGATCAATTCAGGTTCCACGTCTGTCTCCTTTCATCAATTCACCAGCGCAAGCCACTGTTTCAGCGTGACTGCATCGCGCAAAAAATTCTCCGGCGTATCGTCTTGCACGAACTCGAGCATCGCAAAGTGATCGCGGCCCGAGGAGGCGATCTTGTGCAAATATGCCACCCAGCCCGCCTCGCCGGCGACCAGGGGCAGCCGCTCGCCCGCAGCACCCCAGCTAAACACGTGCGCGTGCAGCAGCCAGGGGAGTACGGCATCGAGGCCGTCCAGATTATACCCCACCTCCGAGCCGCGCGGCGGCTGCCAGTAGGATCTGACGTTATCGTGGGCCACGGCCTCCAGCAGGTTCCGGGCAGACCCGTTGGTGTCGGTCAGCGTCCCGGCGTGGAACTCGTAGGCCACGGTCACGCCCGCGCCCGCCGCCATATCGGCGATGCGGCGGGAGAGAGCGACCACCTCGGCGCGGTACGCCGCATCGGCCTCGGCCGAGCCACGCGTGCCCGCCCAGACGCGCACGGCCGGCGCGCCGAGTTCAACCGCTGCGGCGAGCGCCGGCTCGAACGGCGCCGGATCGTCGTGCTCGACGCGATAGTAGGAGCCGTAGGCGGCGACCGCAAGGCCGGCCTCCTGTGTCATCTGGCGCACCTCGCGCGCGCGCCGCAGGTCGCCGTGCGGGACGTGGATATCGCCGCCCCACTCGACCCCCTCCAGCCCGGCCCGCACTACCAGATCGACGATCTCCTGCGGCGAGAGCTGTCTGAACGTGATCGAGACCAACCCTGAGTGGATCATACGCCGTAATCATAACTCCGACGTATCATTTCGGCAAGTGGGCACATTTCGCCCTGGGGCGGAATGTGCCTCATCCACAATGGTTCTCTCCTTTGCCAACCATATTGACCCCCAAACTGAAAGGCACCCCTGCAAGTCCCCCACCAATTGAGTTCATGGTTTTCCAAACATTGAAGAAATCACCCATCTGATGTATCATGGGCGTATGCCGTCAGCTCCTGAGAACGAGACAACAGATTCCCCCGGCGATCTCTGTACATGCCCACACCGCGCGCGCCCCACCATCGGTTACCTGGCTCCCAGGATCGGCAACAACGTCAGCGAGGCGTTTTGGAGAGGCGTGGTCAATGCAGCGCAGAGACTGGACGCCAACCTGATCTGCTTTGCGGGCGATCAGTTGCGCGATGCCACAGGGTTTTCCTCGCCAGCCAACGCGGTTTACGACCTAGCAAGCCCTCAGATCGTGGACGGTTTGGTGAGCTGGGCCTCGTCAGTGGGCGGGACGCTTGAAGACGAAGAGGTGGAGCGCTTTCACCACCGCTACCATCCCCTGCCAATCATCAGCATCACCCTGCCGATGGCGGGATGCCCGACAGTGTCGATCGACAGCTACGCCGGGATGCGCGCTCTGGTCATCCACATGATCGAGGTACACGGCTGCCGCCGCTTGGCGTTCGTCCGCGGGCCGGAGAATCACTACTATGCCCAGGAGCGGTACCAAGCCTACAGGGATGTATTGCAGGAGCGCGGCATCCCTTTCGACGCAGCGCTGGTAACACGGCCGGTCGATTGGAAAGCGGGCGCGGAAGCCGCCCAGATACTGCTGGACGAGCGAGGATTGCGCCCACGGATCGACTTTGACGCGGTGGTGGCAGCGAGCGACCGGCTGGCCTACGGCGCGCTACAAACGCTTCAAGCACGCGGGATACGAGTGCCCGACGACATGGCCGCAGTAGGCTTTAACGATTCGCGGGAGAGCCAACTGACGCGGCCGCCCCTGACCTCGGTGGCGCTGCCGTTCTACGAACAGGGCGAGCGAGCCGTCGAGGTACTATTGGCCAAGCTCGCGGGAGAAAACGTGCCCGCGCTGACCACACTCCAATCCAAGCTGATGATACGCCAGTCGTGCGGCTGCCCATCCCCTTCTGTCGCGCTGGCCCAAGAGAGACCAAAGTCCTATCGGGAACTCGCTGCAAAGCGCGACGAAATCCTGACCGAAAGCCTGCAGGCATTTGAAGCCTCTGGCGACATAGCCAGCCAGGTCGACGGCTTGCTGACAGCCTTCTACGCGGAAATGGCGGGCGACGCGCACGATCTCTTTGTCCCTGCACTAAAGAACATCTTGCAGAAGGCTATGGCGGCCGAAAGCGACATAGCTGCCTGGCACACGGTCGTCGCGACCGTGCGCGGCAAAGTGTTACCCTATCTGGACACGCCGAGGCAGTTGCAAGCCGAGGCTCTCTTCGAACAAGCACACGTGCTGATCGGAGAAGCAGTGCAGCGGGCACAGGCGCACGAGGAATGGCAGGCCGAAAAACACGCCGACTCGCTGCGCCACATCAGCCAGGCGCTCATCACGACTTTCGATATGGACAAGCTGGTCGACATGCTGGCAGAGCAACTGCCCCAGATAGGGATCGACAGTTGCTACTTGGCGCTGTACGAGCATGCAGAATCGCCCCTCGACCGGGCCAGGATGATCCTGGCCTACACCGAGCGGGGCCGCGTGAAGCTCGAACCGAACGGGACGCAGTTCCCCTCCAGCAAGTTGGCGCCGGAAGGTCTGCTGCCGCGTCACCGGCGTCACAGCCTCGTCGTCGAGCCGCTCTATTTCGAACGAGAGCAAATTGGCTTTGCCATCTTTGAGGTTGGACCGCAAGACGGCACGGTCTATGAGGTTTTGCGCGGGGCCATCAGCAGTGCGCTCAAAGGGGCGCTGCTCCTCCAATCTGCCAGCGAAGCGCAGGCCGCCGCCGAAAAAGCCGACCGCATCAAGACCCGCTTGCTGGCGAACGTGAGCCACGAGATGCGCACCCCGCTGAACATCATCCTCGGGTATACGAAGGAGGCGCTCGACTCACCCGGCGCGTATGGCGCCGCACTGCCAGCGACTTTGTTGAACGATCTGGAGCACATCCAACACAGCGCCGAGCATCAACTGCGCGTCATCAACGACCTGTTGGACCTCTCGCGGGCCGAGATCGACGCACTCGATCTGTACCTGGAGCTGTTTGACCCGCGACCTTTGTTGGAAGATGGCTTTCACAGCATGGCGGATCGCGCCGCGGCGGCAGGCGACATCTCCTGGCACCTGCAGCTGCCCGAACGGTTGCCCCTGATCCAGGCCGACCCGGTGCGGCTGCGCCAGATCCTGCTCAACCTGCTCAGCAACGCGATAAAGTTCACCGAGCAAGGACACATCACGCTGGGAGCGCGGGTCTCACCGCCCCACCTGCACATCTGGGTCGAGGACACCGGCACCGGCATCCCGCCTCACCAGCAAGAGCGCATCTTTGAGCCTTTCGTGACCGCCGAGCTCGGCCACCGGCGATTGGACGGCGTCGGCCTCGGACTATCCATCACGCGCCGCCTGGTGGCGTTACACGGCGGTTCGATGACGCTGGACAGCCAACCTGGACGGGGCAGCACCTTTCACGTCCATCTGCCGCTGCCCAGCCTGGGCGAGTCGATGCCTCAATTTCACGAGCCGGCCCAGCCCGTGCTGTTGTTGATTTCTGCTTCTGAGCATCCTGTTGCAGAGATCGCCGAGTTCAGCGAGCGGCAAGGCCTCGAGATGCACCATCTGCGGGCGGACGACGATCTCGACGCGATGCTCGCCGGGGTTCAATCGGCTGTGGTCGCATGGGACTTGACCAGCGCCCATCCCGGCGATTGGGCCATCGTGCGCCGGCTGCACAACCATCCACGCCTGTCCCAGTCACCCTTTATCCTGTACGATGGGAATTTGAACACGGGCGACCGGGCTTTGAGCGTCGGCCTCACCGGCTTTACCGTCAAACCGGCGCGCGCGCAGACGCTCCTGGACATGATCAACACCGCTGCCCCCTCATCCACCGGCTCGATCCTCATCGTAGACGACGACGCCGAGGCCCGCGAGCTTTGCCTCGACGTGGTGACCCGCGGGCTGCCCGGCTGCCCGGTCCGCACGGCGAACGATGGCACGACGGCCCTGGCGATCATGAGCAAAGAGATCCCCAGCCTGGTGATCCTGGACCTGATGATGCCAGGGATGGATGGGTTCGAGCTGCTCGACCGCATGCGCGCCGACCCGCGGACGCGCCAGGTGCCTGTCGTGATCCTGAGCGGCAGGCTGCTCAACCTGGAGGACGTCAAGCGGCTCGAGAAGCACGCGCTGGTCACGCTCCAAAGCAAGGGCGTCCTTTCCGAGACAGAGATCGTGGCCACGCTGCACCGCGCCCTGTTCGACGACGACGCGCTTCCCCCGCTGACCAGCGCCCTGGTCAAGCGCGCCGTGGCCTATCTGCACCAGAACTATACCCGCCCTCTGGCGCGCTGGGAGATCGCCAATGCCATCGGCGCGAGCGAGGATTACCTCAGCCGCGTCTTTCACCGCGAGCTGGGCCTTTCGCCCTGGGACTATTTGAACCGCTACCGCGTCGAGCAGGCCAAGCAACTGCTGCGCCGCACCAACAACGCCATCGGGGCCATCGCCTCCCAGGTGGGCTTTAAGGACCCGCTCTACTTTAGCCGCGTGTTCCGCAAGATGACCGGCCTATCCCCCAGCGCGTTCCGGAAAAGCTCCTAAACATCCCCTCACACGTCGGTTTTGTCCATACGTTGCGCGCCAATCTCCATATTCAGGCTG
>JAFGED010000363.1 GCA_016931785.1 Anaerolineae bacterium
CTCGACGAGCCACACAGCGCCCACACCTCCCAGCAACAGCACGGCGGGGGCAATCGTGTAAGCAAACCGGTGATTCTTTTGCGGCACCAAAGTCACCAGCACGATGCTCACCAGCAAATAACTCGAAAGCGCGCGATAGAGATGGTCGCGCGTCCAGCACACGCTGTAGGCAACGCCTAGCAGCATCAACACGAGAGCGAGGGGCGTATTGGCGTACACCTGCGAAACGCTGCGCAGATAGTACATCAGGCTTTCGATGCTCCACAGCGTCATGTTGGGGGCCTGCGCGCGACTGTAAACCAGGAGTCTTCTCAGCTTGTCGGGATTTATAAACCACATCAGCAGCAACACGCCGCACGGCCCGAAAAGATACAGGCAACGCAGCACACCCATTTTACGACGCGCTACCAACCATCCAAGCACCTCAGACAAAGCCAGCCCCCCCAGGAGAAAAATGCCAAACGAGTACTTTGTGAAAAAGCTCGCTGCCGCAAGCAAGCTGGTACACACCAGCCAGAAGCGCCCCGTATACCCCGGCGGAGCCTTCACGTAACAAAAGAGCGCAGCCAAAGTCACCAGCAACCCCACCGGCTCCAGGTAAACCCGGCTGCCATACACCCAAATCGGCAAGGCAGCGAGCACCATTCCCGCACCGACCCAGCCTGCCAGCCACCGTAAATCTTTACGGGGCGAGAGCTCGCTCGCCAAGAAAAAGCTCACCAGGACCGATAGACAGACAAACGCGACGTTAGCCACTCTGGCGACGGTCAAACCTGGTGACACCAACAGAAAAACGGGAGAAACCAACCACGAATGGAAAAACGGATACTGAGCGACGTCATCCTGGTGATAGGAATGTTGCAGAAAAGAGACCAAGTTCAGATGGCGCAAGTCGTCAGCGGCTTGAGCGGCAGGGAGAACGTGCACGGCCTCATCAAAGGTAGGGGCACACGCCCGGTGAGCGTGCACACCAGAGGCTACGGTCGCTCCCACCAATCCCACAAGCGCCGACAGCGAGACAAGCGCCAATAGCCAGCGCCGCTCGAAATGTGAGACCTTCACTTCATCCCCCTCTTCCACCTGGCCCTAAGCGCCCCTTGATGATAAGCCAGCCATTCCACAGCAACTACTCCCAGCGCCGCCCCTGCCAGCCACGGCCAGAACTCGCGCCGCCCCTCCTCGCCTTCCAATTCCGCCGTCACCTCTGCCCGGCCCACCATCACCACTTCCCTGGGAGCGATGTCCGACTCGGCCGCGCCGAACAAGTTGACGGCAAACACGGCGGACTGCAGCACGTCGCCGGCCTGCCCCACTTGCTCGACGCGGTAGACGCCCAGTCGATCCGTAGCGACAAAGACAGGGGCCTGCTCGCCGGGAGTCATCGCGTGCCTCTCGCCGTCCGGCGCGACGATGGCAATCCTCGCCGCTTCAGGATCGGACGGGATCGACACTGGATCGCCTGGGCGCACGGTAGCCGGGAAACGGGCCGCTCCCTGGGGCAGCAGCCAGTCGGCCAGGTTGGCAGTGAGGATGGGGAACGCGATCTGCAGCGGCAGATCGGAATCGTGCAGGTCAAAGGTCAGCACCGCCAGGCGTCCCTCGGGACGTTCGGCGACAAAGAGCAGCGGGCCTCCCCGGGCCTGGACCAGCACGCGCGCTCCCGGCGGCGGCTCGACCTCGCGCGCCTGCAGGACGTGCACGTTGCTCAAATCCACGTAGCGCAAAAGCGGATCGTCGGCGGCCACACCGGTGATGGCCGTAGAAGTGAAAACACCGCCAACCGCAATTGGGAAGCCGTCGCCCACCGAAGACGTCGGGCCGATGAGCCACAGATTGCCCGCGGGCAGCGTGCCGGTGACCACCCTATCGTAGACGTAAAGAGCGTAGGGCTCGGTAGGCAGGGGCTGATCGGGGTCGAGGCGCACCAGCTCGACGCTCGGCAGCGCCCCCAGCGCCCGCTCCAGGAAAAGGTTCCCCTCGGAGACGAGAAGCACGCGTCCGGAGGCGGGCGGCGCGTGCACCGCCCAGGCCACGTTGTCTAGTGGTAATGCGTCGTAGATAGACGACGCATCGTCTATTGACGCGTCCGCCAGACGGGCCTGCAGCACCCGCATATCGTAGGGCAGATCGGTCAGGGTCAGATCGGCGCTGCCGTGGGCCGGAACTGCCAGACGGCGCGCGTCGAACAGCACCCCATCGGCGGAGAACTCGACCAACGGCTCGGCGTCTGTATCGCCATAATTGACCAGACGAAGAAAGGCCTGCGGGCCGGCGTTCCCCTCCCGCGTCGCCAGAGCGGCGATGGCCAGGTTGGCGTTCCCGCCTCCCACGCTCACAAAATGCACCTCACCCGGCAGCGAGGGCAGCGCCTCCGGCAGCGCGCCATCGGAGATGATCACAGCCTTTGCATCCGCTGACCCGGTCAAACTCGCGCTGGCCAGGGCAAAGGCGGCCTCCCAGTCGGCCACCCCATCGCTCGGCACGGCCCCATCTAACGCGCGGCGCAAAAGCGCCCGGTCGCCGGAGGCAGAGGCCAGCACCTGCGGCTGCGGCCCGACGGAGACGATGGTTGCCTCGTCGCCTGGCCCCAGGCCAGCGACGACATCGCGCGCCGCCCGCACGGCGGCGTCAAAGCGCGTAGGCCCGTCCGCGATGTCCGTCGCCTGCATGCTGGCCGACGCATCCAGCAAAACGACCACGCTGCCACCGACGACGACGGGCGTGGGGACAAAGGGCCGCGCCAGGGCCAGCATCAAAAGTGCCAGAACGGCCAGTTGCAAGAACAGGAGCAGGTTGCGTCGCAGACGCTGCCAGGGCGCGTTGGCCTCGCGGTCGCGCAGCAAGCGCTGCCACAGGAGCGTGCTGGAGACCAGCACGTCCCGCCGCCGCAGCTTGAGCATGTAGAGGATGAGGATCGGGAGGCTCAGGGCGGCAAAGGTAAACGCGAAAGGAGTTAGAAAACCCATAGCTACCTCACCAACCCCACCCGTCGCAGGTCGTACAGCACCACGCGGTCAAAGGGCGCATCGGTCACGACGGGGACGTAGTGCACGCCGCGCGCGCGGCAGGTTGCCCGGATTTCACCCTGCCACTCCTCCAGGCGGCGGCGGTAGAGCGCGCGCATCCCGCCATCGATGGTCACCTCCTGCGGCTCCCCGGTCTCCACGTCCAGCAGGCGCAGGTCGCCCCCCAGCGGCGGCTCCACCTCGTCGGGGGAGAGCACGTGCAGGATGGCCACCTCGTGGCCGCGGGCCGCCAGAGCCGCCAGGCCCTCGGCGTAGCCCGCGGGCGAAAAGAGATCAGAGATGAGAACCACCAATCCTGCCCTCCCGCCAGAGACGGCATAGCTCCGCAGCGCGGCGTTCAGATCGGTCGCCCCCTGCACTTCCGCTCCCTCCAGCCAATCGAACAAACGCAGCACGTGTCCCCGCCCACGCACCGGCCCAAATCTCCAATCTCCAGTCTCAGACCTCGATCCCGAGATTGGAGATTGGAGATTGGCTATGGCAAGACGGTCTCCCGACGTGAGCGCCACGTACCCCAACGCCGCCGCCAGCCGCCGCGCACAAGCCCACTTGTTCCTTCCTTCCTTGTCTCCCTGTCCC
>JAFGED010000364.1 GCA_016931785.1 Anaerolineae bacterium
GCCTATTTCGCCGGAAACCGAGCGCCCGCTGCCCCAGGGGGCAAATGCACCCATAAAGGCTGGTTGCATGGCGAACTAAAAACGAGTATACTCGATGTGAAGGGTAGCATAAAGGGACGGGACCTTTTTATGTGGCAAACCTACTACACACCTACCTCCGTCGATGAAGCCCTGCGCCTCCTGGCCGAGCACGGCCCTGATGCTGACGGGCCTGCAGCCGACGGGCCTGTGGCCCGCGTGATCGCCGGCGGCACCGACTTGATCGTCGAGCTGCAGCGCGGGCAGCGGGAGCTGAGCGCGCTGATCGACATCACCCGCGTGGGTGGGCTCGACCGGGTGCGCCTGGACGACGACGGGCTGATCCACGTCGGCCCGACGGTGACGCACAACCAGGCCGTGGCCTCGGACCTGCTGCGCGAGCGTGGGTTCCCGCTGGCGCTGGCCTGCTGGCGCGTGGGCACGCCCCAACTGCGCAACCGGGGCACGATCGCCGGCAATCTCATCACCGCCTCGCCTGCCAACGACACCATCGCTGCCCTGTGGGCGCTGGACGCGATCCTGACGCTGCGCAGCGTCCGGGGCGAGCGCGTGTTGAACATGGACGATTTCTACCAGGGCGTGCGGCAGACCGCGCTGGCCCCCGACGAGATGGTGACGGATATCGCTTTCCCGGCGCTGGCGGCAAGCCAGCGCGGCATCTTTGCAAAGCTGGCCCTGCGGCGCACGCACGCCATCGCCCTGGTCAACGCCGCTGCCGTGCTCACCTTCGATGGCGACGCCGTCACCCAGGCGCGCATCACGCTGGGCAGCGTGGCCCCCATCGTCATCCGCGCACGGGATGCGGAGAGCGCGCTGGTGGGGAGGCCCTTGAGCGATGCCTCTATCGCCAGCGCGGCCGATCTGGCGGTCGAGACCACCGCCTGCATCACCGACGTCCGCGCCGGATGCGACTACCGCGAGGAGATGGTGCGCGTGTTGGTGCGCCGCGCCCTCACCGCCTTGCGCGATGGCAAAGAGCGCGCCGGATTTCCCGCCGCGCCGCCGATGCTGTGGGGCCGCTCCGACGGCCGCTTCCTGCGCCTGGCGGGCAAGACGATATCCCACTGCGATTGCGGCCTGGAACCCATCGAGTGCAATGTGAACGGCCAGAACGTCGTCGTGCAGGGGGCCAACGGCAAGACGCTGCTGCAGATGCTGCGCGACGACCTGGGCCTTACGGGCGCCAAGGAGGGCTGCGGCGAGGGGGAGTGCGGGGCGTGTACGGTATGGTTGGATGGTGTCGCGGTGCTGGCCTGCTTGACGCCGGCCCCCCGCGCCCACGGCGCGCAGATTGTCACCGTCGAGGGGCTTGCTCCGAACGACGGGCTTCACCCGGTGCAGCAGGCGTTCATCGACGAGGGAGCCGTCCAGTGCGGCTTTTGCACGCCGGGGTTCGTGATGGCCGGGGCCAGCCTGCTGGACGAGATTCCCAATCCCACCCGCGAGCAAATCCTGGCGGGGCTGACGGGCAACCTGTGCCGCTGCACGGGGTATTATAAGATCGTGCGTGCGATTGAGCGGGCGGCAGAGAGTGCCGCGAAGGGGGAGTGCGCTGATGACTAAAACCGTCGGCCAATCCGTCGCCCGCGTGGACGCCCGCGCCAAGGTCACCGGCGAGGCCAAGTATCCGGCGGATTTCTCGATGGAGGGACAGCTCCACGCCAAGGTGCTCTTCGCCGGGCGGCCCCACGCCCGCGTGCTGAGTATCGATACCTCCGAGGCTGAGACGGTCCCCGGCTTTGTCGCCGTTTTCACCGCCAAGGACGTGCCCGTCAACGAGTACGGCCTACAGACGCCCGACCAGCCGGTGCTGTGCGGCCCGGGTTCATCCAAGTCCGGCACCGACGTCGTGCGTTTCGTCGGCGACCAGGTGGCCGTGGTCGTGGCCGAGACGGAGCGGGCGGCTGCGAAGGCGCGTGACTTGATCCACGTGGAGTACGAGGGCCTGCCCGTGGTGGGCGATCCCTTCGCGGCGCTGGCGCCCGGCGCGCCGCAGCTGCACGCCCGTCGCGCGCACAGCGAGTTCCACCCCGAGCTCAACGGCTTGGAGGGCAACCGCATCTGCCACCACCAGATTCGCAAGGGGGACATGGAGGCCGGGTGGGCTGCTGCCGAGGTGGTCGTCGAGGCCGAGTACCACACGCCGCCCCAGGAGCACGCCTATCTCCAGCCTGAGGCGGGGCTGTCCTACATCGACGACGAGGGGCGGGTGACCGTCGTCGTGGGCGGGCAGTGGACGTGGGAGGACCAGCGGCAGGTCGCCCACGCGCTCGGCCTGGAGTCTGAGCAGGTGCGCGTGATCTACCCTGCCATCGGCGGGGCGTTCGGCGGGCGTGAGGACATGTCGGTGCAGATCGTGCTGGCGCTGGCGGCCTGGAAGCTGCAGCGCCCGGTCAAGATCGTCTGGAGCCGCGAGGAATCGATCCTGGGCCACTGCAAGCGCCATCCGATGTGGCTGCGCTGCAAGTGGGGCGCTACGGCTGAGGGCAAGCTGGTGGCGGCAGAGGTGCAGATCGTGGCCGACGGCGGGGCCTACTGCTACACCACCAACAAGGTGCTGGGCAACGCGACCATCGTCTGCACCGGCCCTTATGAGATTCCAAACATCAAGGTGGACGTGGACGGCGTCTACACCAATAACCTGCCCGGCGGGGCCTTTCGCGGCTTTGGCGCGCCGCAGGGGCTGTTCGCCGCCGAGATGCAGATGAACAAACTGGCCGAGGCCTTGGAGATGGACCCGGTGGAGCTGCGGATGAGGAACATGCTGCGCGATGACAGCCTCACGGCGATGGGCACCCCACTGCCCGGCGGCGTGCACCTGGTCGAAGTGACGGAGGCGTGCGCCAAAAAAGCCGGCTGGCAGCAGACGCCATCTGGCTGGTTGCGGCCCAATCCCCAATCTCCAGTCTCCAATAAATCACCCGTCGCTTACCGCAGAGGGGTTGGCTTGGCGGTCGGCTACAAGAATGTCGGCTTCTCCTTTGGCTACCAGGAGAACTGCTGGGCGAAGGTGGAACTCCGAGGCGAGAAGAGAGTCGAGGAGGCCGTGGTCTGTATCGGCAGTGCGGAGGTGGGGCAGGGCACGCACACGGCCATCAAGCAGATGGCGGCCGAGGCGCTCAAGCTGCCGCTGGAACAGGTCGCACTGGTCGTCTCCGATACCGCCACCAGCCCCGGCAGCTCTGGCTCCGTCTCTGCCTCGCGCATGACGTTTATGGCGGGCAACGCCGTGCGCGGCGCGGCCAGGGCGGCCCTGGCAAAGTGGCGGGCAAATGAGCGACCGGCCGTCGCCGAGCACACCTACCTGGCCCCCGAGACCACGCCCTTCGATCTGGAGACCGGTTACGGCGTGCCCAATTTCGCCTACGGCTACGTGGCCCAGGCGGTGGAGGCGGAGGTGGATACGGAGACCGGCCAGTTGCGTGTGTTGCGCGTGGTCAGCGCCAACGACGTGGGCAAGGCGGTCAACCCGCAGCAGGTGGAGGGGCAGATCGAGGGCGGCGTGGCCCAGGCGGTGGGCTGGGCGACGTGCGAGAACTTTATCGTCAAGGGCGGGCGCGTGCTGACCCCGCATCTCAGCACCTACCTGATCCCCACCGTCGCCGACGTGCCGGAGCGGATCGAGTCGATCATCGTCGAGCAGGCCGACCCGCGCGGGCCTTGGGGCGTGCGCGGGATGGGAGAGATGCCCTTCCTGCCGCTGGCTCCGGCGCTGGTCGCTGCCGTTCACGACGTGACAAAAGTATGGTTTGACGAACTCCCGCTGACGCCGGAGCGGGTATTGGAGGGGCTGAAGGGGGACAAGCGATGATTGTCGGTGTGCCGAAGGAGATCAAAGATCACGAGTACCGCGTGGCGATGACGCCGGGCGGCGTCCACCAATTGGCCGGCAATGGGCACCGCGTGCTGGTCGAGACGGGTGCAGGCGAGGGCAGCGGCTTTTCGGATGAGCAATATGAGCGTGCTGGGGCCGAGATCGTGCCTGCGGCTGCCGATGCCTGGAGTGCGCCGTTGGTGGTCAAGGTCAAAGAACCGCAGCCGGTCGAGTACGATTTTCTGCGGCCCGACCTGACGCTTTTCACCTACCTGCACCTGGCGGCGGACGAGGGGCTGACGCGCGAGATGATGGTGCGGGGGCCGACTGGCATCGCTTACGAGACGGTCGAGCTGCCCAACGGCAACCTGCCCCTGCTGACGCCGATGAGCGAGGTGGCCGGACGGATGGCGGTCCAGGTCGGTGCGCACTACATGGAGAAGGAGAACGGCGGGCGCGGCAAGCTCCTCGGCGGCGTGCCCGGCGTGCGCCCGGCCGACGTGGTCATCATCGGCGGGGGCGTGGTAGGCGCCAACGCGGTCCAGGTGGCCTCGGGGATGGGCGCGCAGGTGTTCGTCTTTGACATCAGCCTCGACCGGCTGCGCTACCTGGACGAGGTGATGCACGGGCGTTTGGTCACGCTCAGCTCCAACCCCTTGAGCATCGCCGAGGCGGTGCGGCGGGCCGACCTGCTGATCGGGGCGGTGCTGATCAAGGGGGCCAGAGCGCCCAAGCTGGTGACGCGCCAGATGGTCGGCACGATGACGCCCGGCAGCGTGATCGTGGACGTGGCGGTCGACCAGGGCGGCTGCATCGAGACCACGCACCCCACCACGCACTCCGATCCGATATTCTTCGTCGATGGTGTGCTGCACTACTGTGTGGCCAACATGCCGGGTGCGGTGCCGCGCACCAGCACCTACGCGTTGAGCAACGCCACGCTGCCCTACGTCGTCAAGCTGGCCGAGGTGGGCACTGATACCGCGGTCAGGGCCGATCCTGCCCTGGCGTTGGGCGTGAATACGTACAAAGGTAAGATCATCTATCCCGGCGTGGCTGAGGCCTTTGATCTGGAATGTACGCCTTTGGATACGCTGATCTCTAGTCTCTAATCACCCAGTGGTCAAGATGAGTGCCCAACACACGAAACCCGACTGGAACGCCCTCGCTCCCTACGCCGGGCGTTGGGTGGCGGTGGTGCGCGAGCGCGTGGCCGGCGTGGGCTGGACCGAGGAGGAGGCCCGTCAGGCGGCCAAGCGCAGCCGTCCCAAGGAGGAGCCGCAGGTGATGTTCGTCCCTGCTGTGGAGGATTTCGATGAAGACGGTCAGCCTGCCTGATTGGCCGTGGCAGACCGTGCGCGCCCTGGCCGCGGAGCGCGGCGCGCGCGTGTGGCCGGTCGGAGGCGCGGTGCGCGACGTGCTGCTTGGACGGTCTCTGCGCGATTGGGACTTTGCAGTCGATTACGGCGCGATGAAGCTGGCACGCGCCGTGGCCGACGCGCTGGGCGGGGCCTACTACCCGCTGGACGAGGAGCGTGACACCGGCAGGGTCGTCCTTGTGGAGAAGGGTGGCGTTCGCTTGGACCTGGACTTTGCCGCCCTGCGCGGTGACAGCCTCGAGGTCGACCTGCTGGCCCGCGATTTCACCATCAACGCGCTGGCGCTCGACGAGACAGGCGCGTTGATCGACGTGACCGGTGGGCTGGTCGATCTGGAGGATGGCTGCGTGCGCGCGGTGAGCGACCAGGCGTTCCAGGACGACCCGCTGCGGCTGCTGCGCGCGGTACGCATAGCGGCCGAGCTGGGCTTCCAGGTCGAGCCGCAGACGGTGGCCTGGATGCAGCACGACGCCTATTTGCTGGTCGAACCATCGGCCGAGCGGGTGCGGGACGAGTTCGTGCGGTTGCTCTCTCTGCCGGGGGCGGCGGCATCCGTGGAGCAATTGGACGCGTTTGGCTTGCTGCCTCTCGTGCTGCCGGAGCTTGAGGCGCTCAAGGGGGTCGAACAGTCGCCGCCGCACCGCTACGACGTGTGGCGCCACACGCTGACGATAGTGGACGTGCTGGAGGGCGTCGTCGCCGTCGCCACGGGGCAGGGTGAGCCATCTTCAGCGGATGTGCCCTCCACCGCCTGGGGTGACCTGGCGCGGACGCTGGGCCAGTTCACCGGAAACGTGGCTGATCACCTGGCCGTCGAAGTCAGCAGCGGGCACGATCGCTCGCAGTTGCTCAAATTGGCGGCACTCCTCCACGACGTGGGCAAGCCCAAGACGCAGTCTGAGGGGGATGATGGCCGTATTCATTTTTACAACCACGAACTGGTGGGAGTGCAGATGGCAGCGGCGCGCATGCGGGAGCTGCGCTTTAGCCGCGACGAGATAGAGCGCGTGCGCACCATCGTCGGCGCGCACATGCGCCCGGCACACCTGGCCCGCGCCGGCGACCTCACACGCCGCGCGATCTATCGCTTCTTCCGCGCCACCTCCTGCGGCGGCGTGGATGTGGTGCTCCTCTGCCTGGCCGATCACCTGGCGACCTGGGGGCCGAACCTGCAAGAGGCGCGTTGGGCGCGGCGGCTGGAGGTGGCCGAGACGCTGCTGACCCACTGGTTCGACCGGTACGCGGAGACGGTGGAGCCGCCGCTGCTGCTCAATGGGGGCGAGCTGATGGCCGAGTTGGGCCTGGAGCCCGGCCCGCGGATCGGTCGGCTGCTGAGGGTGCTGCAAGAGGCGCAGGCCGCCGGCGAGGTGCAGACGCGGGAGGAGGCGTTGGGCCTGGCGAAGCGCATCGCAAAGGGGTGGGGTGATGGCGGATCGTAGCAAGCTGCTGGCTGTGTGTGGCCTCTACTGCGGGGCGTGCTATCATTATCGTGCATCCTTCCCCGGGAGTAAGCATCTCTTGGAAGAGGCGGCGCGCCAAGGGCGAGCGCTGGAGGGCTTTACCTGCCGGGGCTGCCGCTCGGACGTGCTTTACATCCACCCCGGCTGCGCGCGATGCGAGATCAGGGCGTGCGCCGACGGGCGAGGGGTGCTCCACTGCGGCCTGTGCCCCGAGTTCCCCTGCGCGCGGATCGAGGACTTCCGGGGCGATGGGCACATCCATCACCTGGACGTCTTGGATAACCTGGTGGCGCTCAAGGAGAAAGGCGCCGACCGCTGGCTGGCGGAGCAGGAGCGGCGCTGGACGTGCGAGTGCGGGGGAAAGTTCAGCTGGTACGAGACGGTCTGTCGCAACTGTGGTACGTCGTTGGCCTCCTATGGCCCCGATCCGCGGGCGGCGGTCGAGGCCGATGCTTGACAAACTCCCCAGTTGCGCTAAAATATCGATCGCGCCGAGATAGCTCAGCCTGGTAGAGCACCTGACTGAAAATCAGGGAGTCGACAGTTCAAATCTGTCTCTCGGCACCTATGACCTAACCCGGCCAAGCCGGAGTCAATCTGTTCACCGTGAGAACCTGCACTGATTTGCTCACCCGGTATGCAAAAGCTTGCAGGGTTAGGCCACATACCGACCCGTTCGGGTCGAGCGATCGTAGTCAAGACAGAGAGGCAACAGGCTCAACCTGTTGCCTCTCGTGCTATCCACAATTAGCCACAAGGCAAGGATGAGCTGCGATGGCCGAGTTGGAAAAGGTCATTCTCCTGGAAGACGCGGCACAGAAGTATAACCTGCGTGCGCACGCTCTGACCGACCTGGTAGAACAGGGAAAGCTGCGCGCCGTGCGGGTCGATCACACGATCGCAGTTGCCGAAGACGAGGTGTTTGAAGTCGTCAAGGAAATGATCGGCAACGGGGAGGGATATGAAGGACTGGAGGGCAAGCCCATTCGCCTGACCCAAGCGGCGGGCAAGTATCGAATGTCCGAAGCGTCGCTGTCGTGCTGGGCCAGGAGAGGCTATATCCGCGTTGTCGAGCGAGGGCCGAAGCTGGTGCTCTTGAACGAGGCCGATGTGGCCAAGGCCAAGGATTTGGCGGAATGCCTGGGCATGAGGAAAGGGCGAGGCGTCATAGAAGGGCCGGTCTACTCTATAGCTCTCCAACAGCGGTAGATTGCGCGTGTCGGGCAGGCGCGCTTCTGGCTATGAGCAGCGTGGTATGGCAGAGGTTATGGTGCGCGAGAAAGCAGTAGACGAACTGGTAGCTTCATAGAGGTTTTCTGATCGAAACCCCGCCGCTTGCGGCGGGGTGATTTACTGAGGGTGCGGCTCAGAAGTTCCAATCGAGCGAAGCTCAAGGAGGGCAAGCGTGAACAGGACGCACAAGGTTTCCATCGTATTGGCGCTGGTCGTGCTGGCGGCGCTGGGGGTGAGCCTGATTCGTGGGTGGTCCCCATTAGCAGCTGCCGCCGGGCGGGCGCAGTCCCTCGAAAGCGAGCCTGCGCAGGCAGGCGATACGCTTTTCTTCGTCAGTGGCCCATAGCCAAGTATTCAGCGAGTGTCGGCGAGCGAACCGAAACGGCTAAGCGAGCAAGCTGTGTCGGCGGCCGCCGAGGATATCCAGATCGACACCGCGATGTGCGAAATCTCCGGCCTGCACGATTCTCCCAACGGTCGCTGGATCGCCGTGGACGTCAACTGCGAGGCAGGCTCTCACACGCTACTTCTCGAAGCGTCTACAGGCCAAATACAACTGGCGGAGCCAGAACCCTGGAGCGACAGCTTTTTCCTCAATTGGGCACCTGATGGCGATTCATTCCTGCTGCGTGTGGACCCCATCGGCGATGACGTCATTCTGCTGGTGAACGCGCGGAACGGTCGATTTGAGCAAATGGACACGCCCTCCTTCACCTATGATGTCGCGTTCTCGCCGGACGGCAAGCGAGTGCTGTATGCTGTTAGCCGCGGGCTGGGCTTCGGCAGCGAGGTGTGGCTGATGGATCGGAACGGGCGCAACAGGGAGCAAATCATCAGCGATCCGGCCCACGTCATCGCCTATCCACGCTGGTCGCCAACCGGGGATGCCATCGCCTACATTCGTATGGCCGATAGCAACGTGCCCTTCACCGTGGGGGAGTTGGCGCTGGCCGACGGGAACGGGCGTGGCGAGCGGGTGGTTGCCCTGGCGGATGCCGGGCATGGCTACCAGCCGGTGTGGTCGCCCGATGGCAGGCAGGTAGCGTTCGTGGTGCGGGAAAACGCGGGAGAGAGTGCTGCCGACGTCGCTGCCTTCTACCTGGAGAGCAACGTCTACCTGGCCGACGCGGCGTCGGGAGGTGTGCGGGCAGTGACGCGATTCGAAGGTGCGTTGACCGATGGGCCGGCGTGGTCGCCGAACGGCGCGTGGATGGCATTCAGCACCGACGTCGGTGGCGTGGCCGATGTGTGGCTGGTAGAAGTTGCAAGCGGCGAGATGCAACAGGTTACGCAAAACGCAAGTGCATTTTGCCCGGTGTGGATAGCAGGTGGAAAGCGATAGGAGGATGAGAGATGAAACGCCCAGGTCTTCTGGCGACGACTATCTTGATTGTGTTGCTGACTGCTTGTTGTAAGCCACAACCGACAGATCTGCCCTCTATGACAACGCCTGCACCTGCTGTGGCGACATCTGTATCTGTTTTGCCTACGAGTCCGCTTCCCACCCCTACTCAGATGCCGACTGTGATTCCTAGCTCAACTCCTACGATTTTTCCTGTAACGTCGCCTCCTCTTGGCGGGGTTCCTGAGCTTGTATGGTTGCGCTATTCCGGCAGTACGTCCTCGGATTCTCCTAGTGTACTCTCTGTACGAGACGGCATACCAGCCTATGAGTTATCTCCGGCCCACATTGCTCGCTTCTGGGACTATAGTAGAACTGGTCGCCTGGCATTTTCCGCACAAGGGACGACGGAAGGAGCTGAAAAGTGGGGACGTGCGGTGAGTGATCTGTGGGTCTACGACTACGCGACCAATGAAGCGGAGATGTGGTTGCCCGATCTTGTAGCCAGTGCTGCTTGGTCACCTGTACCTGATTTGGAAACTGGAACGGAGTATCTTGCAGTTGCCGTGCTTAATCCCTACTACTGCGGCTGTAGTAACTTATGTTACGACCTGGAGATTTTTTCTGCACGGGATCAAATTGTGAGAACCATCAGAAGGGCCTCGCCTCATTTCGCATGGTCGCCGGACGGCCGATGGCTTGCTTTCTTTGGAGACTTGTGTGGGGACAAAGAGGGTGAAGGCGTTTACATTGCTTCTGTGATAGAAGGAGAGCCGATCAAAGTTGCCCCGCTGAATTGGATCGACTCGATCTATGATCGACCGATCTGGGCACAGGAGTATGGAGCTGTTTTGTATCCCCGAGGTGGTATCCATGTCGCGTTATTTGACGACTCAGAAACCTTCCCCCTTGTCACCGCCGATTCCCAACCAGTGTTTGTAGAGGCGCAGTATGATATGCTCTGGTCTTCCCAGAAGCGACTGTTAATTCTGGCAGGCGACGGCGGCATGGAGACTCCTCCCCAGGTGGTCGCATATCAGCTTTCTGAAGACCTACACACAGTTGTAGACTCCTATGTTATAGGTGAAAACATGATACTGGTGGGATGGTTAGTGCCGGACGAAACCATAATCCTGACGGCGGGATATTCTCAGGAGACCACAATTTGGTCTCTGGAAGATAGAGCACCGTTGTCACCTTGAGTCACCAAACTTCTACGTTGCCCGGCTGAAACTTCTGCGAGAGGATACAGCAATGCTCAAAAGATCAGGTACGAATGTTACTCCAGCGGCACTCACTGCCCTGTTAATTCTCACGGTGATGGGTTCTGGCGCTCAGGTGGATGCTTCTTCTACTCTTCAACAACCAGACCGCTTCTTGTCTCCACCCTACTATGGAACCACCTCTGTCACCAGCGTATTTGACCATCGCTTTCCTATCACAAACGATGGGAATGTTGACGTTCTGCACTGATGGCACATTGAATGGGGCAGGCGCTCGAAGCAGCTACGACGAACATCGTGGCATAGACTATGGACTTCGGTATGAATTGATTCGCGTTGCTGCCCCAGGTACAGTCGCACAAGCTGGTTGGGCTAATGCCGCCAATCACCGTGCCAGTTACGGTCTCCATGTGCGCGTTGATCATGCTAATGCATTTCGCACTATCTATGGTCATATGAGCGTACTGCGAGTTCAACAAGGAGACGTAATTTCCACTGATGCTGGCGAGTTTGAACGTATCCTTGGCATCAGTGGAAATACCGGACTTTGTTACGGCTGGCAAGGAACGGGGCCCAATAATCAGTGCACAGATAACGATCCTCCGACATGCGGTGCGCATCTCCATTTCCAACTAGAACACAATGGAAGAGTTGAGAATCCATACGGATGGATTGGTGCCTTCGCTGATCCCTGGTCTCAGCGACCTGATGGCGCTACCAGTGTTGATCGGTGGTTGCGCCATCCAAGCATTACCAATAGCGATGTCTTTCCCGCCGATGCCCCACTTTCGGCCCCTCCTGTTGTTGAGAACGAATCCGGTTACTTTACTATCGATGACGGCAGCACAAATTTCATTGAGAATCCTACAGGATGTTGGACGGTGGACAACACAGACGGGTGGGCCGGCGACTACCGTCACCGGGTTGTGCCAGGTGGCAACTGCTCGGCTACCTGGAACTTTCCGCAGAACCAGCCCTCCGATTGGTATCACGTTTTCATCCATATCCCCAATGATAATGTAGCCGTCGGTAATCGCAACGCGACGGCAGACGCAGCCCGGTATACCGTCCATCACACTGAATCTCCTGCTCGTCCTTGGGACAAAGGGGATGAGATTGCCGTCATAGATCAATGGGCTTATCCTAACGATTATCACACCTCGCGTTGGGTGTACGCTGGCACCTATTATTTCGAGTCGAATGTGTTCGGCACGGACTATGTACGACTGGAATCACAGACGATGGACTCCCGTGCAGGTGTGATGGCAGCGGACGCTGTGCGCTTCTCTCCTGTCGTGTATCGCACGTATCTGCCGGTGGTGATGAAGCGTTGGCCGCCGATTCCCGACACCCCGGTGCTGAATTCCATCTACAACCCGAACGGCAGTTCCAGTTACACGGTGAGTTGGAATTCTGCCTATCTCGCTACCAGCTACACCCTGCAAGAAGCGACCAATGCCAGTTTCAGTGGGGCGGTGACTCGTTACAGTGGAGCGGGCACTTCGTGGACGGCAACGGGGAAAGCGCCGGGGACGTACTACTACCGCGTGGAAGCGGTCAATTCCTACGGCAGCAGCGGTTGGAGCAACGTCCAACAGACGACGGTGTGGCCGACCACGACGACGTTCTACTCCGTGGCCGACACGATGGTGTGCTCCGGCCGTCCCGACACCAACTATAGAAGCCTCTCTTATGTGCGGGCGGGATACTATAGCAGTTACCAGGTGATGCGCGGTCTGGTACAGTTCGATCTATCCGGGATTCCGTCTGGCACGCCCATCGGCCAGGCCAAGCTGTGGTTGTACGTGCATAGTTCCTATGACAGCCCGGGTACCTCGCGCACCATCGTCACGTACCGTGTCGCTTCTTCGTGGATGGAGGAAAGCGTGACGTGGAACACGCAGCCGGGATATGGTGGACAGTATGGCTTTACCTCCGTTCCCCATGCTGCTTTCGGATGGTATTCCTTCGACGTGACCGGTCTGGTGCGTGGGTGGGTCAATGGATCGTACACTAACTATGGTGTATGGATATTGGGCAATGAATCGCCCACCGATCCCAACTATCGTGGGTTCCGCACGCGCGAGAGCTCATCCGACCCGTATCTTGAAATTATCTACGGCGAGGGTGCAGGAGCGTCTAGCTCTCGAACCGGCGAGGAGATTCTCCCTGTTTCTCCTTTGGCGACGCCGGAAGCTCCGGCTATGCCAGAGACGCTCCGTTCGCCGCTGCCCACACCGGCGCCATAGAGGGGAGTGGTGATGACTGAATTAGAAACCTATTTTCCGCTGGGTCTGAAATAGGGTTTGAATTCTGAACCTGTACCTTGGAAAATTCACGGTCGCGCCTGATTTTCTTGCCGCAACAAGGTTATCGGAAGGCACGTTGGTTAAAATTCTTCGGCTCACCCTTAGATTTCTGAAGCCTGGGAGCAAAAACATCAACCCCCTTTCACAGGGGAGCGGAAAATAGGTAGTAAGATCACCTTACACACCATGGGAGAGTTCATCGCTTTTCTGAACAGTGCAACTGGCAAATGCAGCGGGCAGGGCCGCAATGGCCAGGGCAATCGCATCTAAATTTCAAAGGGCCTGTGCAGGCTGAAAACGCTCACGGACAACGCTTTTGGCACACATCAGAGGCGAATA
>JAFGED010000365.1 GCA_016931785.1 Anaerolineae bacterium
AACAATCCAAACAAGTCCTCAATTTGCCCCCCTGTGAGCTGTTTCTAAGTATCATCGTAACTACTCAGCCTTGCTTCGCAGTTGCCTTTCGCGTGTGAAAAGAGAGGGGCCAGGGGTTTGGAGAGCGGCTTCGCCGCTCTCCAAACCCCATCTCTCCCTTTTTCAAGCGAGAGAGACTGCGCGGGCGAATAGCCTGAGTAGTTACGCATCATCTCAATAATCCGGGGGACGGGGGGTGTGAGGGTGGCTGCGCCGCCCTCACACCCCCCGTCTTCCCCTACTTATTGAGAAGATACGGTTAAGTATAACACGCTATATGCAAGTTGTCAATAGACACTTGCCAATTGTTAATCTACTATTGACAATTCACACATAGTGTAGTATACTTTCCCAGGAAAGTGAGGCGAAAGAATGCCCGGACCAAATAGCAGAAGAGAACGAAGGCACGCCCGCCGGGCGGCTGGCATGATGGAGTCGGCGTTGCTCCTGCTGCTACACTTTGAGCCCGCACACGGCTACACCCTGCTGGAAGAAGTGGGCGAGTTTGGCCTGGACGCAATGGACCCCAGCGCAGTCTATAGGATGCTGCGGGATATGGAGGACAAAGGCTGGGTCAATTCGACGTGGGACGAGGAACAGAGCCTGGGACCACCCCGGCGGGTCTATCGCATCACCGATGTGGGAGAAAAGGTATTGGCAGCTTGGATTCAGGATCTCGACGAAACCCGCAAGATGCTCAACCGCTTGGTGCGCAGGTACCGCACTCACATGGAGGTATGTGAGGGGAAGCATTATGCGCGCTCCACCGAAACAGAATCCAAGGGCCTGTAAAAAACTGACCTCCCGAAAAGGAGAAAGAATGATCGAAAAAGCCAAAATCCTGAAAGCCCTACGCGAGGTGCAGGATCCCGAACTGGGCAAGAGCCTGGTCGAATTGGGGATGGTGCACGACGTGGAGATAGAGGATAACCATGTGAGCCTGACACTGGCGCTAACGACGCTGGCCTGCCCTCTCAAGGAGCGCATCACGAACGACACCCGGCAGGCAGTCCTGGCGCTGGACGGCGTGCAAGAAGTACAAGTCAGCCTACGCGAGATGACGCCGGAGGAGAAGGAGCGGATTTGGCCCAAGGCGCAGCAGCAAAAGCGAGCCCGGCGCGGCAGAGCACTTGAACGCGATCAAACGCGTGTTGGCGGTGATGAGCGGCAAGGGAGGCGTGGGCAAGTCGTCGGTGGCGGCGCTGCTGGCCGTAACCCTGCGGCAGCAGGGGCAGCGCGTGGGCGTGCTGGATGCCGACATCACCGGTCCCAGCATCCCCAGGATGTTCGGCTTGCACGAGACGCCGCCGATGGGGCCGGTGGGAATTCTGCCCGCCGAGACAAAAACCGGCATCCGGGTCATGTCCATCAACCTGCTCCTGCCGGATGAGGACGAGGCCGTCATCTGGCGCGGGCCGCTGGTTGGCGGAGCGATCCGCCAGTTCTGGGGGGACGTGGTGTGGGGCGACCTGGACGTGCTGGTGGTCGACCTGCCACCGGGCACCTCAGATGCCTCGCTGACGGTGATGCAGTCGATACCACTCAACGGGGTAGTGCTGGTGACCTCGCCGCAGGACCTGGCGGGGATGGTGGTGCGCAAGGCGGCACGGATGGCCTGGCAGATGAAGGTATCCATCGTCGGGTTGGTGGAGAACATGTCCTACGCCGTGTGCCCCAAATGCGGCGAGCGCATCGAGGTATTTGGCCCCAGCCAGGCGATGGGCACGGCCATGCAGCTAGGCGTGCCCATGCTAGGACAACTGCCGTTGGACCCAGAGTTGGCCCACGTCTGCGACACGGGCGCGATCGAGGATTATGCGGTGGACGTGTTCGAGCCTATCGCCGCCAAGATCACGGAGCGCGCATCGGCCCGGCCGAGCACGCCGATATTCTAATTTTGTAATGGAGGAACGCGGATGAAGATTGTTGTTACGTCGAGCGGCACGACGCTCGAAGCGCAGGCCCACCCTGCCTTTGGACGCTGCCCCATCTATCTCTTTATCAACACCGAGACGATGCAGTTCGAGGCCGTGGAGAACCCGGCGGAGAACGCCGCCGGCGGGGCTGGTATCCAAGCGGCGCAGTTCGTCGTCGAGCGCGGGGCGCAGGCTGTGGTGACCGGCAACGTGGGGCCCAACGCCTTTCAGGTCTTGCAGCCCGCCGGTGTCCCCGTCTACCTCTTCGGCGGTGGAACGGTGCGCCAGGCGGTGGAGGCTTACAAAGCCGGCAAACTATCTACCACCGGCGGAGCTAGCCAGCCGGCTCACGCCGGGATGGGCTCGGAGCGCGGTGCGCCATCCCGAGAGGAAGAGATCGCAGCGCTCCGGGAGACGGCCCGCGAATTGCGCAAACAGGCAGCCGAGGTGATGGAGCGGTTGGACAGGCTGGGAGCAGGCACAAGCACAGAAGGTGAATAGTTCTTCAAGCCTAACCTTGCGGAGGTTGCGAATTATCTCACAACTCAAAACAATTCTTAGGTAAGCGAAAGTACTCTCGACTCAATTTGCCTAAAGACCTTCGCAAGGTCACCAGCTCGTGAATTTTCAAATGACCTCTTCGCAACGGACTCTTGGAAATGGGCGCCAGCTGGGCGCTAAATCAAATATCAAGGAGCAAGATAATGAAACAGGGTGACATCGTCGTCATCGGCGGAAGCGCCGCCGGCCTGACCGCTGCGATCACAGCACGGCGACACTATCCGGACCGCAAGGTCCTCATCGTACGCAGGGAAAAGCAGGTGCTGATTCCCTGCGGCATCCCGTACATCTTTGGCACCGTGGGGAGCCCCCAAAAGAACCTCATCGGCGACGCCATCCTGGAGAAAAACGGCATCGAGCTGCTGCTGGCCGAGGCCACTGACATAGACCGGGAGCAAAAAGTGCTGCACACGACCGATGGCGAGGTTGGCTACGAGAGGCTCGTGCTTGCCACAGGCTCACGCCCCATCATGCTGCCGATACCCGGCTGTGATCTGACGGGCGTTTATTCGATCGTCAAGGACGTCGAGTACCTGAGCGAGCTCCAACGGCAGGTCGAGGCGGCCAAGAACGTCGTCGTCATCGGCGGCGGGTTCATCGGCGTCGAGTTCGCCGACGAGATCAACAAGGCCGGCGATAAGCAGGTCACGGTCGTCGAGATCGCGCCGCACTGCCTCTCGCTGGCCTATGATGCCGAGTTCTGCGTCGAGATGGAAAAGGTCGTCACTTCGCGGGGCGTCCACATCCGCACCTCGGCCAGGGTGGAGCGCATCGACGGCCAGGAAAAGGTCGAGCGGGTCGTGCTGTCCGACGGCACCGAGGTCGCGGCGGACGTGGTGATCCTGGGCGTCGGGGCCGTCGCCAACGTGGACCTGGCGAAGAAAGCGGGAGTACGCATCGGCCTGACCGGGTCCATCGCCGTAGACCGGACGATGCAGACGTCGGACAAGGCCATCTTTGCCTGCGGCGACTGCGCCGAAAAGATCTCCTTCTTCGGTGGGCGGCCCTCTCCGCTAAAGCTGGCCTCCATCGCCACGTTCGAGGCGCGCATCGTCGGCGCGAACCTGTTCGGCGTCCGGCGCGAGAGCGTCGGCACGGTGGGCGTCTGGTCCACGGCCGTGGGGGAGGTAGTGCTGGCCACCGCCGGGCTGACGGAGACGATGGCGCGGGATCACGGATACGACGTGGTCGCCACAACTATCGAAGGCCCCAACCGGCATCCAGGCGCCATGCCCGGCGCGACGAACACCAAGGCCAAGTTGGTTTTCGAACGACACTCGGGCGCGATCCTCGGCGGACAGGTGATGGGAGACGTCGCCGCAGGCGAGGTCATCAACGCCATCTCCGCCTGCGTGCAGAGCCGCATGACGGCCGAGGACATCGCCACTTTCCAGGTCGGCACCCACCCTGCGCTAACCGCCTCACCCATCGCCTACCACATGGTCAACGCCGCCGAGATGGCGATCAAGCAGATGCACAAGCAGGGAGCATAGCAATGGCAAAGATACTCGTTATCGATGACGATCCCGATTTCGTCCTGGCTGTCCGCATAGCGCTCGAAGCGCACGGTTTTGAGGTGGAGGAGGCAGCTACGGCCGATGAGGGCATTGGAAAGACCTTGAGCGTCAAACCAGACCTGGTGATCCTGGACGTGATGATGCCCACGGGCTATGAAGGATTCGAGACGGCCCGCGCAATCCGGGAGGAGCACGGCTTGAAAGAACTGCCGATCGTGATCCTCACCAGCTTGCATGGCAAGCGCCAGGTGCCCTACCGCTTCGCGCCCAACGAGACCTACCTGCCGGTGGACGTGTTCCTGGACAAGCCCATCGAGCCGGACGCGCTGGTCGACACGATCAACGAGCTGCTTGGCGAGCGGCGCGAGGAACCGAAACATCCCCTGTAGGGTCCTAGGCCAATGGCGAATTCAGCTCTACGAAGACACGCTCGGGCGGTCGTGATCCTCTTGTTGGGCGCCGTCCTGCTTGCGGGGACGAGCGCAGCACAGGCTCAAGAACGCGCCACGGTGCGCCTCGTCTACTTCACCTCCGCTGAGTGCCCGCACTGCCAGGCTGTTCTCGACGAGGTCTTGACCCCGCTGCAGGAGGAATACTGCAATCAACTGCAGATCAAGGTCGTCGATATCTCCGACCCCGACAACCCGGGCGGCCTCAACGCGGCCAACTATGAGATGCTGGTGTACGCAGAAAAGGCATTCGACGTGCCGCCTGAGGAGCAGGGACTGCCCATGGTCGTCATCGGCGAGGAGGCGCTCGCCGGAGAGGGCGCCATCCACGACCGATTGCCCGACCTGGTCAAAGACTATCTGGCTTCAGGAGGCGTCGACTGGCCAGATATCCCCGGTCTGGCAAAAGTCGGCGCCGGACTGGTCGTCGTCGGACCGGATATCGGCGCCGATCCAGGAAGCGAGGGGGACGACGTCTGCGCACCGGATGACGAGATCTGCGCGGCGCCGGCGCCGGTCTGGATGGCCTACTTCTACGAAGTAGGCTGCCAGGAGTGCAGCCGCGCCGAGTACGACATCCGGTACGTGGAAAGCAAGTACCCGCAGGTGATGGTCGAGGAGTACAACCTGCAGGGTGACGCCGCCCTGGCCGAGTGGCTGGGTGCGCGCCTGGGCGCGCCGGAGGAGAAACGCCTGGCAACTCCCGCCCTCTTCGTCGGCGACGATTACCTGATTGGCCCGGAGATCACGTGCGATGCGGTGACGGCGCTGGCCGAAAAGTACGCGGTCAGCGGTGCAGAGCGCGTGTGGGATGACTTCCATCCCGAAGAGGCAGAGCGCAGCATCCTGGAGCGATTCGAATCCTTCGGCTTCCTCACGGTCGCCTTCGCCGGCCTGGTGGACGGCCTCAACCCCTGCGCCTTTGCCACGTTGTGTTTCTTCGTCTCCTACCTGGCGCTGAGCGGGCGGCAGGGGCGAGAGGTGCTGGTGACGGGCGCGGCCTTCACGCTGGGCGTCTTTCTGGCCTACCTGGCCGTGGGCCTGGGGTTCTACCAGGTGCTCGACCTGCTCGGCGACCTGCTGACGACGTTGGGACGCTGGGTGTATGGGCTGACCGGCCTCTTCTGCGCCGTGCTGGCCGTGCTCAGTTTCCTGGATTTTATCAAGGCGCGCCGGAGCGGCATCGGCGATATGGCGCTGAATCTCCCTCACGCCCTACGCATGCGCATCAACGCCGTCATCCGCAAAGGCCGCCATGCCCAGGCGTTCGTCATCGGCTCTTTCTTCACCGGCGTGGTCGTCTCATTCCTGGAGCTGGCCTGCACGGGGCAGGTCTACCTGCCGACTATCGTGTTCGTGGTGAGCCAGCCGGAGATGCGGGGGCGCGCGCTGCTGTTTCTCGTCCTGTACAATCTGCTGTTCATCCTGCCCCTGGTCGTGGTCTTTATCCTGGCCTACTATGGCACCAGCTCGAAGCAGTTGACGCGTTTTCTGGAGCGAAGGGGGGCTACCATCAAGCTGGGGATGGCGCTGTTGTTCGCCGCGCTGGCGGTGTGGCTGCTGACCTCAGTCGTGCCCGGGTGATCCACTTTCGGAGGAGCGGCGAAATGAAGCTCACAGTACAACACGTGGATGGCCTGCGCTTCCTGGCGACGGCTGGGAGTAACGCCGCCGTCGTGGACGCTGCGCCTGAGGACGGTGGAGCGGGCACGGCGCTGAGCGCGCCGCAGTTGTTCGCGGCGGCGATAGGCGCCTGTGTGTGCGAGTTCGTGACCAATTCCTGCCGGCTGCACGACATTCCCCTCGAGCGGCTGGAAGTAGAGGTCGCGTGCGAGGAGCTGGAGCGCCCCCGTCGCCTCGGCGCGGTGGACGTACAGGTCAGCATTGAACCGCCGCCGCCTGAGGAAATGAGACGCAGGCTGCTCGGCGTGGCAAAGCACGCCACCCTGGTCAACACGCTGGCACGCGCGCCGGAGGTGAGCATCCGGTTTGCAGAAACAAGCCCTGAGCCAGCTGAAGGGGCCAGGCCCGAGTCAGCCGAAGGAAAATAAAACACATGCCGATCTATGAGTATCGCTGCCGGGATTGTGGCGAGACATTCGAGGTGCTGGTGCGCGCGGGCACAGACGTCGCGTGCCCCCACTGCGGCAGCGCGTCGTGGGACAAGTTGCTCTCTGCCCCGTTCGTGTCGAGCGGGCAGACGGCCCGGCAGGCAGGACACACCTGCTGTGGGCGAGAGAATCGCTGCGCCACGCCGCCCTGTTCAGAAGGCGGCGCGTGCCGGCGTGGATGATGGAGGAGGTGAGTAAAATGGGTCAAGGTCGTGGAGGCGGCAGCGGCGCTGGAGGCGGACGAGGTCGCGGGCCAGGCCGCATGGGCGGTTCACAGACCGCCGGGCCAGGCGGCACCTGCGTGTGCCCAAACCCCAACTGCGGGCACCGCGAGCCGCATCAGGCAGGCGTGCCCTGCTACCAGAAGAAATGCCCGAAATGTGGAACGCAAATGATCCGCGAAGCGTGATGGCCAACCATGAGCAAAGCGCCCAAGATCGCGTGCATCGTTGATAACGCCGTCCAGCCCGGCTCGCGCCTGCGGGGCGAGCACGGGCTGGCGTTCCTGATCGAGATCGAGTCCGGGCGAGTGCTGTTCGACACCGGCCAGAGCGGTGCGGTGCTGCTGCACAATCTGGACATGCTGGAGATCGAACCGGCGTCTATCGATGCGCTGGCGATCAGCCACGCGCACTATGACCACACCGGCGGCCTGCCGGCGCTGCTCGGACCCGCCCGCCCCGGCCTCCCACTCTACGCGAACCCCGATCTATTCCGCGAACGTCTCTCGCGCCGTGGAGATGAATTCAAATCCATCGGCCTGCCGCTGGCGCAGGAAACGTTACGGGCGCAGACGGTGCTGCACATGAGCGCCGAACCGCAGCAGATCCTGCCCGGCATGTGGACGACCGGCGAGATCACGCTCCGCCCCGAGCCGATGGGAAGCAGCCCGCACCACATGATACGGGAAGGGGACCGCTTGATTCCCGACCCATACCAGGACGACATGGCACTGGTCATCGAGGTGGAATCGGGCCTGCTCTTGCTCTGCGGCTGCTGCCACGCCGGGCTGCTCAACACGCTCTCCCACGTTCAGCGCGTCTTTGAGCGGCCCATCGTGGCCATCGCCGGCGGCACCCACCTCGCCGGCACCAGCTCGAACCACCTCCAGCATGTCGGCCAAACGCTGCTGGAGATGGCGTCTCTGCAACGGGTGTATCCGAATCACTGCTCGGGCACCGCCGCGTTTCATTCCCTGCTGCTCGCGTTGGGGCCGGAAATCGTGCGCCCCTGCCCGGCGGGTACCCGGCTTGACCTTTGAGAGGAGAAACGTCAAATGAAAGTGACCATCAATCGAGGGGCGTGCATCGACTGCGGCGTGTGTTACGCCGATTGCCCGGACGTCTTTGAAGAGGATAATGCAGACAGCACGAGCCAGATCGTCGAGGCGTACAGAATCGGCGGCGATCCTGCCGTCGGGCAGGTGCCCGACGCACTGGCAAAATGCGTCCGCTCGGCAGCCGATGGATGTCCGGTCGAGGCTATCCGCGTCGAGGAATAGACGCCGCCTCAAGGAAGGACGAGTGCATATGTGTCAGGCAACCATCTACCTAGGAGAACGAGAGGTCGCACGCGAGGTTATCTGGCTGGAACCGGCCGAGGACGGCGTGCGGCTGGCGTTTTTTTTTCGAGGAGCCCAGGTTCGTGCGCGGGCGCATTCGTCACATCGACTTTTTGAAGCATCGCGTGCTGCTAGAGCCGGATGAGGGAGAAAAAGATGGAGGAAACTGAAAAGCTGCGCGTGTTGTTGCCGCACTGGATCGAACACAACAGCGAACACGCCGAAGAGTTTCGAGAGTGGGCCCAAAAAGCCGGACCGGCGCAGGGTGCGCTGTCGGACGCAGCGCGCTTGCTGGAACAGGCCAACGACCGGCTCCAGGAAGCGCTGGGAAAGCTGGGCGGGCCACTGGAGCATCATCACGGGTGAGCGACGAGCAGGCGTCGCCCAGAAGTGAGCCTGAACAGGCCGTGGGCGTGGAGCGTCGGGGTTGGTACTCTAAGGGCCGATTTGGACACAGAGAAACGCAGAGAACAGACGGAGATTCACAGATAATGAATTGGGTGCGTTTCAAATGAGTTGTAAGGATGGGGGGAGCGGGCGGCTTCGCCGCCCGCTCCCCCCGTTCTCTAACTGAGATGAAA
>JAFGED010000366.1 GCA_016931785.1 Anaerolineae bacterium
AACAATCCAAACAAGTCCTCAATTTGCCCCCCTGTGAGCTGTTTCTAAGTATCATCGTAACTACTCAGCCTTGCTTCGCAGTTGCCTCTCGCGTGTGAAAAGAGAGGGGGCGGGGGGTTTGGAGAGCGGCGAAGCCGCTCTCCAAACCCCCATCTCTCCCTTTTTCGAGCGAGGGCCGCTGCTCGGGCGAACAGCCTGAGCAGATACACAAAAAAATGCACCAAGAGGGAGTTACGAGAGTGTGAAGAGATAGGTCCGTTACTCTGCCTCGATCTCGTAACTATAGGACGCCACCTCTGTCGTCACCGGAGCCAGGCCAGAGATGGTGACGACAGCACGCGAGGTCGAGCTGTCCAGTGGAACGACCCACTCCCCTGTCCAATCCTCACCGAGCTCCAGGCGCTGAACCGTCGTCTCGGGACCGAAGAGGATCAACTGCACCAGCCAACGCTGTGGCAACACGTTAGCGTGACGCATAAAGCCGGCGGCTTCCCATCCGTCATCGCCGGTCTCGAAATCGCTAAAGTAGCCCACCTCCGGGATGGCGATATCGTCCAGGACAAACCCGGGACGGTTGACCGCGTCGTCGGTGATGTACTCGAAGCGAACCAATATCTCCTGCCCGGCATATGCCGAGAGATCGACCCGCTCCTGAATCCACGCCGGGGCCGATCCCCCGCCGCTCCTGCCGGTATAGCCGCAGCCAAAGGAGTTACCGTTGGGATCGGTACTCGTGCAAGACGGCGTGGTGACGATCTCCCACGTCTGGCCGTCATCGAGGCTGACCTCCAAGTAAGCGTAATCCCAATCCTCCTCGATATCGTACCAGGCCCAGAACTCGAGAGTGGCGTCGGAAACGCCGGAGAGATCAAAGGCCCGCGTCATGGCCATGTCCGAGTCATCCCCGCGGTTCGACCACCAGACATAGCTCCCACTGTGCGCGGCGACATCCGCCAACCCGATCTGGGTAGAGCCGGTGAAGCGGAAAACCAACGGCTGCCCGCCGCGCAGGTCGATATAGTCGGTGGCATACTGATGCACGGTGGCGCTCCTGGAGATGGGATAATCCCCCCTATCGTACGTATTTCCAATGCTGACGGTTGCCGGGTCGATGTCCTCGTAGCCGTAGTGCCCGCCCGCAATAGAGGGAGCATCCAGCAAGTTAGCGACGACCCAGTCGCCAAAGACATCCTCGTGAGCCAACCCCGTGTCCAGTTCCTCCAACACAGCGTCCACACTGGCAAAGGAATTCTCGGGATGGGCGACCAGCGCCTGGGTCGCATCAGAGCCAAAGCGATCGAGAAAGTAAGAAGTGAAGAGATAGGCCGCGCCATAGTTGGGCCCTGCCGCACCAGGTCCCTCGGGCCAGGTGTTGAGCTGCAAATCCGGCTCGCGGGCAAACGCCCAATCGGCGCCGCCGACATCAAAGCCATTGAGGTAGGAAGCCAGTTCCGAGAACCCCTCGTTAAGCCAGGTCTCTTCGTTGCGATCGTGGTACCAGTGGATCATGTGCTGGAACTCGTGGGCCAGCACACCGTTGTAGAAATCGTCGTTGACGTTCACGTTCTCTATGCTGATGAAAAACATCTCCATCTCGTTAGAATCTGCGCGCACGGCGGTGACGAACTCGTTGGAGCTCGAATAATAACCGGCAACACTGGAGCCCAGCCCACGCGCGTGCAGGATGGAGAGATGGGGGTCGTTATCCACCCCAGGGCTCCACTCGGGGCCAAAGAAAGCCTGGTTGGTCACGTACGTATGTTCCTCAAACAGATCGGCCGCTGCAACCAGCTCATCCCGGTCAAAGGACACGCCTTCCTCAACCCACATGTACACGTGATCGGTTTTGTACTCCAGGATGGCATAGAGGTCAAAGTTCTCGTCGGTATCCACGTTGGAGGCGTGAAAAAGACGGCGAGTGCCTACAGGGTAGTCGGGGGAGCCCGCCGCGTTCACCGTGCGCGGCGTATCAGGAGAGACGCCGCGCAACCGGATCGCCAGGTCGTGCAAATCACGCACCGGCACGACCGTCGTCTCCAACAGCAACTCGGTCTCAGCGCCGAGGTCGCCGGGAATCTCACGGACGATGTTGGGGGTGGGCTCCGGGGTGGACGTCGCCGAGAGCAAAGACAGAAACTCGTCCAAGCCGCTTGAGCCGCAGCAGCAGCACGCTGTTGCTATGAGAGCTACTGTCACGATAAGTATAACGGTAAGTCGATTCACTTTTTCTTCCTTTGGGTCAAGACCCAGCAAGCGACTTGCCCACAACCTGCACCAGATTCTGGGCCAGTTGTTGTACCCCCTGCGCCAGGGGCGAGGCAGGATCGCGAACGGCCTGCGGCGCTCCCTGTGCAAGGGCCTGGGCCTGTGCGGGGTCGAAGGGGATCATCCCAATGACCGGGCGTTTCAACGTTCGCTCAATCGCCTCCGCCGGCAACTGAGCCCCAGGAGAAACCTGGTTGATGACGGTATAACACTTGGGCAACCAACGCTTAAGCGCGCGCAAGGTGCCCAGAGCCGTTTGAATTGACGGAGATTCAACGGTAACCACCAAGACCACAGCCAGTGCCATCTCCACTGCGGCCATAGCAGCCTCGTCCAGCACGGACGGCGCATCCACGACGACGATGGAGAACTCTTGTTGCAGGGCGCGAAGCATCGCCTGCGCGATCGGGCGCGATACGCCCTGGGGTCCTACAACGGGAAACACCGGCGATGCCAGCACCTGCAGCCCAGAGCCATGCTGCAGGAGATGCGCATCGACAGCCCCGGCGTCAATGCCACCGACGCCGACGAGATCTGACCAGTTAGGCTCAGGGCGCAACCCCAACTGCAACGCGGCGTGCCCCGACGAGGAACAAAGGTCAAGCAGGCAAGCCGCCCTATCGCCGGCCTGGGCCAGCATCACCGCCAAGTTGGCCGCCAGTGTAGTGACCCCCACGCCGCCGCGCAAGCTTAGCATCACAAATGCCCCTTTCAGCAACGTAGGCCGTGCAGAGACGGGCTTACCCAATAGCTCCTCGACCCGCTCGGCCAGCTCCGCCATCGTGACCGGCTTGGACATGTACTCATCGGCCCCGGCATCCAGCGCAGCCTGTCGATCCACAGGCTGCCCTCGCGCGGTGAGAATAATGATAGGAAGAGACGCCGTCGAGGGATCGGCGCGCAGCTTGCGGACGACCTCATAACCGGTCATGTCAGGCATCATCACGTCGACGATGGCCAAATCCGGTGGATCGGCCTTGGCTTTAACGAGACCATCCGGCCCATCAGCGCTAAGTATGGTCTGATGCCCCGACCGCCGCATCAACAAGTTCAGCATATCCAGGAACTCAGAGTCGTCGTCAATAAGCAGTATCTTTGCCATCGCCCGCCTACCCCTTTCCCTGTTCTACACAAAAGGCTCCGATGTAATCCTTGTTGATCAAAATCGCCCCACCGCTAAAGGTGACATCCGGGCGGACCGCGGCTTTCATCTCCCCATCTAGAATGGTGACAAACCTATCCGTGCCCGTAGTCAGCACCGTGCGCATATCCAGCTTGCTCGATAAACGCAGGCCGCCTCTGATCTCGAAATCTGGCACCGTGATAAAGACTTTGTGCAAGTAGGTGCTGAGGTAGCTGCCATAGGTGTACTCCTTAAGCAGCCCATCCTCCTGACGGGCGACGACGGCAGCAGTGATGTTCTTCTTGTAGAGGACTGCCATGGTATAACTGGCGACGATTTCTGCGGGGCGCAGGATGTTGGAGACGTAAGCGTCTTCCAGCTCGAGGAAAGAGGTGCTGTGGTCGTTGAGTTGAGCGGCGAGTTTGGAATAACGCACGTGCACGCGACCAGAAATGCGATAATCGTGAGCAAAGAAATCCGCCACCAGCCAGATACCTGAATCTTGCATCGCCAAGCTCCTCCTTCCAGGTCGGATAAGTGAATGGCCAAGCCCACCCTGCGAGCATCGCTCCGATGGCAATCGCTCCCGTGGAACCTGTTCCTATGGAACCTGTTTCACGATCTGCACCCCGGCACTGGCCCCGATGCGGCTCGCGCCGGCCTCGACCATCGCCAGCACGTCGGCGTAGCTGCGGATGCCGCCGGCAGCCTTGACGCCCATCTGCGGCCCCACGGTCTGCCGCATCAGCCGCACATCCTCGACGGTGGCACCGCCGCCAGCGAAACCGGTCGACGTCTTGACGAAATCGGCTCCCGCCGCCTTGGCCAACTGGCAAGCCACCACCTTCTCCTCCGTGCCCAACAGCACGGCCTCGATGATGACCTTGAGCAATGCACTGCCCTCGTGGCAGGCAGTCGCCACAGCAGCGATATCCTCCCGCACAGCCTCGTGGTCGCCGGCTTTCAGCGCGCCGATGCAAAGCACCATGTCGAGCTCTGCAGCGCCGTCACTCATAGCCCGCCGCGCTTCGCACACCTTGACAACAGTACTGGTCGCTCCAAGCGGGAAGCCGACTACAGTACAGACCGCCACCCCAGACCCCTCAAGTCTCTCAGCAGCTAGTTTCACGTAGATGGGATTGATGCACACAGAGGCAAACCCATAGCTACGCGCCTCATCGCAAAGCTGCGCCACCTGTGCTGGTGTGGCCTCTGGCTTGAGCAGCGTATGATCGATAAGCCGAGCGACCTCTTCTCTATTCACGATACTCTACCTCACTCCTCGACCCCGGAAAGGTCATAATGCTCCACCAGCCCCCATTGCTCGGGCGGCCAGTAACAGAGCCAGGCTTTGCCGACGATACTCTCCCTCACAAGCGGCCCCCACTTGTGCGAATCATCCGAGTTATTGCGATTATCTCCAAGGACGACGTATTCCCCCTCTCCCAAATCCCAAGATTCCAGGTAGTCGGGAAAGCTGGAGATGTAGGGCTCCTCAAGTAACACCCCATCCACCCACACTTTGCCACCCCGAGCCTCTATCCGCTCCCCGGGCAGTCCGATGACACGCTTGATATAATCCTCGCCCGCATTACCCGGCGGGCGCAACACAATAATGTCCCCCCGTTCCGGTGGGCGAATCCAATATGCGATCTTACTGATGATCAAGTACTGTCCATTATGCAAAGTGGGCTCCATGCTAGATCCGTTCACCTGAGAGCGACCGGTGACCGTGTTGATCACCAGAAAAAGCATGACCGTCAACAAAACGGTTTCAAGGATCTCGCGCAGCAGAGAACGCCCACCAAAAGTGCGGGCAAGCGAAACCCGTTCACGATCCGAAGGACACGTCAGCTCACCCCCTTTTTCGTCCTCAATCTGAAATTCTCCCAATATTCCCCCTTCATCTATAAAGGCAGCCGCGTCATAATACAGCGCAAACAGGCACAATTCACTAGCTGCTCCATTCTACCCCATACACCCAACCCGCGCAAGTTGCCAGAGCGACAGAAACGCCCCATCTCCGCCCTAGACGGCGAATTGACTTTTCAACGCCTCCCCGGTAGAATTGGGAATGCAGGCTTCTAATTTCATCCCCTAAAATCTGGAGCTGCTTATGAGCAACGAACAAGCTATCCTGGTCGTAGACAGCAACGAAGGTTTTGCCACCTTGTTGAAAGAGAGCCTGGAACAAGATGGGAGGTATCGCGTCGCCCTGACGACCAACGGAAACGACGCGCTGCAAACATTATCCTCCTTCCCATTTGAACTGGCCATCATCGACCTGGGACTGCAGAACCCCGATGGGATCGCACTTGCCCGCCAGTTACGGCAACAGAAAGCCGATCTGCGCCTCATGTTGATCCCGATTCAGGGTGAGGACCTCTCACCCGAGGCGGCCGATCTGGACATACAAGGCGTTTTGCCCAAGCCTTTCTTTCTACCCGAGCTGCCAGGGCGAATTGCCGACGCACTGACCCAGGCCGTAAAGCCGCCCCCTCCAAAAGCGCCCAAAGCTGCCGGCCCCAGCGAAAAGGGTAAAGCTATCCCTGAGGAAAAACCCGCGCCCCCATCTCCACCTCCGCCCCAACCCAAACCCGGGCCCCCATCATCACCTCCACCCCCGCCTGCCGCCCAGGCAACCACAGGTGGCGAAGCGCTGTCCTCCATGCGCGAACACATGCCAGAGATCGTGAGACAGATGAATGAGCTGGCCCAGGAGGTCAATGCTGACGCAGTGCTCCTGACCAGTAAGGGCAGGGTGATCTCGCACACCGGGCGGATCTCGGCCGAGGGCGCCGTCGGGCTGGCCCAGGCCGTCGCAGAAAGCTGGCGTACAGCGGCCCGCGTGGCGCAAATCATGGGACAAAAGCTCAAGCGATTCGAGCAAAGCACAGAAGGCGGCGACCACCTGTTCTACTCGCTGGCCGTCGCCGAAGATATCATTCTCTCGGTCGCCATGGGGGCCGGTGTGCCGCTCGGCATGATTCGCCATCGAGCCAAAGAGACGGCAGACGCGCTAAAAGCCCAGCTAACCGCCCGATAGCCAAATTCTTGACGCCCGGCACCCGCCAAAGGAACAGTATGCCTCCACAGACAAAGCTGGTCTTGATAGACGGTCATTCACTGGCCTATCGCGCCTTCCATGCCTTACCCCAGGATATGCGCACCTCGCAGGGCGAATTGACCAATGCCGTCTACGGTTTCGTCTTGATGCTGCTCAACGTCCTGCGGGACGAGAAACCAACCCACATCGCCGTCACCTTCGATAAAGGCCTCACCTTCCGCCACGAGCTGTACCCCGAATACAAGGCCCACCGCGCCAAGATGCCCGACGAGATGCGCGTGCAGATGGACCGCATCCGCCAGGTCGTCGAGGTGATGAATATCCCCATCTTCGAGCGAGAGGGGTACGAGGCCGACGACCTGCTAGGAACGTTAGCCCGGCAGGCCGAGGAAAAACAAGTGAATACCCTCATCGTCACCGGCGATAGGGACATCTTGCAGCTCGTGGACCGGCACACCCACGTACTGACTTCTCGACGGCGCTTTTCAGACACCGTGATCTATGATGTCACGGGTGTAAAACAGCAATACGGGTTATCCCCCAACCAGCTCGCGGACCTCAAGGGTATCGCCGGCGATACGTCGGATAACATCCCTGGCGTACACGGCGTCGGCGAAAAGACCGCCACCGAGCTGCTCCAGCAATACGATACGCTCGAGGGCATCTACGAGCATCTGGAGGACGTGCAGGCCCGCTTCCGAAAAAAGTTAGAGGCCGAGCAAGACGCAGCCTTTCTCAGCCGCCAATTGGGCACCATCGCCCGCGACGCACCAGTGCAACTCGATCTGGATGCCTGCCGCGTGCGTTCCTTCGACCGCGAGCCGGTGATGGACCTTTTCCGCGAGCTCGAGTTCCGCTCGCTGGCCGAGCGCCTGATGGAACCGGAGCCGTCCAAACCGGCGGGGGTCCCGCACCAACTCAGCCTGTTCGGCGATGAACCGGCCGGCACCCCCGAAGAAACACCCCTGGCCGACTACCAAATCGTCGCTGATGAGGAGGGATTGCGCCGATTAGTCGCACACCTGTGCAAGGCCAAGGCGCTGACACTCGATACTGAGACCACGTCCACCGATCCCATGCAAGCTGAACTGGTCGGCGTCGCCCTGACCGACGCACCGGAAAGAGGCTGGTACATCCCAATCAAGGCTCCACCTGGCGATCCACAACTGCAGCAGCAGGGCGTGCTTAAAGCGCTCGCCCCCCTGCTGCAGGATGCCAAACTGCCCAAGTACGGCCACAATCTCAAGTACGACGTCACCGTTCTGGAACGAACCGGAGCGCGCGTTGAGGGACTCGCCTTTGACACGATGGTGGCCGAGTGGCTCGTCAACCCTGCTTCTAAGAGCCTGGGACTCAAAAGCCTGGCCTGGGCGCGGCTCAAGCAACGTATGACGCCCATCACCGATCTCATCGGCTCGGGCAAGGACCAGGTGACGATGGACCAGGTGCCGGCCGCTCGGGCAGCCCCCTACGCCTGCGCCGACGTGGACATGACGCACCGCCTGGTTGCCGTCTTGACGCCCGAACTAGAAACAGAGGAGCTGTGGTCGCTTTTCGCCGAGGTAGAGATGCCGCTGGTCCCAGTACTGTCGGCGATGGAAATGGCAGGCGTGCGGCTCGACGTCGCCTTCTTGGAGCAGATGTCGAAGGAGCTTGCGGACAGGTTGGTCGAGCTGGAAACCCAGATCCAAGATTTGGTGGGGTACGCCTTCAACGTCAGCTCGACCCAACAGCTCTCCGACGCCCTCTTCAAGACGCTGGCGCTGCCCACCCAAGGCATGCGCCGCACCAAGACCGGCCACTATTCGACGGCCGCCGAAGTGCTGGAAAGACTGCAGGGAAAGCATCCCGTGATCGACCTCATCCTGGAGCAGCGCGAGCTATCCAAGCTCAAGTCCACCTACGTGGACGCGCTCCCCCAGATGGTCAACCCGGAAACCGGCCGGCTGCACACCTCCTATAACCAGACGGGCACCGTCACCGGACGCATCAGCTCCAGTGAGCCCAACTTGCAGAACATCCCCATTCGCACAGAGTTGGGGCGGCGGGTGCGGCGCGCCTTCGTGGCCGAGCGCGGGCGCCAATTGATCGGCGCCGACTACTCGCAGGTAGAGCTGCGGGTGATGGCCCACATCTCCGGCGACGGCGGGCTGCTGGAGGCATTCGCCCGCGATGAGGACATACACGCCAGCACCGCCGCCGCCATCATGGGCGTCCCACTCGCAGACGTGACCTCTGACATGCGGCGGGTGGCAAAGGCCGTCAACTTTGGCCTCTCCTACGGCCAGACCGCCTACGGGTTGGCCGGCGCGACCGGCTTGACGCAGGCCGAGGCGGAGGATTTCATCAAGGCCTACTTCGAGCGTTTCCCAAAAGTGCGGGAGTACATCGATTTGACCAAGGCGCGCGCCACACGGCAGGGATACGTGGAAACGCTGCTGGGGCGCAAACGCTACTTTCCCGAGCTGCTGCCCGGTAGCAAGGCACCCCATAACGTGCGGCAGGCCGCCGAGCGCATGGCGATCAACGCCCCGATCCAGGGCACCGCCGCCGACATCATCAAGATCGCCATGATCCGCCTTCACCGGGCGCTCCAGGAACAAGGCCTGCGAGCGCGCATGACCCTCCAAGTGCACGACGAGCTGATCGTCGAGACGCCGGACGAGGAAGTGGAGACCGTCAAATCCCTGGTGCGCCGGGTGATGGAAAACGCCTTCGAGCTTCAAGCCCCGCTCAAAGTCGATCTCAAAGTGGGCCAGAACTGGGAAGAGATGTAGTCCGAACCAAAGAAACCCTCATCGCTTCGTAACACAAGCAACCCCAAAAATCCTAATCCTGACACATTGCGTCATAATTTCGTGGTATAATAGGGCGACTTGAGGAGAAAGACATGGCCAACGTTGCCACACGCCTGCTATCTCTCATCATGATGCTCCAGTCGCGGCCCAGTTGGAAGGCCAGCGAGCTGGCCGCCGAGCTGAACGTCTCGGAGCGCACCGTTCACCGCTATATCTCGATGCTGGACGAGATGGGCATCCCGCTCTACTCCGAGCGCGGCCGGTACGGCGGCTTTTCGCTGGTGCGCGGCTACAAGCTGCCGCCGCTGGTCTTTACCGCCGATGAAGCGACGGTGCTCTACATGGGCGCCAACCTGGTGCGCGACGTGTGGGGCCACACGTACGACGACGCGGCCACGGCCGTCACCGCCAAGCTAGACAACGTCCTGCCTGACGACCTGCGCGCCGAGGTCGGTCAGCTCCAACAGTACCTGGCCGTAGGCAGACTGGCCGCCAGGGATTATCAACCCTGGGAGTCGACGCTTCACACGCTGCGCCAGTGCATCATAGACCGGCATTGCGTGCGCCTAGCATATAAAGGACTGGGCCGCCAAGTGGAAGTGGAGCGCATCGTCGAACCCTACGGGCTGGCATTCAAATGGGGGCAGTGGTACCTGGCGGGCTTTTGCCAGTTGCGGCAGGATATGCGCACCTTCCGGGTAGACCGCATCCGGCAAGCTCAACCCCTCAAGGAGCGCTTTACAATGCCGAGCGACTTTGACGCGCGCGAGTACCTGCAGCGCGCGATGCAGTTCGAGACGCCTCACCGGATAGCCGTGCGCCTGGACGCCCGCATCGCCCAGTCGGTACGCGAGTGGGACAGCGACTGGCTGGAGATCACTGAAGACGGCGACGACGGCTCAATCGTCGTCCACTTTGGCACGACGAACCTCGACTGGGCGGTCGGCTGGGTGCTGAGCTATGGCTCGGCAGCCCAGGCGCTGGAGCCGCCAGAGCTGGTTGAGCGGGTGAGCACGACGGCCGAAAGCGTGCTGCAGAAATACAATGGAAGCGACGCCAGGTAGTGTTGACGTTTTGCCTGGCACCAGCGCAAAATCAAAGGCATCTTGGCTGGAATCACGTATCAAAAAAATCAAATGGCAACACGGCCTAGTCGACCAGCGCCTGGTAAACAAGCACTCGGAGCGCATTCACCAACGGCTGATACGGCATCAGCTGCGTCATAACCAGGCCGATCACCCCTTCCTGCGGATCCACCCAGAACCCAGTACTCGCCGCCCCACTCCAGCTATACTCCCCCCGCGGATCCCAGAATACCAGCCCGGGCGGGATCCAACATCACTTTGCCCCCCAGACCAAAGCCGTATCCCCAGGCAGGAGGCTCACCGGGATTGACCGTGAAAGGCAAAAGCGCCTCGGGCAGATGGTTCATCATCATGAACTCGACCGTTTTGCGGCCCAGCAAGCGCACGTCATCCAACTGGCCCCCGTCGAGCAGCATCTGGGCGAAACGCACATAGTCGCGGACCGTAGAGACCAGACCACCGCCGCCGCTGAGAAGGACCGGCGGTTTGGCATACCTGCCGGTCGCCGGGTCCTCCATGAGTCCCAGCTCGCCCTCACCTGACTTCCCATAGAGTGCAGCAAACCGATCGATCTTTTCCGCCGGCACGTAAAAGCCGGTATCGACCATACCCAGCGGTTCGAACACCCGCTGCTGGAGGAAAACATCCAACGGCTGCCCGGAGGCCGCCTGGACCACGTAGCCCAAAACGTCCGTCGAAAAGCTGTAACGCCATCCCTGGCCAGGCTGGAACGCCAGCGGCAAGGCAGACAGCGCCTCGACCGTCTTCTCAAGCGTGGCTCCTTCTCCCAGATTCTGCCGAGCCTCCCGGTACAAAGCATCGACAGGCAAGTCCTCATGAAAGCCATAGCTCAGGCCCGACGTGTGGGTCAGAAGGTGGTGTATCGTCATCTCTTGCTGCATGTCGGCCAGTTCCGGACCCGACCCGGTTTCGCGCACAAACACCTTGATGTCCTTGAAACCGGGGATGAATTCAGAGACAGGGGTGTTCAACTGGAAACATCCTTCCTCGTAGAGCATCATCGCCGCCACGCTGGTAATCGGCTTGCTCATCGAGTAGATGCGAAAGATCGTGTCAGGCTGCATCGGCTTGCCTGCCTCGACGTCCATCATGCCAAAGCAATCCAGGTGCGCGATCCGACCGCGCCGCGCGACCATCGTGAGGATGCCCGCGCATCTGCCCTCGTCGACAGTCCTCTGCATCACGGCGTTGATGCGGCCCAATCGTTCCGATGAGAATCCCACCTTTTCCGGCTTAACGGTATCCATTGCCCAAACCTCCTGTTGTTAATTCAATCGCACCTTCTCAAAAAGTAGGGGGAACATGGGGGTGTGAGGACAGCGAAGCCATCCTCACACCCCCACCCCAAAAATTATTGAGATGGTACATTCAATCGAACAAACTCAACTGCTTTACCTGATGTGGCTCGTACGGGATGATG
>JAFGED010000049.1 GCA_016931785.1 Anaerolineae bacterium
CGCGTGTGAAAAGAGAGGGGGCGGGGGTTGGGAGAGCGGCGAAGCCGCTCTCCCAACCCCCATCTCTCCCTTTTTCAAGCGAGGAAGACTGCTCGGGCGAATAGCCTGAGTAGTTACACGGGATCAAAGCAGCGAGGGCCAGCCACACAGGACTGGCCCTCGTCGGTTTCACTGCTGCAATTTGAAATAAACGGCTCGCCAGATGGGACGGTCTGAATTGCCCGATTGATCGAGTATTTCGGGGCTCCGACGAGCTCGCAAATCAGGGCGCTTTACCGCCGCGAAACACTATGCTGTATGCCGCAACCGTCGTGCGGCGACCAGTATGACCAGCAGCACCAGGACGACTCCCCCGGCTCCAAACGCACCGATGCCTGTGGTGGGCACCTCTCCATCGGATGGTTCGCTTTCCTTCGTGCTGGCAGGCGCGCCTTCTGTTTCATCCCCTTTTGGCGTGGTCGTTGCCCGACGGGTCTGTGTGGGTTCCAAGGTGGCTGTCGGTGGTTCTGCGGTAGCGCCTCCTGCCGCCTCCGTGGGTACTGCCGTCGCCGCGGGTTTCTCCGTCGGCGGTGGCGGTGGCGTCTCGGTTGGCACGATCTCTTCCGTGGCCGTTGGTTGGTCTACGGCCGCCGCGGCCTCGGCAGTCAGCACTTGCTCTGTCTGCCGCACGATTGCGTTTTTCGCCAGGTTGTTTTGTATCTGAGGGTAGATGACGACCGCCCATATGATGAAGGCGCAGATGCCTATCGCCAGTATGCCCCCAAATACTGCTACCAGGACGATAAAGGTGCGATTCGATCCTTCTTCTGCTGTTGCTTCCTCCTCTTCATCTGGGAAGAGCTCGAAATCTTCCATGACTTACCTCCTTGAAATGGCCACTCGTCTCGCTGCTGTGTCTGCTGTTTGCGATGGGCCGGCGCCAGAGTGCGCCGGCGAATGGGCTAACGCAAAGCCTCCAGGTTCATCAGAGGGATAAAGACAGGCGCTTTTTGTCCTATATCTACTTCTGCACCACGTACTTTGGCATCCGTCTCTATGTGACGGGGGTGGTCAACGAGTGCGACTATCGTGCCCACTTGGCCCAAGTAGGGCGCTCTTACTGCGCGCACTCGCGCTCCAACGGTCAGCGGCATACCAGGCTGCGCCTGTGTAGTAGGCAGGGATTCTGCTGGCAGGGCAATGATGATCTCGGGGCGCACGACACCCCAGCGCGACTTGATCTTTCCACTGATCGAGGCTTCTCGGCCATCGTTTGTCGCCAACAACTGGAAGAGGGGTTCTGACATTGAAATGGCCCCAATGCCTTCGGTGATGACGACGGGAATCGGGGAGCGTCTTACCTCGGGAATCAATTCCGGTGGCAGGCTGCCTGTCACGATCCCTCGCACCTGGAGTTCTTGGGCTCGTTCGAGCACCGCCGCGTTAAGCCCGGCGCCGCCGACGACAATCGTTCCATGACACGAAGGGTCGATGTCCCTGGCGCGCAAAGGCTTGTCAGGGCTTTTTACCAGCTTCTTGAGCACGCCAAAGCTCTCTCCCCCTGCTCCCCACACACCTTGGATGACCGCTCCTGTCGTTTCGATGACGACTCCTTGGCCCGGCAGCACATTGGTCACGGAGCCGTGGATATAGGCGCGCAATTCGAATGGGGTGGGTGGGGCTTCGACCAGCACGCGCCCGCCGCCACTAGATGCCAGCACGCCGGCTATAGGCGATTTGACGACGCGGCTGCGTCGCTTGGCCAAGATCTGGCCACGACGTACCGACTCGCCTACCTTGACGCGCATATAGGTTTTGATCTTGGCATCAGAGATGCCCAGCAGGTGAGCCACCGACAGAACTCGAAAATCGCCCGGCAGGTTGGCCTGTGCTACAACCTGCGTGGGCTCGACGCGTTCGCCGATCCGTACCAATACCTCGCCTCGTGCGGGCAGCATCCGCTCGCGGCGCACGTTGATCAGTGGTGCAACTTGGGTCTCAAAGGGATAGTACATCGCTTAATTGCTCGATTTGCAGATTTACACTTTTGCTCATCCGCCTACGTCCCACAGCCACTGCCGTGTCTGAACTTGGCGTTCTTCTGGTTCGCTCGCCAGTCGAAGAGGGCGTCCCCGGGCGTCGATGATCAATCCTGCCATGCCGCCGTTGACGCGCCGCTTACCGCCCTTTCCTGGTCCGCCGAGACCCACGTCGAAGCGGTGGCGCCCCGTGGGCCGTAGTTCCAGAACGGCCTGCTGTCCGGGTAGCAGGGGCAGGACTTCTATGTTCCCATACTGTACCTCGACACTGAACCCGCTGCCGTCGTCATAGGTTATTTTTACCCTGAGGATCGTGTCGCCCGGCCGGGCGCGCCCGACTGGTGAAACTACCGTCGCCAGGTTGACGAAACCTCCGCTGTCCAGGGCTTCAACCGCTGCCAATGGCTTGACCGCTGCGACGCTTCCCAATGCCGACGCCAGCCCGTATTTATCGAGCACCAGCGTGCTGACGCCGATGGGCTGCAGGGCGTCCAGCACGGTCAATGCTATCTGTCCAGGGCGCGGGGCGTTTACCAGCGCTCCGCCGCTAACGATGATAGTGTCACACAATGGCATGAGATGGGGATAGGGCTGAGCGGCGCCCGGTCTCCAGCCAGGACGGGCCACTTCCAGCGCTCCGCGAATTGCTTCGCGCGCCAGTGCTTGTTCAAGCCACACACCGCCCGGCTCCTGGGGAATGCTGGCCGGATGCAGTTCTTTGTTGACGAGCAATCCGCGCATCTCGTCTTCGGTCAGCGGTTCAGGTATCCAGCGAGCGAGCGCTTCAAAGCCCTGCTCCTGCAAAAGCCGTTCCCCGCCGAAGGCGACCCCCAGGTCTCCGTGGACTGTGAGGAAGGGATGCCCGTCAAAGGCGGCGGCAATCGTCGTGTTGGCCGCGCCCAAGTCCACGCCCAGCACGCCGCTTGAGGGATCGCCCAGGTGCCATAGATACTGCACCATCCGGCTGAAGGCACGGGCGGTGGGCGTCAGAGCAGTTGGGCTCCACGCTTCCAAGGCGTCCATGCCCGGGAGCTGGGTCATTTTGTTGCGGCGGTAGAACTCGTCCAATTCTTCTTGGACGTTGAGCAGGTTTTCCTCTGTCAGGGTGGGGCGCACGTTGTCGGCGACGCGGATCTCGGCCTGTCCCTTTACGATATCGACTACCTTTTGGCGCAACTGCGAGTTACCGGCGTAGAGTATGCGCGGGCGTTTGTTCTCCTCCATCAACGAACAGGCCAGCGCTGCCGTCTCGACTATCTCGAGCACCGGTCTCGTCGCACCATTTTCCAGGCCACCAGCGATACAGATGACGTCGGGAGCGGCTTTGTGGATCGTGTTCACACGCTCTTCCTCGGTCAGCCCGCCTCGGCCGTCGCTGGCGATAATGGCTTTGACCTGTGAATAAGTGCCAGCGGCCGCTCGCTCGGCACTGGCGACGCTCAGGTCCCGTACCAACCCCCCGAGCACGATTTCTAGTGGCGGGCTGGCGCTGGTGGTCGCGGCGAACACGTCTGCGCCCTGTTGGTTTGCCGCTAGCAGGTCGCCGGCCGCATTAAAGAAGTCGCGGCCAGTGACGTCGGTAATCTGCTCAGCGGCGTGGCGAATGCCGGCCGTCACGTCGGACCATGGGTACTCGGCAGTGGTGAGGGCCTCTCCACGTGCCACGAAGCGGTACTGTCCCCCGACCCGGTCGAGAAGCACGACCTTGGTCATCACCGTGCCGCAGTCTGCCAGTAAGATTGAGTCGATGCTGGAATCTTGGGCCATTGTCGTCTCTATGCTCTAGCCAGAACCGAATGTCGATAGGAGCTCAACCGCGACCTCAATTAAGAATTGAATGCGTCCAATGAAAATGGTCAGCGCTGCCGTTATTGCTCCCGCAAAGGCGACGCCAAAGGCGACGGTCAAAAACAAGCGGCCTGCTTTTCCCAATAACCCAATGACGTTCCCCAATACTCCTCCCAGCCCGCGCTGCCTTTGCGTGAATGTAAAATCAAAGGCCAGTAGTGTGCAGACTGTGCCTATTGCGATGAGCATGCCTTCCCAAGGGGTGGCATTCATCACGTTGGCGGTCGCCTCAAATTGTGGCTTGAGGGTGCCTATGAACGCGCCGACCAGCGCCACTGCGATCCCAAAGCCGATGAGGGGCGAAAGAAAAAAGTTTCCTATGTAGGCTAACCTTGGAATGCTCTTGAAAATGAGCAGACCCAGGCCTATGCCTAATGGGATGATCAAGAAGAGATTGCTCCCAAAATTCTCTCTCAGTGGGTCCGCGATCAACTTTCCCCAGACCTCGCTGATTACCATGCCGAAGGCATAGCCTACCAAAGCGCCGAGAAAGATGTGTAGCGCCAGCCGGTAGAGGAAGTTATCGCCCAGAAGATAGCTGAACACCAGAATCGTCAGTAATGCCCCCACGGCCATACCGATCAGTTCAGGATAGGACATTACTTTTCCCTCCCGCGTGTGCCAGCGGCAGCATAGACCACTGCCCCTGCCAACATTGAGACAATGACGACCATATGTCCCGCCATCAGGGCGTCAAGCTGATGTGCGGGTTCCTCTGCCACGTCGGGTCGTGTTCCAATCCTTGTTTCATAGGCGGTTGCCCCACCTAGCCCGCTGACGACCCCTTTTAGTTGGTTTGCATTGGCGTCCAGGTATGGGCTGGCGGCTATTTCCAGAGCTGCACTCACGCCTATTGCCGTCGGGGGCGGAGAGCCCGCATAGTGTGCTCGCGTCTGCTCAATCCACCAGCGAAGGGTCTCAGGCTGGGCGGTCAGCACGATGATCGCTGAAGGGTCTGTATCGAGACTGGTCAAAAGTTGGGCGGCGCCTGCGGCGTTGCCTGGCCGGTACCCCGGCGATTGATCGCTGTATTCGATCGCGGCTTGTGAGCCAGATACGACCTGCTCTTGGGAGTTTATGTCTTTGCGCAGCGCCTCGGCCACGGCCAGACCTTCGGCTTGTGTGCTGGCGATCAGGATGGTGGCTCTGCGTTTGGCCAAGTGTTCCAGGATCGGCTGCGCCACCAGGTTCAGTTCGTCGGCCTGTGTTGGTCCATACTCGAAGGCAACCAAGACGGTTTCGTCCTCGTCGATACCTTCGATGAGATCGTACATGTCCGCTATGCTAGAAAGGTCGGGTTGTGTCAAGGCGGGGGGTTGATAACGATTCGTGTATTGCGGGATTAACAGGGCCGCTACGACCGTGAAGAGAACAGCCGCGATCAGCAAGCGCGGGGCCAGCTCCGACATGCCGGCAGTTCGTTTGAATGGTTTGACCTGCGGAGCCTCGGTCGGGTGGCTTAATAGGCTCTGGAGCAGCTGCGCACGGGCCAGGGTCGCCTCGCTAGCCCCAGCAGGGGGGACGCCTTTACGAGCGCTGACCAAATCGGCCATTTGTAGCGGGGTGAGCACCCCCCGTAATCCTTGTAGCAATCCTTCAGCCTCTGCTGGCTCCTCTTTGGCGGCTTCCTCGGCTATCTCTGTGGTTGGACGCATAGCCTCTAGCCATGCAGGTATCTCTGCACGTGCCAGACCTGCCGCCTCTGCCGCCTCAGTGTCGGGTTCAATTGCAAAGGGAGGTGTAACGCCTTCGGGGGCGGACGGCGCCGATGCCTCTTTGAGCCTTGTGAGCCATTCGGGGGGCTCGGTCTCGTCGAGCGAGGTTGCGCCTACGAAGGGTAGCGGTGAAGGTGGTGCGGCTTCTTTCAACCAGTCAGGCACTTCAGCCGGGGCAGGCATCTCAGGGGCAGATCCCTCGACTTTGCTCAAGACAGGCTTCTCGGCCGCCTCCGGTGCGGATTCGGCGGGCGCCAGGTCCTGCAGCCAGTCGGGCACCTCGGCCGGGGCGGGCATCTCGAAAGCAGCCTCCTCGGCTACGGCTTGCTCA
>JAFGED010000367.1 GCA_016931785.1 Anaerolineae bacterium
CAGGAGCTTTGTCATGAGCTCTTCTTCGATCTTCCAGCGCTCGGTGGCAAAGTCTGAGAAGGACAGGCCGACCTTGATCTTTTCTCCCGTATCTGGGGCCTTGGTGGCTTCGCCGCCATCGCCGGGTTGCGGGCAGCAGCCAAACAGGCTGGTGGTCAGTGCCACCAATACTAGGATGGTTACTACTACAAACGAAAGTTTGCGGGACATTTTTTCCTCCTTGGTATTTGAATTAGAGATTCTTGATAGGAGACCTGTTCGTATCGACTTGTTTTGCATCACCTCCTTCACTTGCAGTCGGTATTACGTGTGTGGCCTGCCAGGATTGCAGGCCCCTCTCAATTCCATTGATCTATTTCGTCTTGCGCCGGCTCCCACTCCTGGGTTGACCATTTGTGAGGAATCCCCTTGGTATTCAGTTGAATTTGGTACTCTTTCAGGTTGGCTTGTGTAATGACGTCCACGCCGGTGTCGATGATGCCGTTCACTACACCCATCTTGTCAAACGCGGCGGCCTGTCCCTGGGTGGAGATCAGGTAGATGAGGTATACCGACTTGTAGCCCATGTCGAACTCGCGTTGGGCCACCGTGGCATCGATCACGCCTTCCTTGATGCCGTTGATGATATCCGTCGTGGCATCAAAGCATACCAGCTTGGTCCGGTCCACCCGGTTGGCTTCTTTGATGGCAGTGGCCCACGCCGGACCGTTGTAGGCGTACACGCCAAAGGCACCCGTCAGGTCGGGATTTGCAGAAAGCACCGAGTTTGCCAACTCGAGCGCTTGAGCCGCGTCCTCCTTGTCGTTGAAAGGCTCCAGGGTTTCGATCCCCGTGCCCGCGACGGCATCCAAGAACCCGTCGGTGCGCTGTAGGGCATTCAGGGCCGTATCCGAGCCGCGCCCGATGCCGACCGTGCCGCCTGCGGGCAGCAATTGCACCATCTTTTCACCTGCCACTTTCCCGGCGGCGTAGTTGTCGGTGCCGATGTAGACCAGCGACACCGAGTCGTCAACCGGAGGGGTATCCAGTGTGGTTACGATTATCCCCGCATCGGCAGCTTTTCTCATCACAGGCTCGAGGGCAGAGGGATCCGAAGGCGCTACTGCGATGCCCGTCACCCCCTGAGCGATGTAGGTTTCCATCGTCTCGATCTGTTTTGTGACGTCCTCTGTCGGCGGGACAAAAAAGACGGCTTGGTCGGCGCGCAGTCCCAGGTCCTTGGCCGCTGCCTGAACTCCCGTCTCTACGTTGCTCCAGTAGGGGTGCACCGATTTGCCGATGACGACTACCTTGAAATGTGCGGCGTCCGTCGGCCCTGGTTCTGAACAGGCACACGATGCTAATAACGGCGCGAGGGCAACTATCAGGAGCCACAGACCTAGAAGACGTGTGCTTGATGCTTTTTGCTTTTCCATAGGAGTAGACGAGCGGCGTCTGTGGCGGTCGTGGATTCTACGCAACGCTAAGCACGCTAAGCAGTCCTGGATGCCCGAAAAAGAATTATAGCAAACAAGGCAGTGGCTTTATACCCCATTTTCCCTCTTGTGGGGTATCGGATTTCCCCCTAGTTGCTTTAGGGGGTTTCCCCTATTGTTATCTCCAAGACAAGTGGGCAAAACAAATCGCAATATGGTATAATTTGGGCTATGAAAGTCCGCGTCTTGCTGGCAGATGACCACGCCCTCGTGCGCGCCGGTATGCGCGATGCCCTGGAGGAACTCGACGATCTGGAAATCGTCGCCGAGGTTGGAGATGGGCCGACGCTGCTGGCGGCTCTGGAGCAAGTGCAGCCCGATTGCTTGCTGATAGATGTCACCATGCCCGACTTTGAGCCCATATCCACCATCCGTCAGATTCGAGCGCGTTATCCCCAACTGAAGATCCTGGTCGTCAGCGCCTACGACGACGACGTTTACGTGCAAGGCTTGCTGGGCGCAGGTGTTGACGGATATCACCTGAAGGAGCAGCCACTCAGCGATCTGCGGTTGGCGGTGCAACGCGTGCTGGCCGGCGAGCGCTGGATCTCGGGGTCGCTGGTTGACAAACTGGTCAGCTACGCGGGAGGATCGTCGCTTTCTTCGACGTCTTTGACGACGCGCCAGCGCGATATTTTGCACCTGCTGCAACAAGGCCTCGACAATCAGACTATCGCCCAACGACTGGGCTTGAGCGTCAAAACGGTCGAAAACCACCTCACGCGTCTTTACCGCTTGCTTAACGTTCAAAGCCGGCTGGAGGCCGTCAATTACGTGATGAAGCACCCCGGCGTCCTGGCCGTGTCTGGGCAGAAAGCTGCCCAGGTGCCGGCCTCGATCGAGGCCGATGTGCATGAGTTGGTCACTATATTGCTGGTAGATGACAACGCACGATATCGCCGCCAACTGCGCCGCATGATCGGCAAGATATGCCCGCAGGCGACGATCTACGAGGCCGAGGACATCGGGGAAGCCGTGCATCTCACCGAGCGCGTATCGCCCCAGCTCGTGCTCGTCGATGTGATATTGGGGGAGGAGGACGGTATCCGCTGCACGCGGCGTATCAAAGCCCTGCAGCCCAAATCGCGCGTCATTCTGATCAGCGCTTACCCGGATAGAGAGTTTCATCGACTGGGCTTGAAGGCCGGCGCTGTGGCCTTTTTGGATAAAAAGGACTTGGAGACAGCTACCTTGCAGCACATCATCGATGATGTCACTGGTTAGAGAACGTGTGGGAGCGGAGCTGCCCGCTGTCCTACACAGAGATTCAGAATGAGTGAGCCCTCTTTCCTTACCAAGAGCAGGTCCGGCACATACGATGTGTTGAACCGGTTCTGGAGCGCGACGGTCGGCCGTTATCCCGTCGTCTTGCTCTTGCTCCTGCTCGTGGTGGGCGTCCTATTGAGCTTCCAGCAGCAGACCTTTTTCACCGGCCCCAATTTGCTTAACATCGCTCGCACGTTTTCGTGGCTCGCTATCGCCGCCTTTGGCGAGAGCCTGGTTATCATCATCGGCGGCATCGATCTATCGGTGGGAGCGGTGATGGGGCTGGGCGGTCTTATTAGCGCGCAGTGCATGCAGGCCGGCCTGCCGGTGTTGCTGGCCGTCATCGCCGGGCTGGCGACCGGGCTGCTGGTGGGCTGGCTCAACGGCACTATCATCGCTCACGTAAAGCTTCCTCCCTTCATCGTCACGCTGGGGACGATGAGCGTCATGCAGGGGCTCACTCACGGCCTGAGTGGGGGGTGGTCTGTGACGGACCTCCCTCAGGGATTCCGCCTGCTGGGGCAAAGTGACCTGTCGTTGGGCCCTGTTTCTCTTCCGCTGCCCTTTGTGTTCGTAATGGTCCTGGCGGTGCTGGTCAGTATGCTGACGAACCGGACGCTTTTGGGGCGTTACGTCTATGCACTGGCCGATAGCGAACAGGCGTTGCGCATTTCTGGTGTCAACGTTGCCCAAGTCAAAGTAACAACTTATACGCTCTGCGGCCTCTTGGCGGCGACAGGAGGTTTGTTGATGACTGCACGCCTGGGTGTCGCAACGCCTACGGCCGCCACTGGTTACGAGCTCGATATCATCGCCGCCGCCGTCATCGGAGGGACGAGCCTGTTCGGTGGAAAGGGCAGCATGTTGGGTGTGTTGTTGGGCGCCGCCTTTATGCAAATCTTGCGCAATGGGTTGGTGCTGTTGGGATTCCCCGCTTACTGGCAAGAAGCGGCGATGGGCGCCATGGTCCTGCTGGCCATCTTGCTCGATTACTGGCGGCGAGAGAGGGCCCCGGCGTGGAACAGGAAGGGAGATGGCGAAGTAGAAGGGCAGAAGGACGGGGCGGGTTGGAGGGTGGTCCAGAGCCGTCGTGGCCGCTTGATTTTTCTCATTGCCGCGGTCTTGCTCATTGTTGCCATGATCACCTGGCGGGTTATTGCCGGATTGCCCGGCGGGCTTTTGCCTGCTGAGTCTCCCCACCGGCAGACGCTCACCATCGCGTGGATTCCAAAAGCCCGTGATAATCCGGTGTTCGAGTTGGGTCGGCAGGGGGCTATCCAAAAAGCGGAAGAGTTGTCGGCCAGTGGGCCGGTTCAGGTCAAAGTGATGTATGTGGGCTCGGTGTCCTCCGACGCAGTCGAACAGGTGCATGTAATAGAAGACGCCATCGCGCGCAAGGTAGATGCTATTGCTGTCTCGTGTAACGATCCCATCGCTTGTATCGACCCAATCAACAAGGCTGTGGAAGCCGGCATCCCTGTGATGACGTGGGATGCCGATTCGCCCCAGAGCCGGCGTTTCACGTACCTGGGGATCGATAATTACCAGGCGGGAAAGGCCGCTGCAGACCTGCTGGTGCATGCGATGGATCAGCAGGGTAAGGTGGCGATTCTCACCGGCGTCCCCGGCGCACACAACCTGGCGGAGCGCGTGCGGGGCTTTAGAGATGGCATAGCCCCCTACCCCGACATTCAGGTTGTCGCCACGGTTTTTAGCAACGACGACATCAACTTGGGAGTGCAGGTGGTCGAGGAGACGATGCAGGCGCACCCGGATCTGGACGGCTGGTTCTTTAGCGGCATGTGGCCGCTCGTCGCCGACCGCGGCTCTATGCCCCTGTGGGAAGAGGCTGCTCTACACGGCGATCTAAAGACGGTCGCTTTTGACACGCTACCGGTCGAGTTGGAACTTTTGCGCGATGGTTACCTATCGGGGTTGGTGGGGCAAAAGTACTGGGGATGGGGATACGACACGGTTCAGATCGTGTACGACCACGTCATCAACGGCGAGACGACCCCCTCCTCTATCAGCTCCGGGATGGATATTGTCACGCGCAACAATGTGATGGCGATGCTCCGGGCTTGGGAAACCAACGACTTTAGCCAGCCCTTGCCCGATCCCTAGGCGCTTACCCTTTCGCGCAGAGCGCGAAGGGCCCTAGCGAGGTTATCGAGTGGAATCACTGCTGGAGGCTGTCAATCTCTCCAAGAGCTTTGGCACTCTGTCCGTTGTGAGACAGGTGAGCCTACAAATCCGCCCTGGCGAGGTGCTTGGACTTGCTGGGCAGAGCGGGTCGGGCAAATCGACGCTGGCTATGTTGTTGGCCGGTTTCCAGATACCCGATGAAGGCGATCTTTACTTTGCCGGCCGGCGACTCCAGTGGCCTTTGCCTGTGCAATCTTTGGGCATTGAGGTCATCCACCAAACGCCAAGTCTGGCCGAAAATCTGGATATTACCAGCAATATCTTTTTGGGCAACGAGATTGGCTGGCCTTTGTGGGGCAGATGGCTGAAGGTGCCCAATCGGCAGCGCATGGAACGGGAAGCCGCTCGAATCCTGGCTCAACTGGATATGCAGTTTGCCTCTCTGCGAGAGGCAGTGGTCAACCTCTCAAGTGAGCAGCGCCAGATGATCGCCATCGCGCGGGTGATGACGCGCACCCCGCGGTTGATCGTCATCGATGACCCAACGCCATTGTTGAGCTACCCGCGCCAGCAGAAACTCCTTTCTCTAATTCAGATGTGGCAGCGGCAGGGAATGGCGGTTGTGTTCAGCAGCGGCAATCTTGACCACCTGCTGGCTGTGACCGATCGCGTCGTCGTTCTGCGCCACGGCGGGCTGGTGGCCGAGTATCGCACTGATGAGACAGACCGGGCCGAGATCTTGGCTGCTGTGGTCGGTACCACCGATCGCCAGCAACTGACGCCCATCATCTGGGCGCTGGATAGCTACTACCGTGTCCGCGAGCAGGCCGAAAAACTGCGCCATCACCAGGAGCTTTTGGAGCGGGATTTGGCGACGCAGGGCGTAGTGGATCGCCAGTTGGTCGACCAACTGGCGGAGCAGATCAACGCTCTTGATAGCGCCAATGCGGCCTTGCAGGACGCGCAACGCCGATTGCTGACCGAGCTCGAACAGGAGCGCAAATACCTGGCCCGCGAAATCCACGATCAGGTGATCCAGGATTTGCTGAGCGTGAACTACCAGTTGGAAGAAATCGAGTCGCCTGCAGGGGTGACGCCGGTGCTCAACAAGGAGTTGCCGGCTATTCGAGAAAGCATTCGTGGTTTGGTGGACGACCTCCGCCAAATCTGCGGCAACTTGCGCCCGCCGACCATCGATAGCCTGGGGCTGGGCGCGGCGCTCCAGTCCTACGCACACGATTGGAGCAGACGCACGGGGATCCCTGCCGTCCTCGATTTGGACGATGACCTGGGGCGCCTCCCCGAAACGATCGAGTTGTCCATCTTTCGTATTGTGCAGGAGGGATTGGGGAACGCGCGCAAACACGCTCAGGCTAACACGGTCAATATTCACCTCAAGCGCACTTCGCCGCGCACGCTGATGCTTTCCATCGCTGACGATGGACAGGGCCTGGTCGAGGGTTTTGATCTCGCGGCGCTCACTGCCGAGGGACACTATGGCCTATTGGGCATCAGCGAGCGGGTGGCGCTGCTGGGAGGCCGCGTGCAGTTTCAGAATCAGACCCAGGGAGGGTTGCTCATCCAGGCGGAGATACCGCATCCTCGGGTGGTGCAGTTGGACGAGGATTAGGCCGCGTTCAAAAACAAGTCCATGACTCTGTTGAAAAAACTCGTTTCAGCTCAGATAGCGCCCCACTCAATGGTGCTGGAATCCCGAACTTGTTCGGGCGTGTCCCATTGAGCGGCTCGAAAACGCATCTTCTCAATAAGTAGGGGAAAATGGGGGATGAGGGCGGCGTAGCCGCCCTCATCCCCCCCCGCCCCCGGATTATTGAGAAGATACTCGAAAACGCCTCAACAAGTTGAGGATTCCCCACCGTTTACCTTTTTTCAGGAGACGCTTATATGGCTTCACACGGCCAACCCGCCGCGTCCGATCCAATCCCACAAGCTCTCCACCGTCCCTTGCCCGACCAGGACGCCCCCCTTGATCTTTTGCATAGGAGGGATGGGGAGCAGCGTGTCGTCTGGTCTGGTGACCCAGTAGATGGGGATGCCGGCGGTGGCGGCGGGCATCATGTCGCGGTCCCAATCGTCGCCCGCCATCAGGCACTCCTTTGGCCCGCAGCCTAACTTGGTGACAATCTCGCGGTAGTAGGCCGGGTTGGCTTTGGTAGCGTGCATGTTCTCATAAGTGGTCACCAGCGCGTAGTCGAACTCGGTCACGGGTACCTCGGCCCAGGCCAGCCGCTGTTCGACGGCGACGCAGGGGAACACCGGGTTGGTCGCGATCACTACGTATAGGTCGTGCTCGAATGCCCATTCGACCAGAAAGCGCGCCTCTGGGATTGAACGCGTCAAGTACTGAAGTTTGGGAAACTCCTCTGTATAGAACTGCTCAAAGATTGGTTCCAGGATTTCTTGTTCGTATCCCACCGTTGGGTAAAAAGCCGCTGCAAAGGCTTCCTGGTTGGTGGGGCCGGTTCCGTCGTTTTTCTCCATCTCCTGCGTCGCGCGCATGATCTCGACTACCAGGCGCTCGGGAGGGATCAGGTGGGCCATGTACTTGCCGAGAGCTTTAAAGTAGGCCGAGATGAAGGCGTTCATTGGGTTGGCCAGCAGCGTGTCGTCCAGGTCGAAGAGGATCGCTTTGAACATGCATTTACTCCTTTGCGACTTCCGCATCCAGAATCGTCGCCGCCTGCGGGTGGCAGTGACCGCAGCCGACGTAGGGGTTTTCCACTTCTACTTGATGCTCGGCGCACACGGCGTATACTTCGACGCGGCGCGTGAGTCCCAGCCAGCGCCGCACGATGCGCGCTCCCAAAACCATGTGGGGACAGGCGTTGGCGCGCAGGATGGCGGGCACCTCGCAGCGCTTGCACAGACTGGATTGCCACGGCTCCGACTCTGAACCAGGGCGCGAGCGCTCGCGTGCGATCAGCCGGCATTCTTGGGATGAACGCCCGCGAAAAAAGTCCGCATAGTAGTAGGGGCATTCGGTGCCGTAGGGTGTGCGCATGAGTCAATGAACAATGGAACAATGAGCAATTAACAATTGCCGATGACCAGAACGGGCGCTATTCCTCTGTCGCAGCAACCAGCGCCTCCAGGTCTGCTGCCATTGCCTCCATCTCCGTGCCATAGCAAGTCCAGTCGCTGCGCTGCAGGCAGTCCTGGGCCGCCTCGTAGTGCGCCTGGGCGGAACGGGCCAGTGCTGCTACATCGCCCGTTTCCCCGGTCGCTGTTTCCGAAGCCTCTCCCAGTACTTGCAGCAACCCTGACATCAGGTCCTCGGCCATGGCGACGCGGTTGCCGTGTGCCACCAACACGCGCTTGAGCTCCGGCAGTTGCCCGGCCTCGGCCTGCAGGTAAAGCGGCTCGATGTACAAAAGTGTACCGTCGAGCGGGATGACGATCAGGTTTCCCCGGATGACGGACGATCCGCGCTGGTTCCACAGCGTCAGTTGCTGCGAGATGTAGGGGTCCTGGTCGAGGCGTGCCTCGACCTGCATCGGCCCGTAGACCAAGCCCTCCTTGGAGAATTTGTAGACGCCCAGCTGGCCATAGTCATCGCCGTCGGAGTCGGCGTACAGCCAGGCGACCATGTTCTGCTTGCCCGCCGGCACGTAGGGGCGGATCATCATGAATTCCACTGCCTCGGTATTGGGCAATCGCATAACGACGTAGTAAGGCTCCACCAGGGCTGTTTCCGTCTCCCGCCTCTCGGTCGGCGTTTGCCACAGGTCCTCCTCGTTGTAAAAGACGCGCGGGTCCTGCATGTGGTAGGCGGCGTAGACATCGGCCTGGATGAGGAACAGCTGCTCCGGGTAGCGCAGATGTTCGCGCAAGGCGTCGTCCATCATCTCACCAGGGGTGAAGAGGTCGGGGAAGATGGCCTGGTAGGCCTGGACCAACGGATCGGATGGGTCGACGACGTAGAACGTGGTCTCGCCGGAGTAGGCGTCGATGGCGATCTTGACGCTGTTGCGGATATAGTTCAGCCCCCAGACGGATTCGACGTTGGGGCCGGGCGTCGAGTAGGGGAAGCGGTCGCTCCAGGTGTAGGCATCGTACAGCCAGATGACGCGCCCGTCCAGAATGACGGGGTAGGGATCGTCATCGTACCATAACATCGGAGCCAGCATGTTCACCCGGTCCTGGAGCGAACGGTGGAACAGGATGCGGCTGTCGGGACGGATGGCGCTCGAGAACAGGATGGGCGAGCTTTCGAAGCGCGTGGCGAATGCCAACCGGCGGAAAAAGGTGTTCAGCGCCACGCCATCAGGCCCTGCGTAGCGGGTGTAGGCGTTCTTGTCGCCGCTGGGGTAGTCAAACTCTTCCTCATCCGTGTTGACGATGACATAGTTGGCGGTCTTTTCCCCAAAGTAGATCTCCGGCCGGTCTATGGCGAGCGTCGGGTGAGTGCTCCGGGGAGGGATATCGCGCACCAAAAAGTTGGGCAGGCCCTCCTCGCTGGACTCGGATACCGGGCTCAGGCACAGGCCGTAGCCGTGGGTGTAGATGAGGTGTTGGTTGACCCACGTGCGCGCGTCCTCGCGCATCTGTTCGATATCCAACTCGCGCACCGCCAGCGTGACCTCGCGCAGGCGCCCGTCGAGCGTGTAGCGGTCCACGTCTACCTCGACGAAGGTGTAATAGGTGCGGATCTCTTGTAGCTGCTCGTAGGTGGTGCGCAGCGGCTTCCAGTCCCACAGCCGTACGTTGTCGAGGATATCGGCGTTGGCCTCCAGTTGGGCGGCGGTGAGGGTGCCGGCGACTTGGTAGTCGACTTCTTTGATTAAGGGCTCGCCGTTGGCCTCTTCCAGCCCGTAGGCGTAGCGGGTGAGGCGGATGTTGTGCGTGATGTAGGGCTGTTCCAGCGCCAACTCGTTGGGCTGCACGGTATAGGCCTGCACGGTGGTGGCGTAGAACGGTCCGACCAGGGTGATGAGCAGCCAGATGGCCCCGGCGCCGAGGGGCAGGACCACACTCGCCCGCGGCTTCCAGCGGCGGATGATGATAGATAGAACGAGCGCCACCGCGCACAGCACCGCTGCGCCCGTCAGCACGTGCAGGAGCGGCAGACGGGCGTGTACGTCGGTGTAGCCTATGCCAAAGACCGCGCCCTGCGAGGATGTGAGCAGTGTGAAGCGATAGAGCTGGTAGTGCGCTGCCAGCGCTATCAAGAAGAGCACGCCCAGCACCGCCAGGTGCGCCGTGGCTCCCCTGTTGCGAATTCGCCCGGCGAGGAGATAGATCACGGCACTGCCGATCACCGTCACCAGGATCAGCGCCGCCACCCAGATCACGAGGAAGTGGTAGAGCGGCAGTTGGAAGACGTAGAAGCTTGCGTCTAGCCCAAAGATGGGATCGCTGACGCCGAATGGGATGGCGTGGTGGAAGGTGAGGAACGTCATCCACCGGCTGCTGACCTCGGATGCCATCAGCACGGTGGCCAGCGCCGCCAGCCCTTCCAAGATGAGGGTGAGCATGCGCGTTCCGAGGACCAGCTGCTGGCTTTTGCGGCCGCGTAGGTTCAGTTGCAGTTGGGCGAGCGCTCGACGGGGGATGAGGAACCAGTTGATGAACAGCATCAAGGTCACCAGCAACCCGCTCGCCGACCACAGCCCAACCTGTGTCGTCACCTGCGTCTGGATGACGCGTGACTTGCCCAGGCTGGCGAACCACAGCCAGTCGGTATAAAGGCCGATGGTGCTGTTAAAGATGGCGAAAACGGCCATCACTGCGCCGACGATGATGGCATATTTGACGATGGAGTGTCTGATCTTTTGTGACATGATAATTGGTATGTTGGTAGACTGGTAGCTGGTAAACTAGGAAACGTCGCGGGTCTATTAATTTAGCCTGTCCCAGTTTACGGCCTACACCCGCGTGACGTATTCGCCGGTGCGGGTGTCCACGCGGAGGGTGTCGCCCTCCTCGATGAAGAGCGGCACCTGTACCTTCAGGCCGGTCTCGAGGGTCACCTTTTTCAGTGCGCCCGTGGCGGTGTTGCCGGCGATAGCCGGCTCTGCCTTGACGACTTTCATTTGCACCGTCGTCGGCAGCTCGATGTCCAGCGGTTCACCTTCGTGGGTCGAGAGCATCAGCTCCATACCCTCTTTGAGGTAGATGGCCTGATTTCCCAGCACGGCGGCGGATAGGGGCGTTTGGTCGTAAGTTTCGGTGTCCATAAAGTAGTACAGGTCGCCATCTGTGTAGAGGTACTGGACGCCGCGCCGCTCGATGCGGATGTCATCTACCCGGTCGCCGGAGATAAAGTTCTTTTGGATGGTCGCCCCTGTGCGCAGGTTGCGCAGCGTGGTGCGAATGGTCGCCTTGCCTCGGCCCGGTTTGTGATGTTGGTATTCCAGCACTTTGTATAGTTCGCCGTCCATTGTGAATGTGACGCCTTTGCGCAGTTCGTTTACGTCGATCATGTGTTTTCTCCTCTATCTTCTCTGTAGGGTTGTTTGGATGTAACTACTCGGCCTTGCCTCGCAGTTGCCTTTCGCGTGTGAAAAGAGAGGGGGCGGGGATTTGGAGAGCGGCGCCTGTCCTGAGCGAAGCCGAAGGATCGCCGCTCTCCAAATCCCCATCCCTCCCTTTTTCGAGCGAGGGAGACTGCTTGGGCGAGTAGCCTGGTAGTTACGTTTGGATTATACATGTTCCGCCCGTGCCGTCAACCGATCCGGTAACTGGTCTGTAACTCTGCTGTAACCCCTTCCTCTCCGGGGGGGCATATAATGATGCTGGGTGGTATGCTCCGTGGGCGTTCGTGTTGCTGCGCTCGGGGCTGGATCGCCTTTGGACTGAGTGTGGCGGGGAATGAAGAGGGTACCCGAAAATGGCTGTGACTGTAGCTATCGGCAGTCAGAAGGGCGGGGTAGCCAAGACCACAACGTGCCTTTCGTTGGGGGCATGTCTGGCTGAGCTGGGGCAGATCGTCTTGCTCGTTGACCTGGATCCCCAGACCAACCTCACGCTCTCGATGGGATTGACGCCCGCCAAGCTGCGGCACACGGTGAGCGAGGCGCTGCTGGGCAATGCTTCGCTGGTGAGCGTCAGCCGCGAAGGGGCGTCATTTGGTCTCGATATCGTTCCCGCCAGTCCGGACCTGGTCGTGCTTGATAAAGTCCTGCAGGGGCGACCGGATTGCGAATTCCGCTTGGAGCGCGCGCTAGAGACCATGGACGATGATTTGTACGACGTTGTTCTGATCGACTGCCCGCCTTCATTTGGTTTGCTGACCCTCAATGCCCTGACGGCTGCGGATCTGCTCATTATTCCCACGCAATGTGAGTATTATGCTGCGCACGCGTTGCGCCGGACGATCGAGTTGGCGGAGTTGGTGCGCAAGAAAACGAACCCGCGTCTGGTTTACCGCGTGCTGGTGACGATGTACGATCGACGTAACAGGATCTGCCAGGTCATCCACGACCGAATGCAACGCGGGCTTGGCCGCTTCTTGCTCAAGACCGTCATCGAGGTTGACACCAAGCTGCGGGAAAGCCCGGTGTTTGGTGAGCCAATCACGCGTTACGCGCCCCAGACCCGAGGCGCTCAACAGTACCGTGCACTCGCAAAGGAGCTGATGCATCGTGCCTGACGCCACAGAGATCGAAACTCACCTGACGGCTCTGTTTTCTGAGGTTGGAGCCTCTTTCGAGGCCCAGGGTGATGGGCCTCTGTCCATCGAGGGTTTGAAGCAGAGCGCCAACGTCCGCAGGCAAGCGCGGAGGCAGAGCGCCGTTTTCCAGTCACTGGTGGAGAACGCTATCGATGCCATCTTTGTCGGCGATCTGGAGGGCAAGCAGACCTACAGCAATCGAGCCTGCTGCGTTCTCTTTGGCTACGACTATGAGCGCCAGGATATGGAGGGGATGCCTTTATCCGGTCTGTGGCCCGAGGAGAATGCCCGCACTTTTACGAAGCAGGTGCTTCCTCGTGCCAGGAGAGGAGGATGGAGCGGTGAGGCGCGTCTGAGGCGCAGAGATGGCGCCCTGTTCGACGCGTATCTGACCGCCTTCCCCGTGACGGATGGAGGAGATCGACTCGCCGGCATAGCGGTCATTGTCCGCGACATCTCTGAGCGCAAAGCCTCGGAGCGCGAAAAAGTGCATCAGAGTCGCGCTCGCCAGGTACGCCTCGTTGCCGAGATGGCTCAGGAAATCACCGCTGCCACCAACCTGGATGAGCTTTATCGCCGCATCGTGAGTGTGGTCAAAGAGCGCCTTGGCTATTACCACGTGCAGCTCTTCCGTCCCGACCCTGACTCGGATGGACTGATCCTCGTCGCGGCGTGCGGCCAAGCGGCAGAAGTGAGCAGCGATCGCAGGCCGACCGGCGCCAAGGGAAGTGTCGTCATGGCGGCGGCTTCTGGCCAACCGGTTCTGGCCTCCGATGTGCGCGCCAATCCGCGGATGCCCCGTCCCGATTTGCCCCGGGTCGCGGGGGAGCTGGCCGTACCTATCAAGTTGCGCGATCAGGTACTGGGCGTGCTGGACGTGCTGAGCGATACGGCAGGCACGCTCAACGGCGAGGACGAGATCCTGCTCATAGATCTGTCCAGCCAGATCGCCAATGCTATCCGAAGTGTCCGATTGCTCGAGGAAGCCAACACCCTGCGTCAATTTGCCGATGCCCCGGAAGGCGTTGGGTGGATTACGCTGGAGGGTGGCTTGTTCATCTATGCTAACCCTACGCTTTGTGGCATCCTTGGCGAGGACAGACCTGAGGATACTTTTGGTCAATCGATCTTGTCTTACTATCCTGACGAGCTACGGCAGCGTGTGCAGGCTGAAATCCTGCCCGCTGCTCTGCGCGATGGACAATGGATCGGAGAATTGTCCTTTGTCACGGCGCGAGGCAAAGCCGTCCCCACTATGCAGAGCATTTTTCTCGTCCGCGACGGCAGCGGAAAACCGCTCTATCTGGCGAACGTGGTGACCGATATCTCGAAACAGAAGCAGGCCGAATCTGTCGCGGGCAGGCGTCTCAAGCAGCTTCGCTGCCTGAACGACGTGGGACGAATGATAGAGTCGGAGCCACCGGTCCTCGAATTGTTACAGTGGGTGGTGGAGCGTATCCCGCAGGCCGTCCGGCATCCAGACGCGTGTGTGGTTGCTATCGAGTTTGAGGATATCGGCGGCGAGGAGCGCGTGGTCTGCGGTGAGGCCGGGGCGATCGATTCGCCGTGCCGGATTGTGGAGGACCTGGTCGCCCAAGGTGAAGCAGTGGGGCGCGTGTACGTCTCTTATGCCCAGGGACGCGAGTTTTCCGAAGAGGACAGGGCTTTGGCGGGTGACGTCGCCAGGCGTGTGAGCGGTTATATCGAGAGCCGGCTTCTGTCGGAGCAGGCCAAGGCTGGACTTGAGGAGGTGATTTCTGCTCACCTGGTCTACAGACCTGAGCGGTGGGCCGAGCTCGTATCCAAACCGGCCCCGTCGGAAGAAGGTGTTCATCCGGAGTCGACATCTGCCGGCGGCGTCGGATTGGGGTCTCGTCTAAAAAAGAGCCGTGTTTATGCGGCTTTGCAGAGGCTACTGCGACGTGCGACCATACGGCTGTTTGTGCTGGTGCTGGTACCAGTGCTCCTGGCGGGGGCGTTGTTCACGACCCGGGTGGGGTCCCAGGCGTATGGAGGATATCCTACCTCGACGGCGGCAGGCGCCGTGGCCAGGTTTCACAACGATCCGGCTGTTCTGACCCCTCTCTTTACTGCAACACCACCTGTTTCATCCGCCACTCCTGAAGCTACCGGCACATCATCCAGTACGCCTTCACCCACGTTTTTTGCCACTTCCTTTCCTACGTCTCTCCCCACGGTTTCTCCCACGCCTCAATCCGTTGGCCTCGTCGTCCCGCTGCCCTTTCCCGCGGTCGAGCCGACGGTGACCCCCACGCTTCCCATTTCTCCCCCCGTTCAGCCTGTCCCGGTCGCAGCCGATGCTGTCAACATCGTCGTTTTGGGCAGCGACCGGCGGCCGGACTGGTCGGAGTGGCACACTGACGCTGTGCACGTCGTCTCTATCCAGCGTGATCGTGGGGTGGTTTCTATCATCTCCATCCCGCGCGATTTGTACGTTTATGTGCCTGGTTTCTGGATGAGCCGGATCAATTTTGCCGACTACTATGGAGAGACTTATGGGTACGAAGGCGGCGGACCGGCCCTGGTGCGTGACACGCTTTTGTACAACCTGGGCATCCGGGCAGATTATTACGTCCGCACCAATTTCGACGGCCTGATCGGCATCGTGGACACGGTGGGCGGGGTCGATATTCCCGTTCACTGTGGCATCAGCGATTATTGGCCCTACCCAGATGAGAATGGGGAGTACCCTATCCTGACTCTGGAGCCCGGGGTCCAGCGTATGGATGGGGAAACCGCTCTATGGTATGCCCGCACGCGGATGACTACCAGTGTCTTTTCTCGCGAGCGGCGCCAGCAACAGGTCCTGCAGGCACTCTGGCACAAATTGCGAGATGAGATGACGCTTGCCCAAATCCCGTCCCTGTGGGAGCAGGGACGCGATATGGTGGAGACGGACCTGGCGTTCGAGGATGTTTTGGCCCTGGCGCGTGTGGCCTTTGCCCTGGAGGATCAAAGCGTGCGCTTTTACAACATTGGCGCCGACGAAGTGACACCGTGGACGACGCCCTATGGTGGGCACGTCTTTCTTCCTCGCTGGGAGTCCATTCAGCCCCTCGTGGCGGAAGCGATGGCCCCTCTGCCTGTGGGCCGCCTGAGATACGTTTACAAGCCGGTCGAGGTTTGGAATGGAACGTCGAATCCGGGCTGGGATGTGTTGGCTGCCGACCGGCTGTACCGTGCTGGGTTCTCGGCGGTGGTCGGCGAGCCGGATCGACGGGACTATGCTCAAACTCAATTGGTTTTGTTTACAGCGAGCGCTAAGGGTAGCGGGGTCGATTATCTGCCGCAGGTGTTCAACATCCCTGATGACCGGGTGAGCCATCAACCTGGAGGTTCCCCCGAGTTTGGCATGCGCTTGATCCTGGGTGCTGATTATCAAACCTGCCCATATCCCTGAGTATCCGCTTTTCTTTGCGGCTCTATGGGGAAAAGCCATTCACCCCCACCGCTTGCGGTGGGGGTGAATGGCAAAGCGGGGGATTTGGGGGCGGCAGCCCCCAAGGGCTTTTCCCTTAAGAAGCCCCGGC
>JAFGED010000368.1 GCA_016931785.1 Anaerolineae bacterium
ACGCCCCCACCGCCGCCGCGTGGCTCAGACGCCCGGCGTTCTCCTCAAAGAAGCGCTTGCCCTCGTGCTCGCGCTGTAGCGCGTACTGATAGATTTTTCGGATGTCCATTCTTCCTCTCGATCCTAAACGGCTTCCACCTTCACCGCGCACACCTTGTATTCCGGTATCTTGGCGGTGGGGTCAAGCGCCGCGTTGGTCAGCGCGTTGGCCGCCGCCTCGGCAAAGTGGAATGGGATAAAGACAACGCCGGGCTTGATGCGCTTTGTGACGCGCACGTCCAGCTCGATCTGTCCACGCCGGCTGATCACCCGCACACGCTTCTGGCCGTTCAACCCGATCCCTGTCGCATCGTCCGGGTGCATCTCGACGTAAGCCTCCGGCACCTCCTGGTGAAGCTTCTCCGAACGGCGCGTCATCGTACCCGTGTGCCAGTGGAACATCAACCGCCCCGTCGTCAACGTGAACGGATACTCCTCGTCCGGCAGTTCCGCCGCCTCCTTGAATTCGATAGCGTGAAAGTGGCCCAGTCCACGCGAGAACTTGCCCTTGTGCAGGTAAGGCGTCCCCGGATGGTCAGAAGCCGGGCATGGCCATTGCAGAAAGCCCAGTTCCTCCAACCGCTCGTAACTCACCCCGCCGTAGATCGGCGTCAGTTGGGCGATTTCGTCCATCACCTCCTTGGGCGAGGCACAGTCGAAACCACTGGCGCCCATCTGCCGAGCTACCAGGCAGACAATCTCCCAGTCAGCCTTGGCGTCGCCGAGCGGATCGATCGCTTTTCGTACCCGCTGGATACGCCGGTCGGTGCCGGTAAAAGTGCCATCCTTCTCGACAAAAGACGCGCCCGGCAGCACCACGTGCGCTAGTTGCGCCGTCTCTGAGGGAAAGATGTCCTGCACCACCAGGAACTCGATCTGCTCCAGGCAGTGGCGGGCGTGATTGACGTCGGGATCGGCCACCATGGGGTTCTCTCCCATCACGTACATCGCCCGCACGCGACCGTCGCCGGCGGCATCGATCATCTCCGTCACCGTCAACCCGATCTTGAGGTCCGAGGTGCTGCCCCAGGCGTTCTTGAACTTTTCCTGGACGTCCGGGGAGGCGACACTCTGGTAGCCGGGGTAGACGTTGGCCAGCGCGCCCAGGTCACACGCGCCCTGGACGTTGTTCTGCCCGCGCAGCGGGTTGACGCCGCCGCCGGCCACGCCTACGTTGCCACACAGCATGGCCAGATTGGCACAGCTCTTGACGTTGTCGGTGCCGGTGGTGTGTTGGGTGATGCCCATGGCGTAGATGATGGCCGACGGTCTGTTGGTCGCGTACAGACGCGCCGCCTCGCGCAAGCCATCGGCCGGAATGCCGCTGATCTCTTCGACGCGCTCCGGCGTGTACTGCTCCACCATTGCCTTCAACTCTTCGTACCCCTCGGTACGCGTGGCAACGTACTCCTCGTCCGCCAGCCCCTCGCTGATGATGACGTTCATCAGCCCGTTGAGCACGGCCACATCCGTGCCGGGACGAAAGCGCAGGTAGAGATCGGCCATGCGGGCCATCTGGATCTCGCGCGGGTCGATGACGACCAGCTTGGCTCCGCGCTCTTCCCCGGCCTTCATGATGCGGCTGGCGATGAGCGGGTGGCCCTCCGAGGTGTTCGACCCCATGACGAGGAAGCAGTTCGTATCCGTCTCGAACTCTGGAACCGAGTTCGTCATAGCTCCACTCCCAAATGCGGCGACCAGACCGGCCACCGTGGGGGCGTGTCAGAGCCGGGCGCAGTGATCGATATTGTTCGTACCGATCACCGCGCGGGAAAGCTTCTGGAGCAAATAGTTCTCCTCGTTGGTGCACTTGGCTGAGGACAGGATGCCCACGCTGTCGGGGCCGCTCTCCGCCTTGACCGCGCTCAACTTGCCGGCGACGAGCGCGAGCGCCTCATCCCAGGTCGCTTCGACCAGTTCGCCGTCCTTGCGGATCAACGGCGTCGTCAACCGGTCGGTATGGTAGACGAAATCAGCGGCGTTCCAGCCCTTGATGCACAACTTCCCCTGGGCAACCGGGTGTGTCTTGGCCGGCCAGACGCCGACGATACGATCGTCGAGCACCTCCAGGTAGAGGCCGCAGCCACAGCCACAGTAGATACACGTCGTCAGCACATTCTTGTATTCCATACCCTCAGCCTCCTAGTGACCCACCTCTACGCGCAACGGCGTCTCGTCGAGCGTGACGGAGAGCGGTGGCGGCGCGGCCAGGTCTGCGCCGGGGACGTAGCCCAACAGCATCTCCACGTCGCGCCGCATCAGGTCGTAGAGCACCGTGAGCGGGATGTGCGCCGGACAGGTCAGCTCACACTGGCGGCAGGCCACGCAGCGGCTGGCCATGTGCATGGCGCGGATGAGGTGAAACATGGGAAAAGGCGGCGCCAGCAACCCCGGCTCGACCCACGCCTCGTCCTCCATCGCGCAGGCCTCGCAGAAGCACTCCGGGCAGATGTTGCGGCAGCCATAGCACTTGATGCACGTGAGGAACTGCCGCTTCCAGAAAGCACGCCGCTCGCCCAACGGCAGCGCGTCGTACTCCGCCACCAGCGGATTCGGGGGGCCAGGCGGGACTGGCTCCCCCACCACCGGGTTCTGCGGATAAGGTTGTGCGCAGTAACACTCCTGCGCCTCCTCCTCGGTGCAGGCAAAGCCGATGATGAACAGCCGGTCGGGATCGATCTGATTGCGCTTGGCCATCTCGACGTAGGCGCGCTCGTCGCACCCCCGCGCCACGATTCCCAGCCGGACATCCGGAAAGGTCTTGTGTAACTTGGAGACGAGCGTCATCAGCGGATAGCGCGGCGCGATCTCCAGATCGGCGAGATCGTCACCCTGGCGAAACACGTGCGGAGCCACCCCCTCACTCGAACTGCGCAGCGCGACGACGCCGTCTAATTGACCGAGCCGCTCGGCCACAGCCTTGCGAATTTCCTCGATCATTCCGCCACCTCCTGCGCCAACGGACCGAGCGCCTGTACCTTTTCGACGAACTCTTGAGTGACCTTGACGAAGCGCGGCGCCTCCGCCGACGAAACCCACGCCAGGCGTAGCCGTTCCGGGTTGATGCCGGCGTAACCCAATAGATTGCGCAGGATCGGCATGCGCTTGGCCGTGCGGTGATTGCCGCTAGAGTAATGACAGTCGCCGATGTGGCAGCCCATCACCAGCACGCCGTCAGCCCCGGCGCGGAAGGCGCGCAGCACCATCTCCGGCGACACACGCCCCGAGCACATCACGCGGACGGGCAGCACGTTGGCCGGCGATTCCATCCGCGCCACTCCAGCCGAGTCGGCGGCGGCGTAGGTGCACCAGTTGCACATAAAAGCAACGATTCGCGGTTCAAACTCGGTACTCATAAGACCCACTCTCCCTTCTGGCGGCCAGGCTCACAGGAACACTTCGTCGCAGATGGGA
>JAFGED010000369.1 GCA_016931785.1 Anaerolineae bacterium
ACGGATGGGGATTTTTTTTCAATCCGTGAAAATCCGTGTTCATCCGTGTCCAAAGAGATTCGGTTGCGGCAGGAGGCCGCGCTATGCTTATTTCGCTGGAAACCGAGTTCCCGCTGCCCCAGGGGGCAAATGCAACCCTTGTGATTGACTCAGCGGTGGCTCGATGTTATAATCGGCGACAGGTGGAGCTGGTATGAAACGACGCGAGGGGGCGATGAGTTTCTTCGAGCTGCGCGATGCGCTGGCCCAGCCGGGCTGCGCTCTGTGCCGCTTGAGAGTGGACTCTGCCGATCGGTTTCTCGACACGTTGCTTTGGGAGAGCGTGAACGATCCTGCGCGGCGGCAAGAGATACGGCGGGCACGGGGCTTTTGCCACGAGCATGGCTGGGTGCTGGTACGCGCCGCTGCGTCGGTGGGTGTTGCCATCATCGCGCGCGACGTGTTGCAGAGCTTGCTCGACGTCCTGGACGACGCCGCGTTTCGGCCCCTATCTCCGCTCTCGCTGCGCCGCGTGCAGGAAGCCGTGGATTCGAGACAGCCGTCGGTCGCTACGGCGGAATTGGTATCTCGGCTTGAGCCCGAAGCACCATGTCCGGCTTGTGTGTGGGCTGACAAGATGGAGGGCATTTACCTGGATGCGTTGATTCATAACCTGGCTGGCGAGGATAATTTGCTGGCCGAGTACGAGGCCTCCGATGGCCTGTGTTTACCCCACTTTCGGCGGGCGCTGGCCCTGGTGCGCAAGGAGGCGACCTATGACGCTCTGGTGCACGTGCAGCGGGCTGTGTGGCAACGGCTGGTCGATCAACTGGGCGAGTCCATTCGCAAAAATGACTATCGGAATCTGGATGAGGTCTGGGGTGAGGAGGCGGGCTCCTGGCTGCGGGGTATTGCCGCCCTGGTGGGCGCCCGTCTTGAGTGGGGCAAGAGGTGACGACGGATTTCTTGCGCTGCTCTTTGCCTTTCAGTTTGGAGGGCGACTCAAGTTGAGCAGTTTCGCTCCTGGACCGAAACGCACCCGTGATCTTTTAGGTTGACACATCGGGGAAATGAGGTAAAATTGGGCGCTGCTGGTGGGCGATCTGTGGCCTGCTGTACGAGTGTGCCCACGTAGCTCAGTCGGTAGAGCACACCCTTGGTAAGGGTGTGGCCATGGGTTCGAATCCCATCGTGGGCTTGGAAAATTCACTGTAGGTGGTCTAATGGCAAAGAAAGCAATTCGCTCGGTAATCACACTGGCTTGCACAGAGTGCAGGGAACATAACTATACAACTCAGAAAAATCGGCGCAATGACCCTAGCCGTCTTGAGATGAAAAAGTACTGTCCTCACTGTCGCATGCATACGATGCACCGCGAGACGAAGTAGGAAGCACAGGCGAGTAGCTCAATTGGCAGAGCAACGGTCTCCAAAACCGTAGGCTGCGGGTTCAATTCCTGCCTCGCCTGCCTGGGGTGTCAAGACACCGCCGTGTTCATAGGCGGTGTCTTGAAGTGTAAGCGGATCGGGTGTCCGCGCGATTTATCATAGGGAGACGCTAGAAGTGGCGAAGACAAAGGCAATCAAAAAGGCAAGGAGTGAGAACGCCGTTATACGCTACTTGCGCGATACGCGTGCGGAACTGCGCAAAGTGCGTTGGCCTACCCGTCAAGAGGCCTGGGGATTGACCAGGATCGTCTTGGTGGTTACAGTCGCAATGGCGCTCTTTATGGGTTTGTTGGATTATCTGTTTTCACTCGAGTTGAGTGGACTGGTGGGCAAGGAGCCGGTTACTTACACTCAGCACGTTATTGCCATTGTCATCGCGATCGTTGCTTTGCTTGGGAGTATCGCGGCTTTTGTGATTATGAATCTGCGCGAGTCGCAATAGTTCAGTGTTTCGAGGTTACTAGGTAGGAACGGAGATGCACGAAGAGATTGAGGTTGGCTCTGACTTGATCGAAGCACAGTCCAAAGCAGAAGAGACTGTCGAGACATTGGAAGCTGCCCCTGATTTGGTGGAGGAGCAGGTATCCGATGCTGCGGAGACTGCAAAAGACCTATCTGCCGAGGTTGAGGAGCCACAAGAGATCGAGGCCTTGGAGTCCGTCGACGAGGAGGCGCCTGAAGCCGGGGATGCGGAGGCGTTCGAGGAAGACGAGATCGTCGAGGAGCTAGAACTATCCGACACGGCAAAAGTCCTGGTTGAAGCTGAGGAAGCTGCTGCGGAGGCCGCTGCCGAGATTGAGGACGAGTCTGAGCTGATCGAGGCCGAGATTCCTGCAGATGGGCGCGCTTGGTATGTCATCCACTGTTACTCTGGCTACGAGGCCAAGGTCAGGCACAACCTGGAGCAGCGCATCGAGACGATGCAGATGCAGGATCAAATTTTCCAGGTTGTGGTCCCAACCGAAGACGAGATCGAGGTACGTGACGGGAAACGACGCGTAGTCGAAAGGCGCGTCTTTCCCGGTTACATCTTGGTGCAGATGCTTCTGAATGACGACTCTTGGTACGTGGTGCGCAATACGCCGGGCGTTACCGGGTTCGTGGGAATGGGGAACGAGCCAACTCCGCTGAGGCCTGAAGAAGTCCAGGGCATTATGAAGCGGATGGAGGCCGAGGCTCCCAAGATCAAGGTCACGTTCAGGCAGGGACAGAAGGTACGCATCATCGATGGTCCCTTCATCGAGTTTATCGGGGTAGTCGACGAGATCGACATGGAGCGGGCCAAGGTGCGCGTGCTGGTTTCGTTCTTTGGGCGTGAAACGCCGGTCGAACTGGATTTTCTGCAAGTAGAGAAAACCTAGGAGGGCGTCCAGCGCCCTCTGGATTGGGGATGGAGGAAAATGAAGAAAATCAAGGCTGTTGTGAAATTGCAGATCGAAGCTGGAAAGGCCAACCCGGCCCCGCCGGTAGGGCCTGCGCTGGCTCAGCATGGCATCAACCTTATGCAGTTCTGTAAAGAGTACAATGCCCGTACGTCCAGCCAGATGGGAAACATCATCCCAGCAGAGATCACGATCTACCTCGACGGGTCTTTCAAGTTCGTGCTCAAGACACCCCCGGTGCCTGACCTGCTGCGCATGGCGGCTGGCGTGGAGCGCGGCTCGGGCGAGCCCAACCGGAATAAGGTCGGGCGTATCACCCAGGCCCAGTTGGAGGAAATTGCCAAGCTCAAGATGAAGGACCTGAACGCCGTCGATCTTGGAGGAGCGATGCGCACGGTCGAAGGCACGGCACGGAGTATGGGGATCACCATCGGCGATCAGGCCTAATCTTCGATTAGGCCTGATCTTCGATTAGGCCTGATCGCGCTAAAGCGGTGATGGATTTCGTGGGAGGGCGAGACCCCGCCCGATAAAACCACAGAGGAGGAATCATGTCAAAAAGAGGGAAGAAATATCGCGAATCACTTGAAAAGGTCGATCGTGATCAGCTCTATTCGCCGCGGGAGGCATTGGAGCTGGTCAAGGAGACGAGTTACGCCAGTTTTGATGCGACGGTTGACTTACATTTGCGGCTAGGAGTTGATCCACGCCATTCTGACCAGCAGGTGCGCGGCTCGGTTCTGTTACCCCAGGGCTTGGGCAAGGAGGTGCGTGTGTTGGTCTTTGTCGCTGGCGAAGGGGAAAAGATCGCCAAGGAGGCCGGTGCGGATTACGTAGCCTCCGATGACGAGTGGATCAAAAAGATCCAAGATGGTTGGACGGACTTTGATGTGGCCATCGCTGTCCCAGAGATGATGGGTAAAGCTGGTCGTTTGGGGCGCGTGTTGGGCCCGCGCGGGCTGATGCCCAATCCCAAGGCCGGCACGGTGGTGCCGGAGGAGGATCTCCCGCGCGTGATCCAGGAGGCGAAGGCGGGCCGTGTGGAGTACCGGCTGGACAAGACTTCGAACCTGCACATGCCCATCGGCAAAGCCAGCTTCTCGGTTGAAAAGTTGCTCGACAATTTCACGGCCGTGATGGATGCGATCAAAAAGTCCAGGCCGCCCGCTGCCAAGGGTGTGTACCTGCGCAAGATCACGTTAGCCTCTACGATGGGGCCCGGGGTCAAGGTCGATCCGGCGCAAGCTCAGGCTTTGGAGTCGGAATTCTGAAATCGTTTTTGACAGTTTATAGCCGAAGAAAGCAGGTGCGCGAGAACCTGTGGGTTCTTTTCAGAGCGCTTAATGTGACCTGCCGAGGCAAGACATCTTTATCCCATTTGTGAATTGGGAGTGAAATGTCCCTGCGTCGGTAGGCGCGGGGATTTTTTAGTTATAAGGAGGTGAGTGAGATTGGCAATTTCAAAGCAGAGAAAGACTGAACTCGTCGCTGAGTACATCGAGCAACTTCAGCGGAGCAAGGGAATCATCCTGGCCGACTACCGGGGACTGAGCGTGAATGATGTAAGCGAGGTCAGAAAGGTGGTGCGTCCTATCGGTAGCAAGTTCCAGGTGGTCAAAAATCGCTTGCTGGCATTGGCTTTGAAGGAGGTTGATCTATCGCTGCCGGACGAGTGGCTGGCTGGACCAACTGCCGTTAGCTTTTGCTATGACGAGGTTCCGTCGGTGGCAAAGGCGTTGAAGGACGCGGCCAAAAATTTTGAGGCGTTGGAGATCAAAGGGGGGCTGCTGGGCACGTCGGTAATCAGTGCAGATGAGGTGAACGCTATCGCTGACCTTCCTTCGCGCGAGGTCCTTCTGGCCCAGGTGCTCGGCGCCATCAATGCCCCTGCCGGTCAGGTGGCCGGCGTCATCGTTAGCGGCGTCCGGCAGGTGCTCAACGTGTTGCAGGCCTACGTGGACAAGCTGCAAGAATCTGGCGGCGGGTTGGAGCAGGCGGCTGAGCCCGCCTGAGGAACGTATCATCAATCACAAATCAAACAAAGTTTGGATAGAATTTAGGAGGAAAAGTAAAAATGGCAGATTTGGAAAAGATCGCGGAGCAGATCAGCAAGCTCACATTGCTGGAAGCATCCGAGTTGGTCAAGATGCTGGAGGAAAAGCTGGGTGTGAGTGCGGCGGCGCCCATCGCGATGGCGGCGATGCCCATGGCAGCGGCCGCGGCTGAGCCCGAGGAAGAGCAGACCGAGTTCAACGTCATCATCAAGGAAGTCGGTCCGAAAAAGATCGAGGTCATCAAGGCCGTGCGTCAGCTCACCGCCCTGGGCTTGAAAGAGGCCAAGGACTTGGTGGACGGGGCTCCCAGCACTGTGCTGGAGGGCGTTGGTAAGGACGCTGCCGCCGACGCCAAGGCCAAGCTGGAGGAAGCCGGCGCGGCCGTCGAGCTCAAGTAGCTGTTTCTTTCTCCACTTTCCCCGGCCAGGGGAAATACATACGATGCGCGAGGCCGCCCTACAGGGGCGGCTTTGTGCTATACGGTTTGCTTGGAAAGGCGTTTGCTTGGGAGGTGGGATTGTATCCCGTTTTGCGTCTCGGACCCCTGGCGGTGACCAGCTATAGCGCCTTGCTCAGCGTTGGTTTGCTAGGTGGTGCGGCGATCGCTTATCTGGCCGCGCGACGGCGCGGGCTCGTTGCCACGTGTGCGCTGGATGCAGTGCTGGCCGCTGTGCTGGGTGGGTTGGTCGGCGCGCGTGCGACGTACGTTGCCGTCAACTGGAACTATTATGGCGATCACCTTGCTTGCGCGTTGGATTTGTGGGGCGGGGGGCACATCTGGCAGGGTGGGTTTATCGGCGGTCTGATCGCCGTGCTGATCTACTGTGCCGCTCGGGGCGTGGTGCCTTGGCCGGTGTTGGACGCGCTATCTCCCGGCGCGGCCCTGCTGGCCGTCTGCGCTTGGTTGGGGTGCTTTCTGGACAAGTGCGCCTACGGGGTCGAGACCTATCCTGGGCAGGGTCTGCTGTGGGCGTTGAGCTTGGAGCTTCCGGATGTCTATGGCGTCTGCTCTTCACGCGTGGCGGTGCAGCTAATGGGGGCGGGGTGGGGTGTGGTCGCGTTGGTTGTGGCTGCTCTTGCCATGCGGCGTGCGAGGTTTACGGGCCTCGTCCTCCCGCTCTGGCTGGCCCTCTACTGTGCCGGGGCGTTCTGGCTGGGGTTCCTGCGGGCGGACGGGATGCTGCTGTTGGCAGGCATGAGGATCGACCAGGCGGCCGACCTGGCGCTTTTCGCGATCGGGGCCGCGATATTCTTGGTGGGGCTCGTGTACAATAAGAAGCCGGCGATTACTTGATCTCGCGATTCTAGGCGCTTAAAGAGTCCACATGTATAACAGCATTGTCGATACGTCTCGCAAAACAACGGCACTTTTGAGCCGCAGTTTCGGCGGCG
>JAFGED010000370.1 GCA_016931785.1 Anaerolineae bacterium
AGGGCGGCGAAGCCGCCCTCGAACCCCCCATCTCTCCCTTTTTTGAGCGAGGGCCACTACTCGGGCGAACAGCCTGAGTAGATACGTCAGAATCATCAAATAGCGAGGGCAAATCCTTTTTCGGTAACAACACCGCGGGAGATTATTCTTTTACGGGTCCTTAGCCAATGGTTACGTGCACGCGTTCTCCATTTCTGCCCTCGTCTACGTCCACGACGAAGGGATGTCCTTTACGCACCTCCTCTCGCAATGCCAGGATCACCTCGTCCACGGCCATATCCTGCAACTGTGGCACAAAGGGGCGCACGAGACGCAAGATCCAGGCGATGGGGCCCAACGGCAGGGGCAGGGCCAGGGAGATGCGCTGGCTGTCCTGCTCCCGCACCCGCAGGGAGAACCAGGTGACGTTTGGCAGCCAGAGCCCCAAAAGCAGCCCCAGCAGGCCGACGACGAACAGCGGCCAGCCGCAGATCGCGCTCCCCACGCCCGCTTTCCCGGCGTAGAACACTGTCAGCAAGAGCGCCCCCCCGGCCGTCAGGGTGGTCCCCGACCAGAACACCGCCTGGCAGATGCGCCGCACCCACGCCGGGAGCGCGATGCGCGCTGCCTCCGGCGAGTGGGCCGGTTGGGCGGGCTCTGCCATGGCCTCCAGCCGGCGCGCGCCTTCTGCCGCGCTGATCTCGCCGGCTTCGATCATTTCCAGTATCTGCATTCTTTCGCTCATCGATTCCTCCAAACTGCTGCTTGTGTCGTGTTATGCGACCTCGACGTACGTTGGCGTCGGGGATATCTCTGCCGTCTTTTCCTCGGCGGCGTGCCCGTTGCCGTTGTTGCTTTCCAGGGACATGATCGCCGGAATCAAGAACCCCCCGATGCCCAGAATCACCTGGGCGATGCCGCCGGCGACGTACAGCGCGCGCACGCCAACCGCGTCGGCTAGAGGGCCGGCTATGAGTAAGCTGATGGGCGTTGCCATGTTACACACGGTCATGACCAACGCGAACACGCGCCCCTGCATCTCTGGGGCCACGACCTGCTGGAGCACTGCAAAGGCCGAGCCGTTGCACAGCGCATTCATCACTGCCCCGAAAAAGAAGGCCCCCAATGCCAGCGGGAAGGCGGTCGCCGGCGTCAGTCCGACCACCAGAGCGCCCACCCCAAGCCCGATGATACCGATCAGGACGGTGACGATGCGCCGCTTGAAACCGCCCCACGCGCTCAGGAGCAGTCCTCCCAACACCAGCCCGACGCCCCAGGCCGAGTTCATCCAGCCCAGCCGGAGCACCCCGCCGCCAAAATGGTCGGTGATCAGGAGGGGCATCAACGACATCGCGGGGGCCATCGTAAAGTTGAGCAGCGTGGCCAGCAGGCAGATGCCCAACAGGCCCGGCCAGTCTATCACGTAGCGCAGCCCTTCGCGCATATCGGCCCGCAGCGTCGACTTGGATTGCGCCTCTTGCGTCGAGATCCTTTCCGGCTGCGGAATGTGGACGAAGAAGAGCGGCGCGATGGCAAAGGCGGCAGTGAGCACGTCTATGGCCATGATGCCGTGTAGGGGCAGGATAGATAGCAGGAGCGCGCCCAGCGGCGGCGAGATAATGTTCACGGCACCGCCGATGGTCTGGTTGAGGCCCGCCACGCGCCCCAGGTGATCTTTGGGCACCATCAGCGTGGTCGAGGCGGTCATCGCGGGCCAGTGGAAGGCACCGCCGACGGAGCGCACGAACATGATGACGTACACGTGCCAGATCTGTATCGCGCCGGTCCAAAAGAGCACGGCCAGCCACGCCGAAAATAGGGCCACGACGCTATCGGCCACCAGCATCACCAGGCGGCGATTCCAGCGGTCTACCAACGCCCCCGCAAAAGGTCCCAGTGCGATCCCGGGCAGCATCGTCAGCAGCGTCCCTATCGCCAGCATCGTCGCCGAGCCGGTGGTCTCGGTGAGCCACCACACCAGGGCGAATCCGGCCACGGCGCTGCCGACCCACGAAAGCTGCTGCCCGGTCCAGATGGTGAAAAACGGGAGTTTCCAGTTGGCCTGTCGTTCTGTGTGTTTCATATCGCCTCAATCGAATGATCGTTTGTCCGAAGAGTTCTTACCACTGAGACACAAAGGGCACAGAGGTTTTGAAATATCTTAAAGTCTGTACTCTCTCAGGTTCCGTGTAGTTTCTCAGTGTGCTCCGTGCCTCTGTGGTTTTTGCTCCAGAGTTACCTTCCCTTCATCGCTTCCAAGAGATCGGCCGCCTGTTCGGGCGTGATCTTGCCCTGTTCGACCATGCGCAGGATCCGCAGTTGCTCCTCCTCGCCCGCCGGCTCGGGGCGCGGGCGGGGCTTTTGGCCGCTGGCCCGCTCCCAGCGCCGCTGAGAGCGCTCCGCCCGCATGCGCGCCTTTTGCGCCTCCCTCTCGGCTGCCCGACGCACCTCCTCGGCGGCTCGCTCGGCGGCCCTGGCGCTCTTTTCCGCCGCGCGCTCCATCTTGATGCGCAGCTTCTCGCTATCGAACTGCCCCAGTCCCTGCTTGAGCTGGATTTCCAACTGGGCCATCGCCTCGCCCACGCGGGCTTCGATCATCGGGCCGATGCCTTCCAGGTCGTCCAAGAACTCCATGTTGAACTCAAACTCCCCGGGAGCTTCGGGTGCTGTACCCCGGTCCCTAAGTGTGATCGAGCCGCCGGCCTTGGCCTCCAGGCTGGCCGCGCCATCTCCCAGGACGCCGCGCATCTCCCCGTTCGCACGCTCCAGGGTCAGGCCCGCGATCTTGGAACGCACCCCGCCTCCGGCTCGGAGGGCCAGGCTGAGATTGGCTTCGTCGGGAAGGCGGATGTCCACGTTGCCGCCGGCGCTGATTCGATAGGCCGTGCCGGGAGTAAAGAAAGGCTTCACACGCGCGTTCCCGCCGACCTGTTCTGCCATCACGCCTCCCTGCACTTCGTCAAAGGTCAGGTTCCCGCCTACTTTCTTCACGGCGCACTGCCCGCTCACGTCGTCGACGTGCGCGTTGCCACCCACGACCTCGCTCTGAAAGTCTCCGTCTACATCGCGAACTTGCAGGTTGCCGCTTACGCGCTCCAGCGTGCATGCGCCCTCCACATCGTGAACCCGCGCGTTGCCGCCCACGGCCTTGCCGCGCAGGATGCCGCCTACGTCGCGGGCTTGGAGGTTGCCGTCGACGCGCGCGAACTCGGCCGGGCCGACGTCCTTGAGCGTCAGGTTGCCGTGGATGGTTTCCAGCGCAAGCGTGCCTGCTACGTCGTCGACTTTGGCATTCCCGTGGCAGGTCTGGACGGTGAGGGTCGAGCCGGCAGGGCAGGCGATCTCGCAATCCTCTTTCGCCGAGATCGTCAGCGTCTCTCCCTCCTGCTCCAGGGTCAGATCTCCAGCCTCGCCATCTACGCGGATGGTGACCTGTGCATCGTCCTTTCCCTGCACGAGCAGGTTTCTGGCGCACTTGGTGATGGCGATGTGGGGCGTTCCCGATGTTTCGATCGTTTGTTCAAACATAGTTTTCCTCCATATATTCTGGTTAGGCTGCGGTGGTCCGGCCGGATGGTTCCCCTCCACTCGATCTCTCACCGGTCAGGGTCAGTGTTTTGCCTAGTTTCGGCAGGATATGAGAGCCAAACGTGGATAGGTTTTTCAATAGTTGTCTTCCACCCGCACTGCTCGCGAGTCCGGTTCGATAGTGCTGTGCTGTCTCGCCATTCGGCCGTCTGATTTCCCATCTCGCGGTAGTGTTCTCGGGTATGTGCTCAAGCATGGCTTTTCCTCCTCAATTACTGACCTTGAAGCAGCTCCAGGGCTTCTTCGGACGAGATCTCTTTCGCCGCCAGCTTTTGCAGGATGTCCTGGCGACGTTCCTCGTCGACGCCTTCGTCCTTCCCGGGCACCTCGTAGCCCAGGGCCTGGATGACCTCCTCCAGGCGGCTGCGCACGGTGGGATAGGAGAGCCCGAGCTCATCCTGCACGCGGTTGAGCTTGCCCTCGCTGCGCAGGAACACCTCTACAAAGTGCAACTGCTCGGGCGTGAGCTGAAAGATCTTTTCCAACGAGAACCGGCCCTCCAGCGCGGTGCCGCAGTTGCGGCAGGCCAGCCGGGTGACGATGAGTTCGTCGTGACAAACCGGGCATGCAGTTGGTACTTGATACATCGTTTTCTCCTTAATATTTTTAAGTCAACTATTGAAAATTATAATATATTACTTAATTTTTGTCAAGAGGTAATTGAAAAGTTTCAAGGTATCCTCTCAATAATCCGGGGGTGGGGGGTGTGAGGGCGGCTGCGCCGCCCTCACACCCCCCACCCCCGGATTCCCCTACTTATTGAGAAGATACGTTCAAGTTTGCAAGCGAGCAGGAAGCAGGACGGTTATGGAGAGGATGGGATTGTGAGCCCGGTCAGCGAAAGATGGTCGCCCGCCGGCTCGCCGTTCGGGGCCACGGGCAGCCGCTCGCCGGTGGCGGCGTGGTACACGGCGACGACGAGGGTGTAGCCGCCGGGGGGAAGATCAGCGGGGAGGAGGATGCCATGCCGGTCGGTCACCGCCTGACCCGGCTGCCAGATCGTGGTCGGCGCAAAACCGCCCACCGGCTCGCCGTCGTGCTGGGCGACGAGCTTCCCCCCATCGCCGAGCAACTGGACGGTGACCTTGTACGGCTCCGAGGCGGGAGCACGGGCCTCCCAGAATAGCGTCACCGGCAAAATGCCGCCCGGGGCGAACGAGTCGCCTGATAGGGCGTAGCCGAGCAGGCGCATCGCCTCGCCGAAACCGGCGTCGAGCGTGACGGCCGGCTGCTGAGGCAGAGGCGCCGTGCCGTACATCGCCAGCCGCACGCGGCCGTACCAGCGGTCGTCGGCCTTGTAGGCGTTGGCCGCCAGCCAGGACTCGACCAGCCGCTGCGGATCGGACTCGGCGTCGCCCCAGGCGACCACGAACAGCCGGTCGTACCCCGCGACCAGCGGAGACAGAAACTCCTCGACCCGGTCCCGGCTCGGGCGGTAGGGCGCGGGATAGACGTCCCGGTCGGGGTAGTAGTAGGTGAACACCTCCCACTGGTTGGGGGCGTTGAGGATCACTGCGGTGTCGGCTCCGGCGGAGGCGGCGACGTCAGCCGAGATATCGGACGCGATCTGGCGGTAGTCGTCGCGGAAATACGCAGGGTCGAAGTAGAGAGTGTGCAGAGAGGGAAATACGGCAACAGAAGCGAGGATGAGAGTCACTAGAGAGGCTAGAGATTGGAGATTAGGTAAGCGAAATCGCCCAATCTCCAATCTCCAACCTCTACTCACTAGCCATGCAGGGTTTACGCTGCCGCGCGCTATCACAAGGTGAAACGGCGGCAGCACCACGATCAAGAACTTGAGCCAGGCCTCCTTGTGGAGATCGAGGACAAAGACGAGGGCGATGGGCAGCAGCAGATAGAGTGCCAGGCTGGCGACGCCAAACCAGCGCCCCTTTCGAGGCCACAAGCCTATAGCCAGCAGCACACCTGCGCCGATGAGCGCTGCTCCTGCCTTCTCCATCCCCAACGTGTTGCCGACGGCCAGCCAGCGCATCACGTTCAGCAGCGCCGGCGCGAGCTCGTATGATTGCCCGGCCGAGGGCCAGCCCGTGACGCTCCGCAGCGCGATGGGCAGCCATGGCAGGTAGAGCACGGCGATGCTTATCTGCACTCCGGTCCACGCCGCCAGCCAGCGCCAGCGCGCGAAAGTGCGCCGCGCTACAACCAGCCACCCCAGAGCAAAGATCAAATTGTGGACGAGCAGGACAAAGGGGAAGGCGTAATGGGTGTAGAGGCCGGCGGCGGCGACCAGGCTGTACGCGACAACAAGTATCGCCATTCGCCCCTTCATCCATTCGCTGATTCGCCGATTAGCGACTAGAGATTGGAAATTTGAAAGCAAGCGCACAAGCAAATACGTCGATGCCGCCGCCAGCGCCCCCAGCAACGCGTACATCCGCGCCTCCTGGGAGTAGTAGATGGCAAATGGGGAGATCGCTCCCAGGAACGCCGCCATCAAGCCGGTGGCCTGGCCAAAGAGCCGGCGGCCGAGCAGATAGGTGAAAAGCACGAGCGCCAGCCCGGCCACTGCGGAGAGGGCGCGCAGCGCGAACTCGCTGTGGCCAAATACGGCCCGCCAGTAGTGGAGCAGCAGGTAGTAACCAGGCGGGTGGATGTCGCTGGCCGTCCCCTCGACGATCAGGCCGATCGTGCGCTCCGACAGCCGTGCCGAGTTGCCCTCGTCGTTCCAGAAGGACTGGGCGTCGAGGCGGTAGAAGCGGAGAGAGGCGGCGAGGAGGAGGATAACGAGGAGTGCAAGACGTAAAACGTAAAACGTAAAGCGTGATTTGCGATTTGCGATTTGCGATTTGCCGTCTTTCATCTTCTGCGCGCGATGCGGACTATGAACCCGACTCCTACAATAAGCAGGCTGGCTGCGCTCGCGACGAACCAGGGGGAAGGGGTCCACGGTTGCCGCACGATGAACCCGTCGAAGCTGACCTCGTCTGAAACGGCGGTCAGCGCGACCGCGTGGCGCGCGCGGCCCAGGCCGCCGACCAACTGTACCGGCTCGCCGTTCAGCGCGATGCGCCGGGGCGTGCCGCCGTCCACGCTCAGGTCGATCTCGCCCGCGCCTGGTCCAGGCGCCAGCGTCAGCGCGGCGCCCTCGTACGTGAAGCGCACCGTTGCGCCGCTCTCAGTCGCCAACCGGTAGCCCTTTAATGCCCCATCGCTGACTCGCTGACCTGCCGACCCTTCGACTGCACTCAGGGCAGGTTCGCCCATTCGCTCATTCGCCCATTCGCCCTCATACACCAACGCCCAGTGATCCTCCTGGTGATAGCCGGGGTAGAGCGTTGGTTCCAAGCCGGCGGTGTACTCGTGCATCGCGTCATAGACCGGCAGCGGGGTAAAGTCCGGTTCGACCATGCGAAAATAGTACCACGACTGATCCCTCTCGGCGTCGGATGGCCGCTTGAAGAACCAGAAATTGACCACGCCCACCCACGGCCATTCCTCGATCGCGCGCTGGTAGGCCAGCGGAGCGTAGCGCGCCTGCTGCTCCAGCGTCACCATGCCGTATCCCCCGACGCCCGCGATGTTTGACGGGTCGTTGGGCACGGCGTTTGAGTTCATCTCGCTGATCCAGATGGGCTTGGCCGCGTCGCCGTTGGCGACCATGATGTCGCGCACGTAGATCGGCCGGCCGAAGTTGACGTTGAGCGGGCGCATCCGGTGGTCGGTGGGGCCGGACCAGAGCATGTAGTCGTTGACCGCCATGATGTCGAAACACGCGCCGGCGCCGGCGTCGTACATGCGCTGGAGGAAGATGAATTCGTTCAGCCCCAGCGCCGGTCCCGGTCCGGGATTGAGCGACACGGTGGGGGCCAGCGCGCCGCTGATGATGACTGCGTCCGGGTCGGCCTGCTTGGCCCTGGCGTACCCCTCGCATAAAAGCTTGGTGTAGCCTTCTGGATCGACCGCCCGCTCGCCCCACTCGGGGTAGATGTTGGGCTCGTTCCACAGTTGATAATAGTGAATCCGTCCCTTGTAGCGCGAGACGACGGCATAGACGTAGTCGCCCCAGTCGGCCAGGTCGTCTGGCGGGGCTTTTTCGCCGACCGTGTCGGTCAGCGCGCGCGTCCACGCGGGAGGATTGCTCAGGCGGGGCACGACCTCCAGGCCGTACTGCTCGGCCAGATCGACGATGTGATCGTATTTTTCCCAGGCGGAGCGGTAGGGCTCGTGGCGCCGGTCCTCGAAATCGCCTTTGCCGTGGATCTCGATATCCTCCCAGGGAAACTCTTGGCGCAGCCAGTGGAAGCCGGCCTCGGCGATCATCTGCACCGAGCGCTCGCGCTTTTCCGGCTCGACCTCCTGGTCGAGGAACACGTTGATGCCAAAGGGATTGACGCCCGCGTGGGCCACGGCTGCTTCGGGGGCCGTCTGTGGCTGGGGATAGAGCATGTTGGTCGCTAGCTGTCCCATCCCCTTAACCTGGCGCGGCAGCCCTTCCTCGCCGGTGTAATCGAACATCCAGCCCTCTCCATCCCCCACCCGCGAGCGAGGGGGGCTGGTGGGGGTAGAGCAGGCGGAAAGAGCCAACACCGCGAGAACGGCAAGGATGGGGCTCAGCTTTCGCATCACGCAGCGATTACGGGCGCCCTTCGGGCGCCTTGATTTTGGCGTGGTCGGAATCGCACCATCGGGGCCAGCTTGTGATACTCGTTCCAAATGACAGCGCACGCAGCGATTATACATCGCTTGGGCGGGGATGCAAAGGAGTCAAAGCGTACGTCAAGCCGGTTTGATCAACGCGGCGATGGCGTCGGGGATCTCGTCAGATTTCAGGAAGGCTCGCACTTCTTCGCGAGCCTTTTCGAATTGCTTGACGATGTCGTTATCGGAGCCTTTGAAGCCGGCAACGGTGCGCTTGGCGCACGTGCAGCAGCCAAGCGAGGCGCGATAGCTATCCAGGTCGCAGGTGAGGCAACTGGCCAGCTTGATCATCAGCGATCCAAATGCCAGAACGTCCTCGTGACCGTCGGGGAGTTCGGCCACGCGATCGACCAGCTCGGCCCACTTTGCGCCGCGCAGGTCGCGCAGTTGGGGGATGCAGCGGGATGGAAAGAGGATTTCACTGTCTGGGTACATGCTTTGTCGTCCTGTTGAATTTCGAGCGGTGCAATCATAACACAAAAGTGGGCCGTTTTCAAGGAATTCGTGTGTCAGGGGAGTTTTTCAGTTTTGGGGCAAGTTTGCTCTTTTAGGTCAATAAGCGGTTTCAAAGGTTGCAGTTTCGGCTTGGCCGAAACTGCCTAGGTGCGTTTCACGTACCCAAGCAAGCGTGCTCAAGTGTAAATTAGGACGCCTATGTGTGCAAGGCTTTATTAGCCTCAAAAGTGAAACGCACCCTGTGTCAGCCGCTCCGCAGGATCAGCCATATCTCCTTCATCGTGGGACGCTTGCCATAGATCAGCAATCCCACCCGGAACAGCTTCGACCCGGCCCACAGCGCCGCCGGGATAGAGATCAGCAGCAGGACGATACTGCCCACGACGTCTATCCACGGCACCTCCGCCAGCGGCAACCGCAGCATCATCATCGTCGGCGCGGTGAGCGGAAAGTAGCTCAGCACGCGTGCGAGGGTCACGTTCGGGTTGGCGAAGAGGAAACTGCTGATCATGTAGGGCACGGCAGCGAACATGGTTCGGAAGACTCGGTTGGCGGCTGAGTGGGTGGAGGAGCGTTCGTCGCTGGCTGTGTTGTTGCCGGAGGATTCGTCGTCTCTGCGGTTCCCCCTCCGCCAGGTGGGGAGGTGGTGGAAGAGCCTCCAAAATCGACCTCACCGCTGAAGGAGCAGGCTAGTGCGCTCAATACCAGCAGCGACGTTACCTAGATCGCAGCAGGTCGATTGGTATTCATTGTGCCTTGCCTTTTGCGTCACCCCAAAAGGCTTTGCAGGCGCATCGCGAGGGCCATGTTCCCGGTGACTTTGACCTTGCCCTGCATGAACGCGCTGATGGCGTTCAGTTCGCCATTGGCGATCGCGACAAAATCCTGGGCTTCCATGGTAAATGTCACGTCCGGCGTGGTCGTCTCACCTTCTTCCAACTTGACGCCGCTGTCGGAAAGCGTCAGCGTCCACTGGCCGCCGCCCTCTCCTGTAGCGTCGAAGAGCATCACTCCGTTGACGCCCTTGACCTGCTCAGCATCAATCTTGCTAATGCCCTCGAGAATCTCGCTCACACTTGTAAATGCCATTGTTTTCCTCCTGAGGTGATGATGCGCTTAGGTCGCGTTCAAAAACA
>JAFGED010000371.1 GCA_016931785.1 Anaerolineae bacterium
CCCCCCATCTCTCCATTTTTCGAGCGAGGGCCACTGCTCGGGCGAACAGCCTGAGTAGATATCTCTACTCTACAAAATGCGGGCCGCCCCAGGCGCGGGTGCCCAGCAGGATGCGCGCGGTCTTGACCATCAGGGCGGTGCTGTATAGGACTTCATCGGGGGTGCGTCCCAGCGCCACCAGGCCGTGGTTTTGCAGCAGGATGACGCGCGGCGGTTGGCCGTGGCGGTCCTGGTAGGTTTGTAGCCCTTCGTGCACCAACCGGGCCAGCGGTTGCCCCACCGGCGCGTAGGGCACGAACAGCGGCTTGCCGCACACTAGCGCCTCGTGCCCGTAGGCCGAACCGGCGAAGGCGGCCTGGGCATCGCGGGCGCACAGGATGGCGTTGACTGGTGTGGGGTGGGTGTGCCCGACGAAGGTTGCCCCTCCCAGCGACAGGCACAGGGCGTGCGTGGCCGTCTCGATGGAAGGGGAGCCGGGAGCACTGGGATCGACCTTGGCTGCCGTCAACCGTGCCCGAACCTCCTGCTCCGTCATCGATGGACCGCCGATGATCTCCAACGCGTCGCCCAGCCTCACGCGCAGGAAGGATCGCGCGTCTGCGCTGACCGGGTCGGCGCCGCTGGCCTTGATCCAAAAAGTGTCCCCGTCGATACGGGCGGAAGTGTTCCCCTCGCCCTGGATCACATAGTCGCGTGCGGGTTCGCCGATCTCGCGCGTCATTTCGATCAGTTGTTCAAGTAGGCCGTCTGGCATTTTGATGTTTGCCTCTCGTTTGGATGGAGTAGCACGCATTGTATCACAGGCCGACAGGGGAACAAGCTCGCTCCTTCGGTTGACCCACCTAGTGAGAGCGGGTATAATCGGCGTATGGCTGAGGATAAAGAGGTGTTAATTCAAGCGGGTGTGGTGACCGTGAGCGACAAGGGGCACACGGGGGAACGGAAGGACGCCAGCGGGCCGTTGCTGGCGGATTTGTTGCGCAAGATTGGAGCCGAGGTGGTGCGCCAGGTGATCGTGCCGGATGAACAGGCCGAGATCGAGCGCGTGCTGATCGAGATGGCCGACGAGGCGCGGCTCGACCTGGTCGTGACCACCGGCGGCAGCGGGTTGACCCCGCGTGATGTCACCCCTGAGGCGACGCTGGCGGTGATCGAGCGCGAGGCGCCGGGCCTGGCCGAGGCGCTGCGCTTCGAGGGCCACCGCAGGACGCCGCTGGCCGTCCTTTCGCGCGGCGTCGCCGGTGTCCGTGGCGGGACGCTCATCGTCAACCTGCCCGGCAGCCCCAAGGCCGTGCGCGAGGGGATGGAGACGCTGTCGCCGATCCTGCCCCACGCGATCAAGATGGTGCGTGGCGTGGATACCGAGCACGTCCCGCCTTCGGCGGGGTTGCCGGGGGTAGGCGTTGCCTGACGAGCCCCGCCCTGTATTGAGCGTCGAGGAGGCGTTGGCGCGCATCATGGCGACGGTGCGTGTCCTGGAGGCGGAGCGCGTGGCGCTGCTGCAGGCGGCCGGGCGCGTGCTGGCCGAACCGGTCGCTGCCGACCGCGATATCCCCCCGCTGACCAACTCTGCGATGGACGGCTATGCCGTGCGCGGCGCGGACCTGTACGCCCGGCCTCCAATCCGGCTGGAGGTGGTCGGTGAGGTCGCAGCCGGATACGTGCCTGATCTAGTTGTCGAAGCGGGCCAGGCGATGCGCATCATGACCGGCGCGCCGGTGCCTGCCGGTGCCGATACCGTCGTGCGATTTGAGGATATCGAGTTGGACGGTGGCGCCGTCGTGATACTAAACGCCCCGCGCGCCGGGGCGGACGTGCGCCAGGCGGGAGAGGACGTGCGCGCGGGGCAGGCCGTCCTGGAGCCGGGCGCGGTGCTGCGCCCGCAGGAGGTCGGCATGCTGGCGGCGGTGGGCTGCTTGGAGGTGGCGGTGGTGCGGCGGCCGCGCGTGGCGATCCTGGCCACCGGCGACGAGGTCGTCCCGCCCGACCAGCCCCCCGGCCCCGGCCAGATCCGCGACGCCAACTCTTACACCGTCGCCGCGCAGGTGCAGGAGGCTGGCGGGGTGCCGCTGCTGCTGGGCGTCGCCCGCGACCGGGAGGCGCTGGTGCGGCAGGGAATGCGCGCGGCGTTGGGTCGAAGGGCCGACTTTATCATCACCTCCGGGGGCGTCTCGGTGGGGGATTTTGACCTGGTCAAGCAGGTGCTGGCTGCCGAGGGGGAGATGCATTTTTGGTCGCTGAACATGAAGCCGGGGCGGCCGCTGGCCTTTGGGGTTGTTGATAGCGTCCCCCTGCTGGGGTTGCCCGGCAACCCGGTGGCGGCGATGATCAGCGCCGAGCTTTTCGCCCGTCCGGCGCTGCTCAAGATGCAGGGGTTCGCCGATTGGTCGCGACCTACGGTGAGAGCATGCCTGACCCAGCCCATTGCGCGCAAGGATGGCCGGCGCCATTACCTGCGGGTGCAACTGCGCGAGACGGAATCCGGATACGAGGCGACGCTGACGGGCGATCAAGGCTCCGGCATCCTCAATTCCTTGCTGCAGGCCGATGGGCTGGCGATCATCCCGGAGGTCGTCGATCATCTACACGTGGGCGCGGAGGTAGAGGTTCTGCCGCTCCCGCGCGTTGGCTTTAGGAGGTTCTGTGCCTGAGAAAAGAAATAGACTGGAGGATGTTGCCTCTTCGATCGAGGCCATCGCCCTTGAGTACCCGCGCGCGCGATTGGCGCGCGCGCTCTCCGGTTTCGCCAACCAGCTGAGCATCCTGGGGCAGGGGCTGGCCTACGGCAGCCGCCGCAGGCGACGGCTCGCCGGGCTCTGGGTTCTGCGGGCGCTGCGCGCCCTGGCGTATCACCGCTACCTGGCGGTCTTTGTGGCGCTCTTGGGCATAGCGCTCGTGCTGCCTGTTCTGTGGCGAGGGTGGGGGACGATGGACGACACGCTCCATCGGCTGCTGCTGCTATCGTCGACGCTGCCGCAGGCGCTGGGGGAGCAGTTCGTGTTTCTTGACCCCGGCGCGAACGCGCAGCTGATGGACCTGGGTGTCGTGCCGTGGTGGGCCTTTGAGGGGGTACAAGTCGCCTTTCTCAGGCCGCTGGCGTCGCTGACCCACTGGCTTGATTATCAGCTTTGGCCGAATTCCTCCTTCCTGATGTACGTTCACTGCGTGCTGTGGTACGGCGGTCTGTGTGGGGTGGTGACGCTCGCTTACCGCCGCTTTATGGGGCGGGGCGTGATGGCCGGTTTGGCCGCCTTTCTCTTTGCTGCGGATGCCACCCACCTGAGAACCCTGACTATTCTGGCTGGCCGCAACTCTCTGATGGCTCCTCTCTTTGGCGTGCTGGCCCTGCTGTGCCACGACCAGTGGCGGCGTCGCGGGCGAGGTGTGTACGCCCTGTTGGCATCTCTCAATCTGGTGTTGGCTTTGCTATCGGCGGAGGGGGGCCTGGGGATAGCTGCTTACCTGTTTTCCTACGCCGTCTGTCTGGATCGTGGGACCTGGCAGCGGCGGCTGGGCAGCCTCGTCCCCTATGCCGCCATCGTCGTTGCCTGGCGACTGGTGTATAGGGCCCTGGGCTATAGGGCATGGGGCTCGGGCTTTTACATCGATCCGTTGCAGGAGCCTCTGCGGTTCGCACTCAACGTTCTGCAGTGCGGGCCGGTCCTGCTCCTGGGCCAGTGGATTGTGTTGGAGCCTGGTGTGTACGCCATATTGTCCTCATGGGGGGTGCTCGCGTTCTGGCTCATCACTGTGTCCATTCTGGCGTTCGTGGCGAAAATGCTGATCCCCCTGTTGCGCCAGGATCGCGTGGCGCGCTTTTGGGGGCTGGGAATGGTGCTCGCCGTGGTGCCGATCTGCGCGGTCGGATTGCCCCACGGGCGGCTGTTGATCCTGGTGGGCCTGGGGGCCATGGGATTGATGGCGCAGTTTATCGTCGGCCTGTTCAAGCGATCTGGCTGGCTGCCCGACCGGCGTGCGTGGCAAAGGTCCGCCCGCGCGCTGGGGGTTTTCCTCGTGGGGCTGCATGCTGTTCTTTCCCCGTTCCTGCTTCTTTTTGCCAACACAGCGTTTGATGGTTTTTTCGACCCCATGGTGGATATGGGCCCGCTGCCGGGAGTCGAGCAGCAGGACGACGTCGTCATCGTCAATATGCCGAGCCCTGGCTATGCCATCTTTATTCCGGCGTTTAGAGAGATCCACGGGCAGGTTGTGCCCGCTCACCTGCGGATTCTAGCGCCGGGCTACGCAGCCGTCGAGGTGACTCGGGTCGACGCGCGCACGTTGGTGGTCCGGCCCGATTACGGCTACCTCGCGCCTGCGGGCGTGAGGGCGCTTGCGGACCAGGGCGCGTTTCCTGTGGTGCATTCTGCATACGGCTATCGATACAGCGATGGGTTTTTTGGGAGCGGCCTGAATTCCCTGCCCCTGGGCGAGCGGGTCGAGCTGACCGGGATGAGCGCCGAGGTGACCGCGTTGACGAGTGATGGACGGCCCACGGAGGCGCGCATTCAGTTTGCCGTGCCGCTGGATGATCCATCCCTACGATGGCTGCAGTGGGATTGGAAGAAGGGGGCGTATGTGCCGTTCACCCCGCCTGTCGTTGGCGAGACGGTGCGCGTGGCCGGTCCCTTTTGAGTTGGAGCACCAATCTGCCAGTCTGCCGGCAACCATCTGCTGTTGAGAAATGACGATGAATCCAGATCGAATCCTCGCCGTCGACGTCGGCGCTGGCACCCAGGACATCCTGCTCTGGGAAGATGGGCAGCCGATGGAGAACAACGTCAAGCTGGTGCTGCCTTCTTGGACCGCTGTCCTGGCCCGCCAGGTGAAGCGGGCTACTCAAGAGGGGCAGCCCGTGTTCCTGACCGGCAACCTGATGGGCGGCGGGCCGCTGGTCGGCGCGATGAAGCGCCATTTGCAGGCCGGTTACGCCGTCTATGCCACGCCGCGCGCCGCGCTCACCGTGCGCGATAACCTCGACCAGGTGCGCGAGCGGGGATACACGATCGTCGAGGAGCCGCCGGACGCGCCCGACCTGCTCACGCTGCGCGCCCGTGACGTCGACCTGGATGCGCTGGCGGGCGCGCTGGCCCCGTTCGGCGTCGCCGTCCCCGGGACGGTCGCCGTCGCCGTGCAGGATCACGGCGAGTGCCTGGAAGGCTCCAACCGCGCGTTTCGCTTCGGGCTGTGGCGCGAGTTCGTGGAGGGCGGCGGCAAGCTGCTCGACCTGGTCTATCGCGAGCCGCCGGCGTGCTACACGCGCATGCTGGCTGTGCAGCAGGATGTGCCCGGCGCGATCTTGATGGACACGGGACCGGCGGCGCTGTGGGGCATCCTTGAGGATGAACGAGCCGCCGCCCATCGCGGCCGGGGCTTTATTCTCGTCAACCTGGGCAACCAGCATACGCTGGGGGTTTTGCTGCAGGGCGATCGTATCCTGGGCCTGTTCGAGCATCACACGGTGCTGATGACGCCGACCGAGGGTCGGTCAAACAAGCTGCACGGGTTAGTAGAAAAGCTGCGCGCCGGGACGCTGACCAACGCAGAGGTCTTTGACGATCACGGCCACGGCGCATTTATCGGCCCCGATTACGTTCCCGGCGAGGGCTTTGACTTCGTGGCCGTGACCGGCCCGCAGCGCCATCTGGCTGCCGGTCTCGGCTATTATCCCGCTGCGCCCTACGGCGACATGATGCTCACCGGCAGCTTTGGGCTGGTGGCTGCGACGCGGGCGCTTGAATTTCCCCGGCCATAGGCTTGGGGACTTTACCTGGGCATCGAGTAGAAATACAACCCAATAGCGCCCGCCCCCGCCGCCAGGCAGCAGAGGAGGGTCAGCAGGCCCACCGCGACGATGATGATGACCGTTTTGCGGTCCTCGCGGCCGCTGATGGCGATGACGACGATTCCCAACGCGATGGCCAGCAGCACGACAATGCCGATTACAATCGCAGCGACGACAAATAGGGATAACTCCATTGCTCACTCTCCTTGTTCAAAGTCGATCTCGCCCTCGGGTGTGATCTGCTTGATCCTGAGTTCGGCCTCGTCGAGCTGCTTGTGGCACCGGGCGGCCAGCGCCTGCCCGCGCTCGAAGAGGGCCATCCCCTCCTCCAGCGTCAGGCCGCCCGCTTCCAGCTTGCGCACGTTCTCCTCCAGTTCGGCAAAGGCCTGTTCGAAAGTCAGGGTTTCGGTTTCGCTCATAGTCTCTCCCTCTTGCTGGTTATCCTACTCGCGGCTTGGCCAGAATCTCGATGATCTTGAGGTCGAAGAAATCCTGCGCGTTGGCCGGGATGAGGACGACGGCGGTATCGGCGCCGCGGCCGGTGCCAGCGATGGCGATGCACGGCTCGCCCGTGCGCGCCAGCCCTGCGTCGGCGGCCATCAGTGCGATCTCGGCGCACACCTTTACCCCCTGGCCAAAGGTGCGGAACGTCTGGGCGATGATCTCTTCTAGCTGGTAGGTATCCCACTTTCTGCGCACTGCCCGTCCCACGCCGCCAAAGGCGTGCTGGCAGGTGAGAATCCTGCCGCCGGCGGATTCGATGGCCGCGCGGTTCTCATCCGTCAGTTCCTGCGCGTTGGCTTCTTTGAAGCCGGTGGAGTGGGTCACCGCGACGACATCATACCCCTGGAATAGCCGGGCGACCTGCACGCCTGTATCGCCCTGCGTCGTGGCGACCAGGATCGTGCTGATACCAAGCTCGTCGGCGCGCTGTTTGGCGACTTTTAGCGTGCGTGCGGTGTTCTCCTTGCCGGGCTTTTCAAAGTGGACGGATTGGATAACAACCTCGGCCATAGCGGTTCCTCCTATAGAATTGACAGCCACTTGTGTGTTTCTCGCGGAGAGCGCAGGCGAACGAGTGCGAGATGTGCGTGTTCTGGACGGCCGAGTAATGCAGGATACTCCTTTTTCCGCCGGCGATACGTCTTGAGCGCCCACAAGAGGATCGACTCGCGGCTGAAAAGCGCCTTGCCCAGCGTCTCTCGGTTCCCGCCCCACAGCTCCTCCTGGGTCACGCAGCGGTGTACGGTGCGCCGGACCAGCTGCCACAGGATCACCGGCAGTGCGTAATCGAGCCAGACGACGGTGTCGGCCCGGCTCCAGACGATGTCGCGCACCTTGCCGTAGTTGCCGTCGACGGCCCACGTCTTCCCGCTCAGTGCCTGTGTCACGCGTTCTCGGAAAACCTCGAGCGGCGACTCCGTCCAGTTGGGTTCCCAGTGCAGCGCGTCCAGCTCCACGTGGGGGATTCCCAGCCGCCCGGCGATCTGGCCCGCCGTGGTCGTCTTGCCCGATCCGCTCGTGCCGACCACGGAGATGCGCTGGCCGCACGTCATTTTGCCTCCGCCTCAAACTCCCCATCGGCCACGCGGACGTCGAGCGCGTCGCCCGGCGCGACCTGTTTCACCGATTGCGCGATTTCGCCCGACTCCCTGCGGCGCACGATGGCGTATCCGCGCTCCAGCGTTCCCATAGGGTTGACGCTCGCCAGTTGCCCTTCGAGGCCTGACAGCCGCTCGCGGCGCAGGGCCAGGCTGTGGCGCGCGGCCGCCCCTGAGCGAGCCAGCAGGTCATCCACGCGCTGGCGGGCCTGGGCCAGTCGCGCCTCCGGCGAGAGGTGCTTGAGCGCTCGCGCCTGCTCGGCCAGCCGCCAGCGGCGTCCATCGATCTCCCCCTGCAGCGCGGCGGCCAGCGCCGCGCCCAGTCCCGCCACGTATGCCCGCAGCTCCGCCCGGTCGGGCGCGACCAGCTCGGCGGCGGCGGAGGGGGTGGGGGCGCGCACGTCGGCGGCAAAATCGGCCAGCGAAAAGTCGGTCTCGTGCCCCACGCCGCAGACGGTGGGAATTCGCGATGTGGCGACGGCGCGGGCCACGCGCTCGTCGTTGAACGCCCACAGGTCCTCCAGGCTGCCGCCGCCGCGGGCGATGATGATCACGTCAATATTGGCGCGCGCGTTGAGCGCCTCGATGGCGGCCACGATCTGCGGTGGGGCCGCATCACCCTGCACCTGCGTGGGCGAGAGCAGCACCTCCGCCAGCGGGTAGCGGCGGCTCAGCACGTTGAGGATATCGCGCAGGGCCGCGGCGGTGGGGGAGGTGACGACGCCGATGCGTTGGGGCAGAGGAGACAGCGGCCGCTTGCGCTGCGGGTCGAACAGTCCCTCGGCCTCCAGCCGTTCCTTGAGCCGCTCGTATTCCTTATAGAGGTTGCCCACGCCGGCCGGCTGGACCCGGTCGACGTAGAGCTGGTAGCGCCCGCCGGCTTCATAGACGGACACGTTGCCGTGGGCAAACACCTGGTCGCCGCCAGCGGGTAGATAGTCCTGCGCGTCTGCGACGTTGCGCCACATCACGCACGGTACTTGCGCGCCTGCATCCTTGAGCGTAAAGTAGCAGTGGCCTGAGGAGGCGCGGTTGAAATTAGAGACCTCCCCCTCGACCCACACGTCGTCCAGCGCCGGGTCGTCGTCGATCAGGCGCTTGATGTGCCCGGTGAGCTGGCTCACGGTAAAGGACTTGGATATCGTCGGCCCGCCGGAAAGGTTGGACTGTTGAGACATGGTTCGGGTTGAAGATACAAGAATAACTTCCCTAGCCCGAGTCCGAGCGATATTACCCAACGGCCGTTCTTGCCGATTGAGGCCCGCAAAAGCTTGCCCAAACCACCGAATAGCGAGGTCGAGGCCTTTTCTGTGGCATGGCTGCGGGAAGGTATTCTTTACCGGCCCTCAAGTTTGACGACTTGGCCCGAGCGGGCGGATTCCTGCATGGCCAGGGCCACTTCCAGCGAGTGCCGCGCGCTGCGCAGCGAGTTGGGCGACTGCTTCCCCTCCCTGATACACGCCAGGAAATGGTCCGTCCCGCCGCCGCGGCGCTTTGTGTCCCTGGCGGGGATGATCTCCGGTCGCCATTCCCCCTCGCGGTGAAAGCGCAGCTCCGTCTCCTCGTGCTCGCCGCTCAGGACCAGCGAGGCCTCGGTGCCGATGATCTGGGTGTAGTGATCGCGGATGCAGCACACCGAGTCCCCGACGTGCCCGATCGCGCCGTTCTCGAACACCACCGTGCCCAGTACGACCTCCTCCGAGTCCTTGTCGGGCACCGTCGTCTGCGTCGCGGCATACGCCTGGGCGATGGGCCCGTTGACCCAGTACAGGAAGTCGATGTCGTGGCAGGCGTGGTGCACGGTCCAGCCGCCGGATTCTTCGGGCTCGACCACAGCGCGGTGGCGGGCCCCGGCGCCGTACAGGCCAAAGGCGCGCGTCTTGTAGTGGCAGATGGAGAGCAGCCGCCCCAGCTTCCCGGCGTCGACCAGCGCCTTGATCTTGAGGTAGGCGTCGATGTAGCGCATCGAGTAGTTCACCACGTTGACCACGCCGGCTGATTCCACTGCCTCGATCATGCGGTCGGCGTCCTCCAGGGTCAGGGCGATGGGCTTTTCGCAAAAGACGTGCAGGCCGGCCTCGGCGGCGATGGCGACCTGATCGGCGTGGGCGTAGCTGGTGGAGACGACGAGGACAAAGTCGAGGTCCATATCGACCAGCTCGTGCATGTCGTGGGTCACTTCCAGGCCGTACTCCTCCCTGGCGAGATCGAGGTTGGGCTTGCTGCGGTTGCAGGCCGCCACGATGCGCGCTTCGCCCTGTTTGTGCTCGTTGATGTAGCGCGTCAGGCCCTGGCCGATGTTGCCAAAGCCGACCACACCGCCTTTGAGTATCGTCATTGGGTCCTCTTTTATCTCCGGCTGCTAGAAGCTGGTGCTTTCTGGGCGAAGTCTTGGCCCGGTCACCGCCGTATTCTAGCACAAAGTCACATAGTGGGCAATCACAACCGGCGCTTGTGTTATTGTTCGTAATTTGACAATGTTAAATTACCCCCACCCGGCGCTGCGCGCCGACCTCCCCCGTACAGCGGGGGAGGTATACCGCCAAGTTATCG
>JAFGED010000372.1 GCA_016931785.1 Anaerolineae bacterium
GAGGCAGGGATTCGAACCCTGGGTGGAGCTATTAACCCCACAACCGCTTAGCAGGCGGCCCCAATCGTCCACTCTGGCACCTCCCCGGGCGAAAAACCGGGGTTTCCAATTTGGAAAAACACCGGGCTTCTCCCCGATTATGGGGCTGCATACCGCCTAAAAACCCGGGGGTTGACTTTGGCGGAGGGAGAGGGATTCGAACCCCCGGTGACCTTACGGCCACAACGGTTTTCAAGACCGCCGCCATCGTCCACTCGGCCATCCCTCCGGGGCCGGGGGCGTCCCCCCTGACGTGCCGCATTCTACCACGCCAGCAGGCAACTGTCAATGAGGGGCGCATTTCGCTTCTAAGGCGAAGGTAGCATTTCAGCGCGCGCTATGTTGCTTGCAGTCTTGACCCTGCGATCCGAAATGCGCCTTAGCCGATGGCCTCGATCCCCCCCATCCAGGGTCGCAGCACCTCGGGCACGACGACGCTGCCGTTCTCCTGCTGATAATTCTCGATGATCGCGATCATCACACGGGGCAGTGCCAGGCCAGAGCCGTTGAGCGTGTGCACGAAGCGCGGCTTGGCCCCCGGCTCGGGCCGGTAGCGGACGTTCGCCCGGCGCGCCTGGAAATCCTCACAGTTGCTGAGGCTGCTCACCTCCAGCCATTCCCTGCAGCCCGCCGCCCACACCTCGATATCGTACTTTTTGGCCGCCGTGAAAGCCAGATCGCCGGTGCACATTTGCACCAGCCGGTGGGGAATCTCCAGGCGGCGGCAGATCTCGAGGCCATTCTCGACCATCGCCTCCAACTCGTCGTAGCTGGTCTCTGGTGTGGTGAACTTGTACATCTCCACCTTGTCGAACTGGTGCCCGCGCTTGATGCCACGCACGTCCCGTCCGGCGCTCATCTTCTCACGGCGGAAGCATGGGGAGTATGCAACGTAATACACGGGCAGGTCAGCCGCGTCCAGAATCTCGTCGCGGTACAGGTTAGTCAGAGCAACCTCGGCGGTGGGAAGGAGCCAGAAGTCGTCCTCGACATCGTGATAGATGTTCTCACCAAACTTGGGCAACTGCCCCGCCCCCCAGAAACACTGCTCCCTGACCACAAAGGGCGGGTATATCTCGGTGTACCCATGCTCCCGCGTATGTACGTCCAGCATCCAGGCGATGAGCGCCCGCTGCAGGCGCGCCCCGGCCCCGCGAAGAACGTAGAACCGGCTGCCGGAGAGTTTCACGCCGCGCTCAAAATCGAGGATGCCCAGCTCTGGCCCCAAATCCCAATGAGGCACCGGCTCAAAGTCAAATTCAGGGATCTCCCCCCACCCGCTCACGACGGCGTTGTGACTATCGTCCGGACCATATGGCACGCTCTCGTGCGGCACATTGGGGACCTGGTACATGGCCGAATCAAGGTCGGCGTCGACTGTACGGAGCTGCTCCTCTAGCTCGTCGATGCGGTCGCCCACCTGGCGCATCTCGACGATACGGACTTCTCTATCAGCCTTGTCCTTGAGCTTGCCTATCTCTTTCGACACACGGTTCCGATCTGCCTTGAGCCTTTCGACCTCTGTCAGGATTTCACGCCGCTGCGCATCCAAGGCCAAGACGTTATCCACCAACGCTGGATCATCGCCGGTCTTGCGCATAGCCTCCCGGACGTAATCGGGATGCTCGCGGATCAATGCAATATCGAGCATACTTATTAGCCCCCTTGCTCCCAACTAGAGATCGCCTGCCGGACAACCTCGCGCAACCGCTCATCGGGAATATCGCTGACGTCCATATAGCTCTTGCCGTCCACCCAAACTTCCAACTCCCCGCTGGGCGAGGTCTTGAAATCCACACCGATTCCCGCCAGCGCCGGGTCCTCGCCCAACCGGGCGTGAACAATGTCCTCTATCTGCTCCACAAAGGCGGCAGCGAGCCCTTCTCCAGGATCGTAGTCATAAAGCCCAATGCCCTCGCCATCCGCCTGGGTCGCGGCCACGGTCTCCGGCGGGGGTACGGTCTTGATCCACTCCGGCTTCTGGCCAGGCGACTTGGAGTGGGTCAAATCAACACGGCGTCGCTGCAAGATAAAAATCACACAGATGACGACGATGACCAAGATAGCTATACCACCTGCTATCCAGACCGGCAATGGGATTTGATCCATACCACACCACCTTTGGAAAGATGACCGACCCCCTCGCTATTTGGACGAGGGGGCGATTCCCAAAGATTATAGCACAGGCCATATGACTTTACAAATTTTCGAAAAGGCCAATGGCCTCGAACCTGATGACACCACCAAATTTCGGTGTATAATAATACTCAGCCTGGTAGCTTAGGCCGCCGATGTAGCCGAGGATTCCAATCCACGCTACGCCTGTGCGCGCTCGGAAAGCGCGCCTACAACGAGGCCTGTTGAGTCCGAACTCGCACCACGGTTTAATGAGGTCCTATCCCATTTGTGGAGGTATCGAGTGCCGTGAGCGCATCAGAAACCGATTTAGAAGAACGGCTGGCCCAGCTGAAGCGGCAAGTTCCTACACGAGGGCTTGAGCGACACCCCCTGATCCTGAAAGACGTCTCCGAACTGTCGGCGGAGCTGCAATCGCCCTACGTGGCATCGTCGGTGAACAGCGATACCATACAGACCATCATCGCCTTTCCGCCACAGATCCACCGGGGGTGGCACTATGTTCCAAAACAAGCATTGCTGTTTACGCCCACGGACGTGATCCACCTCCAGGCTTCGATCTGGCCTAACCAGGAACCAAAGGCCACATATCTAAGAGGCAGCGGTCTCATGTACATGAAGATCACGTTGCTGCTGCTCTATGGGTTCCTGGAGATCGTCGCACAAAGTGACACCTCGCCGACACAACTCGGCGTGGAGTTCAATACAGTGGCCTGGTACCAGCTATCCAGGCCGCTGCGACAATTGCTGCAGGCGACCAAAGCCACATCCAACGCACCGACAGACAAAACCGCCTACACCCCGGTCGCGAAACAGGCTGTTGAAAACCTGCCGTTCAAGTTCTCCAACGGCACGAAAATCTACGGGGTGCTGCCGGGCGAAGAACTCGAGGACCTGGTCTTTCAGCCCGGCATCTGGAAGCGCTGGCGGCTCTTGTTCCGCCGTCCCGTTTTGGCCAACACCCTGCTATTACTCACCAGCAATTATGTGGCGGTGATTCAGGAGGACCTGACGGTCAAGCAGGGCTGGATCATCTCGTACATTCCCAGGAGCAGTATTTCCGGCATGCAGAGCCAGCTACGCGGTCCCTGGAATGAATTAACCGTCCGACTGAAACGAGGAGACCAGACGACAGACTACAAACTGACATTGACGAACGAAGCCGTCCAGGTCTGGCGCACGCGGTGGATCCAATGTGGCGGCCGGTGGGAGGACCTTCCAGACGAGGTTTGACAGTCGCGTTGTAACTACTCAGCCCTGCTTCGCAGTTGCCTTTCTCGACAAAAAGAGGAGGAAGGCTGGGGGGTTCGAGGGCGGCGAAGCCGCCCTCGAACCCCCCAGCTCCCCCTTTTTTGAGCGAGGGCC
>JAFGED010000373.1 GCA_016931785.1 Anaerolineae bacterium
ACCGCGCGTGTCGCCTGGCCCCTGGCTAGCTCATCAGATGGGCAAGCTTCGCTCTCTATTCGATTGGAAAGGTGCGGAAAATAGGCTTAGGAAGGGTGTCTCCCACCAGCCGAAAAAGCCCGGCGAGGATTTGCCTCACCAGGTGTGTCACACCTATAGCTATCATATGGGTAATCGCTAAACCGCCTCCGTTGACGGGGGTTGTACCCTGGCGTATAATGGGTGCATTCTCGGCTGTCGGAGAGATGCGCATGAGAATCAAGCTGTCGGCGGAAAAGCTACAGGGCGATTTTGTACGCCGGGTCACAGAGATCAGCGGGCAGCAGCTTTTGGCCTGTAACCAATGCGGCAAGTGCTCGGCCGGCTGCCCGGTGGCCTTTGCTATGGACCTCTTACCCAGCCAGGTGATCAGGCTGGCGCAGTTGGGGCTGGAGGAGGCTCTGGAGGCCGACACCATCTGGGTCTGTGCTTCTTGCCAGACCTGTCTCTCCCGTTGCCCGCGTGGAGTCGATCTCCCCCGGGTGATGGAGGCTCTGCGCCAGATCGTGCTGCGAGATCAAGGTGATCGTTTGGCACCCACTGATCTCTCCGACGATATCTTGGAAGAAGCTCCCCAGTTGGCTGTGATAGGCCTCTTTCGAAAACATACATCCTGATGGGCGAACAACGGACCAAAATCCCCTATTTCCCCGGCTGCACCTTGAGCACCAAGGCCGTGGGTTTTGACGTGGCGGGTCGGGCAGCAGCCGAGGCCTTGGGCTTCGAGCTGGTCGAGCTTTCCCAGTGGAACTGCTGCGGCGCGACCTTTCCCCTGGCCGTCGATAACGAGCTGGCTTTGGTGGGGCCCACGCGCATCCTGCTTCAGGCTCAACGGGAAAGCACACGCCTGGCTACCCTGTGCTCCATCTGCTACAACGTCTTGAGGCGCACCGCCGGGTTCCTGAGGGAGAATGAGGAAAAGCGGGAGCGGATCAACCTATTCGTCGAGGAGGCGTACAGGGGCGAGGTTCGGGTTCTGCATCTCCTGGAGATATTGCGGGACGAGCTGGGTTTTGAGGCGTTGAGCGAACGCATCGCAAGCCCTCTTGAGGGCTTGCGATGCGCACCTTACTACGGCTGCCTGCTCCTGCGCCCCCAGAGTGAGATCGGGCTGGACGACCCCGACGAGCCCACCATCCTTCACGACCTGCTGGCGAGCCTGGGCTGCGAGGTGGTCGATTTTCCCTACAAGACCGAGTGCTGCGGCTCCTACCTGACGGTGAGCGCCGCCGCCGCTGCCGAGGAACTCGCCTATGCCATTCTCCGGTCTGCGCAGCAGGAGGGAGCCGAGATGGTGGCGACCAGTTGTCCCCTCTGCCAGTTCAATCTGGACTATCGGCAGGCGGAGATGGACCGCAAGCATCCCGACTTTACGCCGCTTCCCGTTCTTTACTTCACCCAATTGTTGGGCATTGCCCTGGGGCTGGACAGCACGGACTATGGGTTCGGCGATCACTACGTGGACCCGCGCCCGCTGTTGAGGGAGAAGGGGTTGGTTGTATAATTGATCGTGTAGGGCACGCTTGTAGCGTGGCTTACAGTTTCTGGGAGGTATCGAGATGGCTGAAAGTTCGATCCCGATCTACATCATGGGAAAGCGCTACGAGGTTCCCGAGTCGCTGACTATCATGAAGGCCTTGGAGTACGCCGGCTATAGGTTGATCCGGGGATGCGGCTGTCGCGGGGGTTTTTGCGGGGCCTGCGCCACGGTCTACCGGGTGGAGGGCGACCCGCGCCTGCATTTCGCCCTGGCCTGCCAGGAGGTGGTGCAGCCGGGGATGTACCTGGTGCAGATACCCTTCTTCCCGGCGGAACGGGCGGCCTACAAGCTGGAGGAGATGCAGCCCACACCGGCAGCGCTCTTCAAAACTTACCCCAAGCTTCTCCAATGCCTCGGCTGCGGCGCCTGCACCAAGGTCTGCCCCCAGGAGCTGGACGTCAAGGATTATATGGCCCTGGCGATGAAAGGGGATATCGCCGCCGTGGCCCGCGCTTCCTTCGACTGCATCAACTGCGGGCTGTGCGCCGCACGGTGCCCCACCGAGCAGGCCCAATACCGCATCGCCATCCTCTGCCAGCGGCTCTATGGTAGCTACCTCGCTCCCCGATCCCAACATCTGGACGAGCGCGTCAGGGAGATCGAGGAGGGCAAGTTCGACGAGGCGATGAGGGAACTGCGAGGATTGGGTGTGGAGGAATTGCGCCAGCGCTACGACGCGCGGGAGATCGAGAAATAGACGCCGGAAGATTTGATAGATCGAAACTTTCAGACCTGGGAGATCTCGGAAGGTGACTCCACGTCAAGATCGTCTTGGCCAAGTCCGATTTCATCGACAGGGAACCTCCCCTGGGAGACCTCCCGGGTCTTGTGGGAGAAGACTATGAGCTATCCACCCGAGATGCACGAATCGATTGAAAAAGTAGAGGCGACGCGGCCGCGGCGCTTGAGCGAGACCTTCCCCCTGATGACCCCGGAGGAGAAGCGGCAACTGCTGGAGCGGTTCCACCCCGATCACCGCCCCGATGGCTTCCGCGAGATCAGGCTCGGCCCGAATCGAGGCGAGATGGCCATGAAGGCGCTGGCCGATATCCTTGAGGGGCGCAGCCACCTCTCCGCGGATGCGCTCGACCTGGGGCAGATCGACTATGAGACCGACGTGCTCGTCATCGGCGGCGGCGGGGCCGGGGCATCGGCGGCCCTGACCGCTCGGGAGAATGGGGCCAGGGTCATCCTCGCCACCAAGCTCCGCTTTGGCGACGCCAACACCATGATGGCCCAGGGGGGCATCCAGGCGGCCGACAAGCCGAGCGATGCGCCCCCGCTCCACTACCTGGATGCTATCGGCGGAGGCGGCTTTACCAACGATCCGGCCCTGGTGGAGGCCCTGGTGATGGACGCGCCTGCCACGATCCGGTGGCTGGAGGGACTGGGCGTGATGTTCGATAAGGAACCCGACGGCTCTATGACGACCATCCACGGCGGCGGCACGTCCAAGATGCGCATGCATTCGGCCGGGGATTACTCCGGGGCGTCCATCATGCGCGCCGTGCGTGACGAGGTGCTCTCCTGGCCAGAGGATATCGCCGTGCTCGAGTTCTCGCCAGCCCTCGAGCTGATCATGGACGACAATGGACAGGCCGCCGGGGCGGTGCTGCAGGACCTGGAGACGGGAGAGCACCTGGTGGTGCGGGCCAAGTGCACCGTCATCGCCACTGGCGATAGCGGCCGCCTGCACTACCAGGACTTTGCCACCACCAACCACTACGGAGCCACCGGCGACGGCCTGGTGTTAGCCTACCGGGTGGGAGCGCGGCTGATTCACCAGGATACCTACCAGTACCATCCCACCGGTGCCGCGTACCCTGAGCAGATCGTCGGGCAGTTGGTGACGGAAAAGGTGCGCGGGCTGGGGGCCCAGGTGACCAACGTCGACGGCGAGCAGTTCGTCTATCCCCGCGAGACGCGGGACGCCGAGGCCGCGGCCATCATCCGGGAGTGCGTGGAGCGCGGCAAGGGGGTCAGGACGCCCGCAGGGATGTCGGGCGTGTGGCTGGATTCGCCCATGATCGAGATCATCGAAGGACCAGGGACCATCGAGAAAAAGCTGCCGGCCATGGTGCGCCAGTTCAAGCGTTTTGATATTGATATCACCAAGGAGCCGATGCTCGTCTACCCGACGGCGCACTATCAAAACGGCGGCGTCGTCATAGAGCCGGATGGCTCGGTCGTGGGGGTGCCCAACCTGTACGCTGCGGGCGCGGTCGCCGGCGGCGTGCACGGCCGCAACCGCCTGATGGGCAACTCCTTGCTCGAGATCGGCGTCTTTGGCCGGCGGGCGGGACGGGCTGCCGCGCTGCGGGCCAAAGAGGTGCAAGCGGGTAAGATGACGCTGGCCCACGTCGCCAAATGGCATAGGGAGCTGCAGGAGGCCGGCGTCCAGACTCAGGTCGTATCGCCTATCCTCCTGCCCGACTACACGCGCAAGGTGCGCTAGGATAGAAATGACGCGTATCGGCGTTTTCGTCTGCCACTGTGGGCTCAACATCGCCGGCACCGTGGACGTGGCGCGCGTGACCGAGGAGCTGCGCGGCTATCCGGGCGTCGTCCTGGCCGCCGACTACAAGTACATGTGCTCCGACCCCGGCCAGGCGCTCGTCCGGCAGGCCATCCAGGAACACGATCTGGACGGCGTGGTGGTCGCTGCCTGCTCGCCTTCGATGCACGAGACTACCTTCCGCAAGGCCGCCCAGGCCGCCGGGCTGAACCCCTACCGGCTGGAAATCGCCAACATCCGCGAGCAGGTCTCCTGGCCGCATCGTGACGCGCCGGAGGTGGCTACCGGAAAGGCCGTCGAGGTCGTGCGTGCCCTGGTGGAAAAGGTGCGCGGCGACGAACCGCTGGCGCCGCTCACGTCGCCCATCGTCAGGCGGGCGCTGGTGGTGGGAGGCGGCATCGCCGGGCTGACGGCGGCGCTGGATATCGCCGACGCCGGTTATCCTGTGGTGCTGGTCGAGCGCTCGGAGCGGCTGGGGGGCAAGATGGCCGAACTTGCCTCTTTGTACCTGGATTGGGACGAAAGTGCAAGTCTGCTGCAGGAGCGCATCGATGCCGTGTTGCGCCATCCACTGATCGAGGTGCTCACGGGCGCGGAGGTGACGGCTTTCGACGGCTACGTGGGGAATTTCGGCGTGGAAACCCGTAGGGGCTCGGAAGCCCCGCAGGGTTTCCACGCAGGGGCAGTGGTGCTGGCCACCGGGTTCGATCTCTACGCCAAGGCCAACCTGTCGGAGTATGGCGGGGGGAGGTATGCCGACGTGGTGGACGGTCTCCAGTTTGAGGCGATGCTCAAGTCCGGGGATATCCGCCGTCCCTCCGACGGCCGCGTCCCCCGGGAGGTGGTCTGGGTGCAGTGCGCCGGCTCCCGCGCGCCCGAATGGCACAATCCCTACTGCTCGAAGATCTGCTGTATGGTTACGGCCAAGCAGGCCGCCGCTTACCGGCGCGCGGCGCCGGAGGGCCAGGCTTACGTGTTCTACATCGACATCCGCTCCCAGGGACTGGGATACGACGAGTTCGTCCAACAGGCGATAGAGGATTTCGGCGTCGTCTACCTGCGTGGGAAGGTGTCCAAGATCGTCCGCGATGGCGATGGATTGGAGGTGTGGGGCGCCGACACGTTGGCCGGCAAGTCGCTGCGCGTGCGGGCCGACTTGGTGGTGCTGGCGACGGCGGCGGTGCCCAGCGAAGGAAGCGAGCACCTGGCCCGCCTTTTGCGCGTCGCCACCGACGAAAACGGGTTTTTGGCCGAGGCCCATCCCAAGCTGCGTCCGGTGGAAAGCCTCACGGCAGGGGTCTATGTGGCCGGCGCGGCCCAGTTCCCCAAAGATATCCGCGAGACCGTGGCCCAGGCCTCCGGGGCGGCGGCCAAGGTGCTGGAGTTGTTTGCCCAACCCGAGCTGGTCGCCGAGCCGACGGTGGCGGCCGTGGACGAGCGGCTGTGCGTGGGCTGCGGGCTGTGCGTGGAGGTCTGTCCCTACGATGCCCGCGCGCTCCATCCCTGGAAAGCCCTGGCCACGGTCAACGCGGCTTTGTGCCAGGGGTGCGGCGCTTGCGCCGTCGTCTGCCGCAACAAGGCGACCGTGGTGCGCAACCTGACCGCTGCCCAGGTGCTGGCGATGATGGAGGCGGTGTTGTGAGTCTAGGCGCTTAGCGAATCCACATGTATAACGGTGTTGTCGATACGCCGTGCAAACGGCGCTGTTTGCCAGTGGCAGTTGTGAAGCAACTGCCAAGCAACTTTGAGCAAAGCGAAAAGTTGCCATAGGCGCTTATAGTGCCAACATCGACAAGAAATTGTCGATACGC
>JAFGED010000374.1 GCA_016931785.1 Anaerolineae bacterium
CAGTTGCCTGTCGCGACAAAAAGAGGAGGAAGGCGGGGGGTTCGAGGGCGGCGAAGCCGCCCTCGAACCCCCCATCTCTCCCTTTTTCGAGCGAGGGCCACTGCTCGGGCGAACAGCCTGAGTAGATACCTTCATACTCCCTAATCCTTACTCCTGGCTAAACATCCAAGAAAGCACTCCGATCAGTGAAGAATTGCTTATAGAGCTGATAGTGTGTCGTATCCTCATAAGCCACCTGTTCAACACGTGATCCGTCGAAACTAAAAATCTGCGCGCCGGGATAGGCCAGCAAGATAGGTGAGTGGGTGGCGATGATGAACTGGGCGTGCCCGGCTGCCTCGACTTTTTGCAATACCTGCAGGAACTTGACCTGGCTTGAGGGAGAGAGTGAGGCCTCGGGCTCGTCCAGAAAGTAGATGCCCTTGATGTGGTAGCGCGTGCTGAAATAGCTCAAAATGCCCTCGCCGTGCGAAAGCGTGTTGAGGATTTTACCACCGTGGTATTTGAGCCGGCCCGGGTCGCACAGGGCCACGTCATCCAGAAAGTCGGCGAAATCGTGGAACGTCTCGGCGCGGAAGAGGGAACCTGGCACACCGCCGTTGGCCCAGGTGATGGTGATGTAATCGGAGAGCCTGGTCTCGAAGGGGTTGTAATGTGCCAGGTGCCGCTTGGGCTTGTGCCAGATGTGAACGCCGCACTTTTTGGTGATCGCCTCCAACAGGGTGGACTTGCCCGATCCGTTCTCGCCGACGAAAAAGGCGATAGGGCTTTTGAACACCAACTCTGTTTTTCCCTTCAAAATGGGCACGTTGAACGGATAGAAGCGATCTGTAGGATAATCCTCACTGTTGAATCGAACTTTTACGAGGTGCATGCTAAACCTCCATCACCGACAAACAAAAAACGCCCGTCCCTTTCTAGGGACGAGCGTCTGATCCAGACACCCGCGGTGCCACCCCGGTTAGGCTGCCTCGAAGCGCGCTGGCGTGTTGCGTGCAGCCTCACTCTTGCGGATACGGCTCTTCGACTATGGACCTTTGGTCCACACTCAGAGCGATATCCTGCGCCCTGGTAACGGTGGCGTCTCCGGCCTGGCCTACTACGAGCTCGCAGATAGATTCGCTCGCTTCGGCAGGCGACTCACAGGCCCATTCGGCACCGGCGCTGGTATCGGGCTCGCAGCCAAATGACCCGACTCTCTGAACCTCGCTTCGATGCCTACTATTCCCGATCTCTGTCTCTTGAATCTCGATTGTGTAAAAAGTATACCACGCGAATAGGGGAGCGTCAAGCTATTCGGTGCGCATTTCAGCCCTGGAGTGAAAATTGGTTCTTTTCATCCGATATGCTAAAGTGCTCACGGCCCCAATCTGCGGGGGCTGAAATGCGCCTCAGCAGTTCTGGCATAGCCAGAACTGCTCTTTTCTAAGGTGTTTCTCTCCTTTGCCGACCATATTGGTCCCCAAACTGAAAGGCACCTGCTATTCGATGTGCGGCAGCAGTTCGTCCACCAATGCCTCTTTGGTGCGGTAACCGACGACGCGCTTTGCCTCCACGCCATCCTTGAACAGGATCAGCGTGGGAATGCCCCTGATGCCCAGGCTCTGCGGAGTCTGGGGGTTGGAGTCCACGTCCATCTTGGCCACGCGCAACTTGTCTGCGTACTCTGCGGCGACTTGCTCCACGATAGGGCCGATCATCTTGCATGGCGCGCACCACTCAGCCCAAAAGTCTAGCAGAGTTGGTTCTCTGGCCTGGAGCACCTGACTTTCGAAAGAATCGTCAGTTACGGCAAATTCCTCTCCCATTCCAACCTCCTTGGCAGGATGCACGGATTATCCTATGGGAGAGGGCTTTTGTCAAGCGGTCACTTCTGCTATAATCATTATCGATGAAGGACAAAAGACTTTACCTATTCATAAGCCTATCGATTGGCCTGGCAGGATTGCTCGTGCTGTCTTGGATCGCAACCACGCGCGCGGCGGTGCAAGCCGCCCCGGCCGATGTCGCCCCCCAGGTGTGGGAGGCCGTGGCCGGTGGAGGCGAGGCCGAGTTTCTGGTTATCCTGGACGAGCAGGCCGATCTGAGCGAGGCGGCAGCGTTGCCAGATCGCGAGGCGCGCTTGCGCACCGTCTACGATCGATTGCGAGAGACGGCGCGGCGCACGCAGGCCCCCTTGCGCGCCGAACTGGACGCCGCTGGCGTGACGTATCGCTCCTTTTACATCGTCAACGCGGTGGCGGCGAAGGGCGACCGCGCTCTCGTCGAGCGCCTGGCCGCCCGGCCCGACGTGGCGCGCATCGCGGCCAACCCGAGCGTGCGCCAAGACTTGCCGGAATCCACACCCGGCGAGCTGGACAGCGCCCCTGCCGCGGTCGAATGGGGTGTGGAGCGCGTCAATGCCGCCGACGTCTGGGCGCTGGGCTACACCGGCGAGGGTATCGTCGTCGCCGGGCAGGACACCGGCTACGATTGGGATCACCCGGAGCTAAAGAACCAGTACCGGGGCTGGGACGGTGTCATCGCCACCCACGACTATCACTGGCACGACGCGATCCACAGTGGGGGCGGCGTCTGCGGGGCCGACTCGCCCGAGCCCTGTGACGATCAAGGCCACGGCACGCACACGATGGGCACCATGGTCGGCGACGATGGTATCACCACCACCAGCCAGATCGGCGTGGCGCCGGGCGCGCAGTGGATCGGCTGCCGCAACATGAACCAGGGGGTTGGCACGCCTGCCACCTACATCGAGTGCTTCGAGTTCTTCCTGGCCCCGTACCCCATCGGCGGCGATCCGGCGGCGGACGGCGACCCCGCCAAGGCCCCGCACGTGATCAACAACTCCTGGGTTTGCCCCCCCGACGAAGGGTGCGACCCGGCGGCGATACAATTGATGCAGATGACCGTCGAGAACGTGCGGGCGGCGGGGATCGTTGTCATCGCATCGGCGGGGAACGAGGGCTCCATTTGTAGCTCGGTGATGTATCCACCGGCTATATACGACGCGGCGTTTTCCGTAGGAGCGACCGACAGCGGCGACGCCATCGCCTCCTTCAGCAGCCGCGGCCCGGTGACGGTGGACGGCTCGGACCGGCGCAAGCCGGACGTCTCGGCGCCGGGGGTGAGTATCCGCTCCAGCCGGCGCGGCGGTGGGTATACTTATATGCAGGGCACCTCGATGGCCGGGCCGCACGTGGCGGGAACGGTGGCGCTGCTGTGGTCGTCGGC
>JAFGED010000375.1 GCA_016931785.1 Anaerolineae bacterium
CCGCGTTCAAAAACAAGTTCGCACTTTTTGGGCGAAATCACCTTGGACAATGGGAGAGAACACCCAAGTTGTTTTTGAACGCTTACTGAGTCTACCAGTTCACCACCTAAGGAGACGGCAATGTGGACAAGCCAAGAGCGCAAGCGGGTTGATACGTGCGACGTGGTCATCGTCGGGGCCGGTTTGGTGGGCGCGGCGGTGGCCGCCCACCTGGCTCAGAATGGGATAGGCACGGCTGTTCTGGAGGCCCGGAGCGTGGCGGGCGGTGCGACCGGACGCAGCGCCGGCATGGTGCTCACCGGCCTGCCCGGCCACTATAACTGGGCCGCCTCGGCCTATGGCCGCCAGAAGGCGCAAGAGATATGGGCGCTCACCATCGAGGGCCGCGAGCGCCTGGTCGAGATGGCCAACCGGTTGAACGTGCCGGTTCAGCACACCGGCAGCCTGGCGCTGGCCGTCGAAGAAACCGAGGCGGACGCGCTGCGGGAATCGGCGGTGCTGTTGCAGGAGGATGGCTTCGAGGCCCGTTTCAACCCCAGGGATATCCTCGACCGCGGCTTTTGCGCTGCGCTGCGCCAGCCCGACGACGTCACGGTGGACGCAGCCGAGCTGACGCGGGCGCTGCTGGATTCCAGCGGCGTGACCGTCCACGAAGGCACAGAGGTCTATGACCTGGAGCCGGAGGGCGACAACGTAAGGGTGTGGGCGCAGGGTCGCACGGTGCTCTGCAACGCGGTCGTGTTGGCGGTCAACGGCTACGCCCCGCTGCTCGATTCCTACTTTGCCGACAAGGTCGCGCCCACGCGCAGCCTCGTCTTTGCCACCGACCCGCTGGATGGCATGGTGCTGGATGTGCCGTGCAGCGCCGATTACGGCTACGAGACCTGCCGCCAGCTTCCCGGCCGCCGCTTGTTGCTATCCAGTTGGCGGCGTCCGCGCACCGGCGGCGGTCAAGAGCCGGAGGCAGATCTGGACGACGTGGTGCAGCTTGGGCTGGCGCGCTTTGCCGAGCGTCACTTTCCCGATATCAAGGTGGCTGGCGCCGAGCGCTGGTCGGGGGTGATGGGGTTCACCGACGACGGCCTGCCGCTGGTGGGCACGCTGCCACATCTGCCGCAGGTCTACTTTGCCGTGGGGCTAGGCGGACGGGGTTTACCTTGGGCCTTTGTCGCCGCCGAGCGGTTGATCGCGCTGATGTGGCGGGACGCCGATCCGGGGATTTTGTCGGCGCAGAGGCTGGGCGGAACGGCAGCGCTCTAGCGCTTGGCTGCTTCCGCGATCGCGCGAACGTGCTCCGGCGTCGAACCGCAGCATCCCCCTACCACGCGCGCTCCCAGCGCGATGAACTTTTTTGCGTACTCGGCCATATCCTCTGGCGTGGCGTCGTAAACCACCTCTCGCCCTTCCATGCGCGGGTATCCCGCGTTGGGTTTGGCGATGAGTGCCGCCTGGGGCGCGGCCTCGTGCATCTTGGCCACGGCTTCTTCCGTCATCTCCAGCGTCGCGCCACAATTGGCGCCAAAGGCGGCCACACCCAGTGCCTGGAGAGCCTCCGCCGCCTGCTCCGGCTTTACGCCCATGTTCGTCCGCCCGTGGTGGTCGAAGGAGAAGGTGGCAAAGATGGGGATGCCGGGTGCCGCCTGCTGCGCGCCCGCGATGGCGGCCTTCATCTCGTTCAGGTCGGACATGGTCTCGACGTAGAGCACGTCCACGCCTGCTTCTGCCAGCGCCGCTGCTTGCTCGGCAAAGATCTCTAGCGCCTGCTCGTACGTCATCTTGCCGATGGGGGCCATCAACTCGCCCGTCGGGCCGATGTCGGCGGCGACGTACGCTTGGCTGCCCGCTGCCTCGCGCGCGATCTGGACGGCGCGTTGGTTGACCTCGACGAGCTGATCCGCCAGGCCGGAGTGTCCCAGCCGCGCTCGATTTGCGCCAAAGGTGCAAGCGATGATCAGGTCCGATCCGGCCTCGACGTAGGCGCGTTGCAAGTCCAAAAGCGGGGTGGGGTTCTCCAGCACCCAGCGTTCGGGCGGTGTGCCGGCGGGCAAGCCTGCGGCCAGCAACATTGTCCCCGTCGCGCCATCGGCGACGATGATACGGCCTTTTTCCAATCGTGAGACGATATCTTCCACGCTATACCTCCAGTAGTTGTTTCACCACTTCGACCGCCTCGTTGGCATTCTCGGCATAGGCGTCGGCGCCGATGGTTTCGGCCCACTCGGGGTTGGCGGGCGCGCCGCCGATGATGACCTTGACTCCTTCGCGCAGGCCAGCCTCCTGCAGCGCCTTGATGACGGCCTCCTGGTTGCGCATCGTCGTCGTCAGCAGGGCCGAGAGGCCCACCACGACGGGGACAGAGTCCCCGCTGACGCCGGTCTCTTTGACCTGCTCGACGAAGCGATCGGCGGGCACACTGACGCCCAGATCGTGCACCTGGAAGCCCGCCGCGCTGAGCATCGTGGCCACCAGGCTCTTGCCGATCTCGTGGATATCGCCATCGACGGTGCCGATGACGACGGTGCCCAAAATCTGGCGTTGCTCCTGCCGGGCCAGTAGTTCGGGCTCCAGCTTCTCCATCGCTGCCTTCATCGCCTCGGCGGCCATCATCAGGTCGGGGATGAAGTAGTCGCCACATTCGTACCTATCTCCCACGATCTGCATGCCGGGGTTGAGCGCCTGGTCGATGGCGTCCAAAGGCGCGATGCCGGCTTCCAATGCCTGCGCCGTCAGCTCACGCGCCTGCTCGGGCTCGCCGGCGATAACGGCTTCTTGTAGTCGGTTCAGGACGTCGCCCATTCCAATCTCCAGTCTCTAATCTTCTCGCTTTGGCAGCCTGTCTATCCCAACAGCGCGTGCCGCCTGCAGTGTAATTCCTTCCAACTCGCGTGCCATTTCATCAGGCAAGGGTTTGGGTTCGTATGCCGCAATTATCTCCTCGACACGGCTGTGTGCGCGCGCGGCGGCGTCGAGGCTGCCCTTGGCCTCCCAGTTGCGGCGAAAGTCGCGGTCGATGACTCCGCTGGGGATGAACAG
>JAFGED010000376.1 GCA_016931785.1 Anaerolineae bacterium
GAACTCGAAAATCGCGTCCGCAACCGCACCCGCGACTTGGCCGAGGCCCTCAGCAAGACCGAGGCCATCCTCGATTCCACCGCCGACGGCATCATCGTCTTTGATAACACCGGTAAGGCTACTGTGGCCAACCCTGCCGTCTCCAATCTCTTGGCACATCGCGCCGAAGAGATCGTGGGCAGTGACTTTGAGAAACTGATGAGCAACGCCGTGAGCGACGAGAATCGCGAGACGGTCAGTAACTTTTTGCGCGGCGAGGAGACACCAGCGCCCAGCATCAAGTTCCAGTGGGGCAAAAAGACGCTCTCCGCCAGCGCCGCGCCAGTGCACCTCGAATCGGGAGAGGATATCGGCACCGTGGCCGTATTCCGCGATTTTACCAAGGAGGCCGAGATTGACCGCATGAAGTCCACCTTCGTCTCCATCGCCTCCCATGAGCTGCGCACCCCCCTCAACGCCATCATGGGCTACACCGAGATGCTGAACGAGGGCGTCTACGGCGATCTCAACGATCAACAGCGGGGCGCGACGGGGCGTCTCCTGGCCAACTCAAGCCACATGCTGGGCTTGGTTAACAACCTGCTGGATCGCGCTCGTATAGAGGCGGGAACGATCAAGCTCAACATCGGCGACTTTAATCCCTCGAAGCTGGTCGATAGTGTCAAGGGCGTGATGGACATGATGGCCCACAACAAAGGCCTGAAGCTGACCACCCACACCGCCGACGGCGTTCCTGCCATTCTCAAGGGCGACTGGCAGCGGCTGCACCAGATCCTGATCAACTTTACCAACAACGCTGTCAAGTTCACCCAGGAGGGGAGCGTGGACATTCGCGTCTATATACACGATGCGGACCACTGGGCCTTGGCGGTAACCGATACCGGCATCGGCATCCCAGAAGATGCCCGACAGTACATCTTTGAGCCCTTCCGGCAGGCGGATGACTCGGCCACACGGGAATATGGCGGGGCCGGACTGGGACTCTCCATCGTCAAGCAGTTGGTCACGCTGATGGGCGGCTGGATCGAGCTGGAGAGCGAGGAAGGAAAAGGCAGCACCTTCACCGTCATCCTGCCACTCACGCCACCCGAAAGCGGCGAGTTCAGCTTGACCGAGAGCGATGCAGAAATCAAAGTCGTGCTTCACTCAGAGTCAAAAGATTCCTAGCATGCGAAAGGGCGTAAGCCACATTCAACAACCTTCAAAACTGGGAGGGAACCATGGATAAACCAATTGCACTGGTCGTTGAGGACGAATACGATATCTCGCTCATCTTTGCCCGGGCACTGCAATCGGCCGGATACGAAACCGAAATCGTACGCTCCGGCGATACCGCCCTGACCTGGCTCAGGGCGGCCACGCCGAATCTGGTGATCCTCGACCTGCAGCTGCCCCGGGTACCAGGGACACAAATACTGCACTACATCCGTTCTGATCCGCGGCTGACGGACATCCGTGTCATCGTCGCTACCGCGCACCCGAATATCGCCGCAGCCCTGCAAGATAGAGCCGACTGGATCCTGATCAAGCCCGTCAACTTTGGCCAGCTACGCGATCTGGCGAAGCGATTCAGTCCAACCAAGCCAGGCGGCGATAACGACCAATAACCGACAATTGACCGCACATGCCCAATGAATTTGGAAAGGAGCAGGCGGAATGGACAAGCCTCTCGCACTGATCGTCGAAGATGAGAAAGATATCTCGGTCATCTTTGCCAAGGCGCTACACGCAGCCGGGTTCGAGACCGAGATCATCCACAGCGGCGACGTTGCCATCACGTGGCTCGCCTCAAACACGCCGGACGTCGTGGTGCTGGACCTGCACATGCCCCGTGTGGCGGGAACCGACGTGCTGCAACACATCCGCGCCGAGCCGCGCCTGGCGAACGTCAACGTCATCATCGCTACTGCATACCCACACATGGCGGAGAGCTTACACGATGCAGCCGATTGGATATTCTTCAAGCCCGTCAGTTTTTCTCAGCTACGGGACCTGGCCTCCCGTTTCAGTCCAGAGACGCCCTCGGACGGGGCGAAAAGCCAGGCAGCAGAACAACCCAGAAAAATGCGTAAGGAGTGATATGGAAAAACCACTAGCGCTGATCGTCGAAGACGAGTTTGATATCTCGATCGTGTTTTCCAGGGCGCTACAAGCAGCCGGGTTCGAGACCGAGGTCATCCGAAACGGCGGCACCGCCATGGAATGGCTGTCTTCCTCCAAGCCAGATATCGTGATCCTGGATCTAAACCTGCCCCGCGTCGGAGGTCAGGAAATCCTGAGGTATATCCGCGCCGACGCGCGGCTGACCAAGACACCCGTCATCGTCGCCACCGCCTATGCGCGCCTGGCTGAAGGTGTCCGTGACCAGGCCGATCAGGTACTCTTCAAGCCGATCAGCTTTGCCCAGCTACGCGATTTATCCGCTCGCCTCGTCGGTGGTATGCTTTTAGACAAGGGAAACAAGCCGTCGTGAGATTCGCGCATTCTTATCATTCGTGATAAAATGCGGACGGGGAAGCAGTTGGATTGCATTCGATGCAGGAGGAAGTAGCTATGAGCGACCTGTTCGCACTTATCGTCGAAGATGAAACCGACCTAGCCATCATCTTCTCAAAAGCCCTGCAAGAGGCCGGATTCGAGACTCAAATCGTCAGAGCCGGTGATACCGCCCTGATGTGGCTATCTTCTACCACGCCGCAAATCGTGGTGTTGGACCTACACCTGCCCCGGGTGTCGGGAAAAGAGGTTCTGGAGCAAATTCGGGCCGACGAGCGATTGACGGAGACAAAAGTCATTATTGCCACTGCAGACCCTCGTATGGCCGAAACACTCCAAGATCAAGCCGATCTCGTACTTCTCAAACCGATCGGTTTCAGCCAGCTGCGCGACCTGGCCTCGCGCCTGGGATTTGAGACTTCGTAGCATACGCTGCCCCGCATCTGTCTTCCGGCAAGAGAGCGGGCAGGCCAGCCAAAGGTACACTAGCTTGCTTCAGCAGGAGGAATCATATGAGTGAATTACTCGGACTTATCATCGAAGATGACGACGATCTATCGGTCATTTTTTCCGAAGCCCTACAGGCAGCCGGCTTCAAGACCGAAATCATTCAATCGGGCGATCAGGCCCTTGCTCGACTGTCCATCACGGTACCAGACGTCGTCGTATTGGACCTGCACCTGCCTCGCGTAGCAGGTATGGATATCCTGCACCAGATTCGAGCCGACGCGCGGCTGGCAGGAACGCGCGTCATTGTCGCCACTGCGCACCCGCGCATGGCCGAAAGCCTACGCGACGAGGCCGACCTGGTACTCCTCAAGCCTATAAGCTTTAGCCAACTGCGGGATCTGGCAGCGATCCTAGGCTCGACCCGCCCGGCAGAGTAGCATCCCCTTCCGCTCAAGCCGCAGAGCGCGGCAACCCATCTGCTGGCTAAGTACAAGTAAGCTCCCCGCCGCCCTCCGGGCGGCGGATTCTTTTTCGATTGTCGTCTCTCCCACCCTATGTTATAATAGCGCCGTGGACGATGCAGCCTGGATGCGCACGGCGCTAGTCGAAGCGGAACTAGCTTTGGCCCACGACGACGTCCCCGTCGGCGCGGTAGCTGTGAGGAAAGGGATCATCGTCGGGCGAGGGCACAACCGCAAAGAGGTCGATGCCGACCCCACCGCCCACGCAGAGATGCTCGCGCTTCAAGAAGCGGCGAATACGTTGGGCGGTTGGCGGTTGGTGGGAGTGACGCTCTATTGCACGCTGGAGCCGTGCCCGATGTGCGCCGGAGCGATGGTGTCGGCCCGGCTGCCCCGGCTGGTATACGGGGCCATCGACCCCAAAGCAGGCGCGGCGGGCTCAGTAGTCGAGCTGCTGCGCGACCCACGCCTCAATCATCAGGTGGCGGTCACTGGCGGCGTGCTAGCCGAAGAATCGCAGGCGCTGCTGGAGAGATTCTTTACAGAGCTAAGAAACAACCAAGAAAAAGCATAGCGTTTCACGGAAGGGTGCCGGAGTGGACGATCGGGGCGGTCTCGAAAACCGTTGTAGCCGCAAGGTTACCCAGGGTTCGAATC
>JAFGED010000377.1 GCA_016931785.1 Anaerolineae bacterium
ATCAAGAAGCGAATGTAGGGCAGGTTGGCCTTGTCCCCAACTTGATACGCTCCCGGGGAGGGTGATTGCGCCCGCGATTTGAACGTGATACAATGGCAAACACTGCCTCACCAGTTGGGCGAGTAAGAAATCCGCCTGCAGATGAGTCTGAAAAAGGGCCGAAGGTTTCCTATCCCAACTGGAGTGAGATATAGAGATGACATCAAAAGAAAAACACGCCCACGCCGCAAGAGTCCTCTCCCGCCGCGACTTTCTCAAACTGGGCGCAGGCGGACTGGCCGCCCTCGCTGGCGGCGCGCTGACCGGATGCCGCCTCGCCGCCCCCGATCCTGCGCCCACGTACGCACCCATCCCAACCGCCGAACCGCAGCCTGCCACTCAACCGCCGCCGACGTGGACCCCGACGCCGCTGGCGCCTACCCCGCTTCCACCTGATTACACGCCAGTCCCGGCCACGCCCACCAGCCCTCCGGTGCCAACCACAGAAACCGCTCCCCCGCTGAGCCGGGCAGCGTTGATGGCCCACTGGCCCGAGACCGCCACCAGCCGCGTCGTGCTCGTGCGCCACGGCGGCGTGTGGGATGGCGACACACCCAACCCGGCCGCCGTGCTGCAGATGCTGGACACGGGGATCGGCGCACTGGCCGACACACCCGACGCGCTGGCCGTCTGGCGCGCGCTCTTCGATCCGGGCGAGCGAGTGCTGCTCAAGGTCAACTGCATTGCCTACGGCGGCCCCACCCAGCCGGCCGTGGCCTACGCCGTGGCCCAGCGGCTGCAGGATGCCGGGCTCGCCGCCGAAAACGTCCTCATCTTTGACCGCACCGACCGCGAGCTGGGAGCGGCGGGCTACACGCTCAACGAGGGTGGATCGGGCGTGCAGTGTCACGGCACGCGCGGCGACGGAACGGGAGCCGCGCTGAGCCAGGCCACCGTCCGCTTCTACCAGGAGTTTGACGCCTACGATGCTATCGTCAACATCCCCACCCCAAAAGAGCACGGCACGGCCGGCATCAGCGTGGCGATGAAGAATCACTACGGCTCGATCAATCGCCCTGGCGCGCTGCACGGCGGGCGGTGTGATCCAGGCGTGGCCGAGCTCAACGCCCAACCTACCATCCGCGATAAGACGCGCCTCGTGGTCGGCGCGGCGCTCAAGGTAAGCCCCGGCGACTGGAACCGGCCAGAGCGCGAGGACGCGCTGCTGCTCTCGTTCGATCCGGTGGCCTTGGACACCGTCGCACGCGACATCCTGGTGCGCCACCGGCAGGATAAAGGCATGGGCGTCGATTCCCTCATCGAAGGCGCGCCCCAGCTAAACACCGCCCAGACGCTGAAACTGGGCGCGACCGAGACGGAATTGATCGATCTACGCGAGGTCGTTCTATAGCAGGAGAACAGGTTGCTCCATAGTCCTTGGTTCTGGATCGTCATCCTACTGATCGCAGCCAGTGTCGCGGCAGCAGCGGCCCTGGGCGTGCTGCATTGGCTGGCGCTGGTTCTCGCCGCGTTCATCCTGGCACTGACTATCGCGTTACTTCTGGCCGCTTACCCCATCAGGCGCGTCAAACAGCCACAGATACCGCGCCTGCGAGCGCTGCCCGACTCGGAGCGCCTTCCCGTCGTCTACGACTGCGACCTCACGATGGGCCGCCCCTTCCGGGAGGTAGACGATGGCCTGACGCTGCTCTATCTTCTGGGCGAGCCGCGCGTGAGCCTATTGAGCGTCACGACCACGTACGGAAATGGCCCGGTGGAGATGGGCACGCGCGCAACCCGCCGCCTCCTGGATTCCATAGGTCGCGGCGACGTCGCCGTGCTGCGCGGCGCGGCAGGCCCTGACGATGACGCTGAGTCAAACAAAGCCGCACGACACCTGGCAGACGTGGTCAATAAACACCGCGGCGAGATCACCCTCGTCGCTACCGGCAGCATGACCAATCTCAAACACGCAGCCGCCTTCGACCCGGGCTTTTTCGAGAAACTACGCGGCCTCTACCTGATGGGCGGCGTGACGGAGCCGCCGATCTGGAATGGACGTCCATTGGCAGAGCTCAACTTCACGCTAGATCCAGAGGCAGCCCACAAGGCCCTCCACGCCGGCTGCCCCACCACCATCGCACCCGGCCAGGCCGGCCTCGGCGCCATCTTCCGCAGCCCACAGCTCGCCGCGCTCCAGGCGCTGAACGACCCCGCCTCGCGCCTCATCGCCCGCCAGATTCGCTCCTGGTTCGCGCTGATGCGCCTCTACTTCCGAGATGGAGGGTTTGCGCTATGGGATTCGGTCGCCGCGCTGATGCTCACCCTTCCGGGATTGTTCGACTATGAACGGGGATATGTCACCTCGACGCGCGACGACCTGCGCAGTGGCAAGCTGGTGTTTGAGCCGGGCAAGAACGGGCCGATGCGGCTGGTACGCGGCGTGAGAGATTACGATGGTTTTATCACGGCCCACTTTGCCGCCTGGCACCACCTCGGACAAATGATGGAAACAAGGAGAAACCAATGACGACTCGCATCGTGCTGATCCGCCACGGCCAGACGGCCTGGAACCGGGAGGCGCGCTTCCGAGGACAGTCCGACGTGCCGCTTGAGAAATTCGGCCTAG
>JAFGED010000378.1 GCA_016931785.1 Anaerolineae bacterium
CAGTTTTTTGCGAGTGGTCCGAGCACCACTTTTTCCTGTTTTGTCTTGATCTCAATGTGCCTGGAGTTTGCTAAGGAACCTAGCTGGTACCAGCAGGGATTTATGCTACAATCCAGGCTATGACTTCCAAGGAGTGGCGTTGGGTCGCGCTGGTGACACTGGCGCTGGTGGTCGCCAGTACTTTGCCTTACCTCGCTGCCTGGGCGGCAGTGCCGGAGGGCCAGCACTTCACCGGCTTGCTTTTCAACCCCCAGGACGGCAATTCCTACGTCGCCAAGATGCGCCAGGGGTTGGAGGGCTCCTGGCTGTTCCATCTCCCCTACACCCCTGAGCCGCAAGAGGGCGCGCCAGTGTACCTGTTCTACCTGTTCCTGGGCCACGTGGCGCGCTGGGTGGGACTGCCGCTCATCGCGGTCTATCACCTGGCGCGCGTGGTCGGCGGCGCGGCGATGTTGGTGCTGCTGTACGTGCTGGCATCTCGCGTCAGTGACGATGTCGGCGAACGCCGTGCGATGTTCCTGCTGGCAGCGCAGGTTTCGGGGCTGGGATGGCTGGTCGTGTTCTTTGGCTACCAGTCCGCCGACCTGTGGGTGCCGGAGGCGTTTCCGGTGTATGCACTACTGGCGAATGCGCACTTTCCGCTGTCGATGGGGTTGATGGCGGGAATTGCGTGGTGTGGACTGGGGATTGCAGGGAGCAAGAGTCAAGAGGCAAGGGGCAAGGGGCGAAGATGGCGTGGGCTGGTGATGATTCTTGGAGCGGTGGCGCTGGGGGCGATCCAGCCGTTCGGATTGGTGGCGGCGTTCGGTGGGCTGGGAGTGATGCTCGTAGCGTGGGTTGTGCGCGAGCGGGCGGTTCCGTGGCAAGCGGCCGGCTGGGTGGTCCTGGCGGGTTTGGTGGCGCTGCCCTATCCGCTCTACATGCTCCAGGTGATGCAGGCCGATCCGGCTTTGGCGGCGTGGAATGCGCAGAACGTGACAGGTTCCCCTCCGCTGTGGGACTGGGTGCTGAGCTACGGGTTGGTGCTGGTCCTTGCTGTTTTCGGAGCGGCGTTCGCCGTGCGGCGCGGCTCCGACGCCGATTGGCTGCTGGTCGGCTGGGTGGGCGTGACGCTGGTGGGGATGTACCTGCCCTGGCTGCCGCTGCAGCGCCGCCTGAGCCTGGGGTTGGGCGTGCCGCTGGGCCTCTTGGCCGGGGCGGGGTGGTGGCGCGGCGTGCGTCAGCGCGTCAAGGCGCGCTGGCGCGGACTGGCGTTGGGGTTGGCGGTCGCCTTCTGCGCTCTGACGCCGGTTTTCTTGATCGTGGGGCACCTGGCAACGGCTTCCGACTTTTACCTGAGCGATGGAGAATGGGCGGCGCTAACGTGGCTGCGCGAGGAGGGCGAGCCTGACGCGGTGGTGCTCTGCTCGCTGCGGATGGGTCTCTTCGTGCCGGCGTGGGCTGGGCGGCCGGTGGTCTATGGCCATCCTTTCGAGACGGTTGGCGCGGAGGCGCGCAGGGCGCAGGTGGAGGCGTTCTGGGCCGGGGAGATGGGCGCGGAGGAGCGGCAGGTGTTTTTGCGGAACGATAGAGTGGGGTACATTCTGGTTGGAACTGAGATTGGAGACTGGGGACTGGGGACTGGAGATTGGCGATTGGTGTTTGAAGACGTGGGAGTGAGGCTTTACAGACTTGGGGATTAGTCGGTTGTCACGGGGGAAGATGTGAAGAATCTCGTGCAGGTCTTTACACGCGGCTTTTTGTGTTGGTGGCGGCTGTTTCTCATAAGTAGCTTGGGGCTTTTTCTGGAATTGGCTGTCATCCGCTGGATTTCGGGTGAAGTGCGCCTGATGGCTTACTTTAAGAATCTACCTCTATTGGCGGCCTTTCTTGGGCTGTCCATTGGCTATGCGCTTGTTGGGAAGCGTGATTACAAATGGGCCTTTGCTCCTCTGTTGGGATTGTTTGTCTTGCTCGTGCTCGTTATTGGACGGTTTAGCTCTCCCCGTTTCTTGGCTTATCCAGGAGCTGGCGATGAATTTTTGTGGGGTAGTGTCCCCTATACCTACTGGCTGTCGTTGATCCTATTTCTTGGCATCGTGTTTGTCTTTTTCTGGTGTACGGTATTTCTTTTCATTCCCCTGGGGCAGGCCACTGGCGAGGAGATGGCACGCCATACTCCGGTGCCCGCCTATGTCGTCAACATCTTGGCCAGCTTGGTGGGTGTTTGGACGTTCTCGCTTCTATCATATTTGCAGACTCCCCCGTTGATCTGGTTTGGCCTAGGATTGTTTGGCGTCGGGCTTTATCTGGGTGTTAGGCGCATACTCTCGCGTGTCACAGTGTGTGTCTTTGTGGCCGTGTTGATTGGGTTGGCTATCTTTGGGCGAGGGGTGGTTTGGTCACCGTACCAACGCCTAGAAGTCGAGGAGTTGACGTTGCCTCGCCAAAGCGATGGAGAGCTGGTCAAGGTGGGATATAACTTGACCGTACAGCAGATCTTTTACCAGCAGGCGATGGATCTCTCTCCTGAGGCTTTGTCCGGGCTTCGAGGAGAGATTCCCGAGTTGGAGGATAGAGCCTCTCTATACAATTTGCCCTATCTCCTCGGGCCTGCGGGTGGACGTGTGTTGGTCGTTGGGGCGGGGATGGGGAACGACGTGGCAGCGGCGCTTCGCAGCGGGGCAGCCCATGTAGATGCCGTGGAGATCGATCCCGCTATCCTAGCGCTGGGGCGGGAGTTGCACCCAGAACATCCCTATGATGACCCGCGCGTTACACTCATCGTGGATGACGCGCGTTCGTTTTTCAAGGGAAGCGTTCAAGAGTACGACGTGGTCGCCTTTGGATTGCTGGATTCCCATACGTTGCTTTCGGGCTTGTCCAACGTTCGGTTGGATTCGTTTGTCTACACGCTTGAGAGCTTTGAGGAAGTTAAGGGGCACCTGTCTGGAGAGGGTGTCGTCGTGGTGACGTTTGCCGTCGGCGAAGGGGCTCCGTGGATCGAGGCGCGACTGGGGCGTATGCTGGCTCGGGTTTTTGGCGACGATATGGTCTACGTCCGTTCAGGTGTAGGGGGAGGCGATACAGTCTTTGTCGCGGGGGCAATCTCGCCGGATCGCCTGGCCGAGGCCCAGATGGCTCCCTGGCGACCCGATTCTGCGGCCGAGGACGTGCCGCTGACGACGGACGATTGGCCCTACCTCTACATGCGCGCCCGAACGGTGCCGGCTGCTTACTGGCAGGTGTTGCTCGTCATCGGGGTGGTGTGCTTTATTCTGCTTCGACGTTCTTTTCCCGAGGTGTTGCACCCGGACTGGCATTTCTGGCTGCTCGGCGCGGCGTTTCTGCTGGTCGAGTTCAAGAGTGTTACCGAGTTCGCCCTGCTTTTTGGCACCACATGGCTCGTCAATGCGTTGGCGATATCCGGTGTGCTGTTGATGGCTTTGGCGGCGAACCTGGTGGTGCTTTGGCGGCCGTGTGTCAATTTGCGGCTGGCTTACGGGTTGCTGTTTGCCAGTTTGCTCCTCGTTTATTTCTTTCCTTTGCAGCTTTTGTTCAACTTGCCGGTGTTTATCCGTGCCATTGGGAGCATGGTCTTGCTCTCTTTGCCATTGTTCTTTGCCGGCATGATCTTTAGCGAATCACTGCGGCAGGCTGGCGAGACGGCTGGCCCTTTAGCTTCAAACCTCAGCGGGTCGGTCGCCGGTGGCGTGCTGGAGTATGGTTCACTATTGTGGGGTATCAAGAGTTTGTACGTGATTGCCGCCCTGGTGTATATCGGCGCGTTGATCGCTGCCTGGGTGCGACGTAAGTAGCGTCGGCAGTAAGGAGCAGGTTTGGCTATGAGCGATAGCAGGCAGTGCGCGGTGTGCAACCGGCGAGAGTGGAGCTTTGTACTGGTTGTCGGCATCCTCGCTCTGGCAGTCACCTCTGTTCCCTACGCCCTCGGCGCGGCGCGGGCGACGGAGGGCCGTGTTTTTGGCGGGTTTGTCTTCGCGCTGGAGGACTGCTATTCCTACCTGGCCAAGATGCGGCAGGGGGCGCAGGGGGCATGGCTTTTTCACATCGCTTACACTTCCGAGCCGCACATGGGCACGCTGTTCTTTCCCTTTCACCTGATCCTGGGCAAGATAGCGGCGCTGGTTCCTTTTGGGAGCCTCACGGCGCGGATGGTTTGGGTTTACCACGCGGCGCGGTGGGTCTTTGGGCTGGGGCTGCTGCTGACGGTTTATCGCTTTCTGGCTGCGTTTACCGCGCATGTGGCGGTGCGGAAAGTGGCCTGGCTGATGGTGACCTTTGGCGGAGGGCTGGGGTGGCTGGTCGTCGCGCTGGGGCAGTCGGACTGGCTCGGCTTTCCGCCGCTTGACTTTATCCTGCCGGAGGGGTTCACCTTTCTGGTGCTGTACGCCTTCCCGCACATCGCGCTGGGGCGGACGCTGCTGCTGTGGGGGATCTTGTTCTTGCTGAGGGTGTGGGGCGCGAAGCAGCAAATATCAAATATCAAATATCAAATCCCACGCGTGGGTCGGGCAGCGCTTGTTGGTCTCTCGTGGTTCCTGATGGGCCTCATCGTCCCTTTCTACGTGCCGGTGGCCTGGGCGGTGATGGGAGCGGCGTGGGTGGTGCTGTGTGTGCGCCGGCGGCGCATCGCGTGGCGGGAGGCGCTGCTGGCCGCCGTACCGGTGCTTATCTCCGCGCCCGTTGTGGGTTACAGCTTGTGGGCGTTCAACAGCGACCCGGTTTACAAAGTTTGGTCGGCGCAGAACCTGATCCTGTCGCCGCATCCGCTCCACTACCTGGCGGCGTACGGCGCGTCGCTGCTGCTGGCGGCCTTTGCCGTGCGCGATGCCTGGCGCGGCGAGAGGCCGGCGTGGTTGGCCCTCGCCTGGGTAGGCGTGGTGCCGTTCCTGGTCTACCTGCCGTTCAACCTGCAGCGGCGGCTGGTGGAGGGGGTGCAGGTGCCGCTGAGCTTGCTGGCGGCGTGGGGACTCGTGAAAATCTCAAATCTCAAATCTCGAATCCCCAATCTTCGGCGCTGGTTGGTCGTTGGTGTGGTTCTGATTGTGCTGTCCCTTACAAATGTGCTCATTGTGGCAGGGAACACGCTGGTGCTGCGCTGGCACTCGGCGCCGATCTATCGGGACGCGGCAGAGGTGGCGGCGCTGGATTGGTTGAGCGGGCAGGTCGAATCCGACGACGTGGTGCTGACATCTTACGAGACCGGCAACTATCTCCCGGCGCGGGTGTGGGCGCGCGTATTTGTGGGCCACGGCCCGGAGACGGTGGATTTTGATCAAAAGAAATCACAGGCCGCGCGCTTTTTTAGCAGCACGAGAGCTGATGATGAATGGCGACGGCAGTTCCTGGAAGAGTATGGCATCGATTACGTTTTTTGGGGACCTAACGAGCGAAAATTAGGCAAGTTCGTGCCGTATGGGGCATCCTACCTGCAGCCGGTTTACGAGGAGATGCCGGATTACGCCATCTTTGAAGTCGAGCAATAAGTAGGAAGCAAGATGCAGGGAGCAAGAAGCAAGCATTGGTCATTGTTAATTGTCAATTGTTCATTTATCCTTTTCCCCTTGTTGCTGCTCTGGCGTCCCCTCTTCGCCGGTGAGGCGTTTCACTGGGGCACGCCCTTGCTGCAGTTCGTGCCCTGGCAGCGCATGGCGGCCGGGATGTGGCGCGGCGGCCACCTGCCGCTGTGGAATCCGCTCGTGGGCTGTGGTGCGCCGCTGGCGGCCAACTACCAGACGGCGGCTTTTTACCCGCTGAACGCGCTTTATTTGCTGCTGCCAGCAGAGGTGGCGCTGACGTGGACGACGGGCCTGCACTTGGCCTTGGCGGGGTGGGGGAGGTATCGCTGGGGGCGGGCGGTTGGACTGGGCCGTTTCGCCGCGTTGATCGGCGCGCTGGCGCTGGAGGGCAGCGGTTTCCTGGTGGCGCGAGTGGCTCTTTTCCCCAGTATGGCGTTCGCCTTTCCCTGGATCGGCGTGTGGCTGTGGCGCGGCGAGATGTTGTTACAGCGCGGGCGATTGAGTGACTCCCTTTGGCTGGGTCTCGTTCTTGGTCTGGGCCTGCTGGCGGGCCACGCGCAGACGGCGTTCTACGGCGGCGTGCTGCTGGCGGCGTATTTGCTCTTTAGGACGGTGCAGATAGCAAGGCGAGAGACTAGAGATTGGAGATGGCTGTTGGGGCATTGTTCATTGTTCATTGCCCCATTGTTCGTTGGACTTGGGTTAGCCGCCATCCAGCTCCTGCCCACCGCCGAGCTGATGCTCCAATCGCAGCGCGCCACCGGCGTGGATTACGACTTTGCGATGACGAACTCGATGTGGCCTTGGCGGCTGATCACCTTCCTGGCCCCCGACTTTTTCGGCAATCCCGGGCGTGGCACCTATTGGGGCTTTGGCACCTACTGGGAGGATGCGGGGTACGTGGGGCTGCTGCCGCTGCTGCTGGCGGCGGGCATGGCGTCCGGGGTGGTATTCAGACGCGGGTGGTCTGCTAAACGGGAATGTGACGAGGCGGGATTGGTCGCGTTCTGGGCGATTGGCGCGATCGTCGCGCTGGTGCTGGCGTTGGGACAAAACACGCCCATCTTTCCGTTCCTGTTTCGCTACGTGCCTACCTTCGATCTGTTCCAGGCGCCGGCGCGCTGGTTGTCGGTGACGACCGTCGCGCTGGCGGCCCTGACGGCCCTGGCGGCTCAGCGCTGGCCGGCGGGCCGGCTCAGGCAGCGGCGCGGAGCGCTGGGGATCGTGTTTGGGGGCGCGTTCCTCATCGCAGGTTTGGCCGCCCCGTTCCTGATCGCCGGCGAGCGGCTGGCTACCTTTGGCGCGGCGACGCTGCGGCTGGGCGTGACGCTCGTTGGCATGGGCCTGTTGATACTCTTCTGGCGCGAGAAACCCCTGTGGCGGGCGGCGGTGGTCGGCTTTGTGTTTCTCGATCTGCTGTTCTTCGGCTGGCCCCTGGTGCCGACGGTGGATCGGGCGTTGTATCAGGGTTCTACACAGGCGGCCGCTTTTCTGGGAGAATCCGCTGGCGCGCGTATCTACTGGCCGACCGACCCGACCCATCGCAACCGCGAGTACGATGCCGAGAACCGGATAAAGTTCGAGTACCTGGACTTCAGCGACTTTGGCCCGCGCGACATGGAGCACTGGTGGGCTATGCGCGAATTGCTGATCTCCAACGCGGGCGTGTTGGATGGCGTGGCCTCGGCCAATAACTTTGACCCGCTGCTGGTAGGACGGTACGCCGACCTGTTGAGCGTCGCCAGGACGTCGCGGGCGCTGCGCCTGATGGGCGTGACCCACGTGATGAGCGATGAGGCGTGGCCGGATGCCGAGCCGGTCTATACGACCGACTCGGTCGCGCTCTACCGTTTGCCCGATGCCCTGGGCCGCGCCTGGATCGTGCCTAATGGCAGGAGGGTGCTTTCAGATAGGATGCCGGCTCTTCTTTCAGGCCCTGGGTTCGATCCCACTTTCGAGGTATTGCTTGAACAAAAGTCTCTCTCTGAGAATCATTCTCCCATTCTCCCACTCTCCCATTCTCAAATTCTCTCCTTGCAAGATGGTCCCAACCGCGTTACAATACGCGCCGCGCTTGGTGCACCCGGCTACCTGGTGCTGGCCGATACCTGGTACCCGGGCTGGCGGGCGACAGTGGATGGGGAGCCTGCCGAAATCCTGCGGGCGAACTATGCCTTTCGCGCCGTCTGGTTGGAGGCCGGAGAGCACACGGTGGAGATGGCCTATCGCCCAACCTCGGCGCTCGTGGGTGGGGCGCTTAGCATTGCGACGTTGGTCGTGATCGTCATTGGATTGTTGCTGGCGCGCAGGCGGGAGGCGGGCGAGTGAAGCAGCGTTCTGAGCCTGTCGAAGGACAGTGGCTCCGGCCTTGGGCGCTCGTCCTGGTCCTAGCGTTGGCCTACGTCGGGCTGACCTTGGTGCGCTACGGCGGCGACCCGATGATGTTCGTCCTCGTGGGAACGCAGCATAGCCAGGGCGACCCCGCAGGCTCGCCGGGCTACGATGGCCAGTTTGCTTACTTCATCGCCCGCGATCCGGCCGGCGGCTGCCCGCAGCCACTTTGTGACGCGCCGTCTTACCGCTACCAGCGCATCCTGTATCCGTTGTTGGCGTGGGCGCTGGCGCTGGGGCAGCCGGAGGCGGTCCCGTGGACGCTGATCGTGGTCAACGTGGTAGCCCTGGTCGGCGGGACGTACTTTACCGAGCGACTGCTGGATGCACATCGCGTCAGCCGCTGGTACGCCCTGGCTTATGGGCTCTACGGGGGCCTGGTGGCCGGGCTGCGGCTCGATCTGACCGAACCCCTGGCTTATGGGCTGGTGCAGGCCGGTCTGTGGCTGTGGATGGAGCGAGACGCGAGATGCAAGATGCAAGAGGCAGGAGGCAAGGGGCAAGGGGCGTGCAAGCGACTGGGGTTTGAAATTTGGGATTTGCGATTCGCTCTTTTCGCGCTTGCTGCTTTGACAAAGGAAACGACCCTGGTCGCAGTGGTCGGTCTGTTGCTGTACCTGGCGCTGGAGCGGCGCTGGTGGGAGGCTTTCAAACTGGGGCTGATTGCAGGCTTGCCCTTCGCCATCTGGCAGGGCGTGTTGTGGATCTGGCTCAAGTCGCCTGGGATAGGGGCCGGCGGTGATATGGCGACGCCCTTTGAGGCGATTCCCTTCATGGGGTTGCTGCGGGTGACGGAGGACAGTTGGCCTGCATTCTGGCTTCTACTGGCGGTCGAAGGGCCACTTTTTGTGCTGCCGACGATCTGGGCGCTGGTCGCTTCGGCGCGTGATCTGTGGCGCGGGCGAAGGCACGCCTGGGTGGCGATTTTGCTGCTTCAGGCGGCAGTGTTGCCCTTTTTGCCCTATTCGACCTGGCGGGAGCCTTTGGCGATGCCCCGCCTGGCAGTCGGCCTGGTCGCTGCCACAGTGCTCTATGGGGCGCAGCGTCGTTCCAAGCGGGTGTTGCTGTTCAGCTTTTTCTGGCTGGCGACGCTGGCGCTGTTGATCGACGAGAGTGTGTTGCCAATATAGCACGTAATGCGTAAGGCGTAAAACGTGATTTCACGCCTTACGTTTCACGCTTTACGGAGGTTATCGTGCAGGTATCCGTTATCGTACCGACTTACAACGAGAGAGAGAATATCGAGGCGTTGATAGCTCAACTGCTCGCCCTGCCGACCGGCGTGCGCGTGATTGTGGTGGACGATAACTCTCCCGACGGCACCGGCGAGATCGCCGACCGGCTGGCGGTTGAGAGCGAGGGGCGGGTGAGCGTCATCCACCGCCCCGGCAAGCTGGGGCTGGGCACGGCCTACATCGCTGGCTTCAAGCGGGCGCTGGCTGATGGGGCCGCTCTCATCTGCTCGATGGATGCCGATTTCTCCCACAACCCACGCTACATCCCCGACATCGTGGAAAAGATCGAACAGGGCTACGACCTCGTCATCGGTTCGCGCTACGTGCGGGGTGGCGGGTCCAATCACAACCTCGTGCGCAAGGCGTTCAGTTGGGGGGCCAATACAATCACGCGTGTTATGCTGGGACTGCACGCCCACGATACGACGGCGGGTTTCCGCTGCTATCGCCGCGCGGTGCTGGAGAGCCTGGATCTGGATAGCATCAAGTCCAGCGGATATTCTTTTTTGTTCGAGATGCTTTACAACGTCGAGAGGCGTGGCTGGAAGGTCGGGGAGGTGCCCATCTTTTTCGAGGATCGTCGTTTGGGCGCCTCAAAGGTCTCCAAGAGCGAGATCACCAAGGCGCTGTTGGCGGTGTTTCGTTTGGCGCCGACGCGCTTCATGCGAAGGCCTTCCTGATGGAATACGTGTGCTGCAATCTGTGTGGAGCCGATAGCACGGTCGTGCGCTATCCCAGCACGATTGAGGAACACCCCGCCGGAGGCTGCTCGTCGGACTGGTCCGCCTATGCCTGCACCCACAGCGGCTATGGTCGGCATCACACCATCGTCCAATGCCGCGAATGTGGTCTGGTCTATACGAATCCCCGTTTGGACCAGCACGATATCGTCGGCACGTATGAAGCGGTCCAAGATCCGCTTTACCTGGAGGAGCGGGAGGGGCGGGTGCTGACCTTTGAGCACCACCTGAAGCCGCTGGAACGGATTGCGGGACCGCCAGGTGGCCGTCCGTTGTTGGATGTGGGATGCTACACGGGTGTATTCGTCGAGATCGCGGCGAGGTACGGTTGGGATTCCTGGGGTTTAGAGCCTTCTCGGTGGGCGGTGGAGCAGGCGCAGGGGCGCGGGTTGCGCGTGGTGCAGGGGACGCTGGACACTGCCGACCTGCCGGAGGCCCATTTCGACGTAGTGACAATGTGGGACGTGATCGAGCACTTGACCGACCCTCGGGATGCGCTTGAACGGGCTTATTGCCTTCTTAAGCCGGGGGGCCTGCTGGTGGTGCACACGATCGATATCGATAGCCTCTTTGCCCGCATGATGGGTGCTCGTTGGCCCTGGCTGATGGAGATGCACATTTACTACTTTTCACGTCGCACGCTGCGCGCGATGCTGGAGAGATGCGGCTTCGAGGTGATCAGCGATAAGCCTCAGGGGCGTTACCTGCGGCTGGGTTACCTGATGAATCGGGTGGGGGCGTTGATGCCGCTCGTGGGGCGGCCTGCCGAGGGGATCGTGACCCGCTTGGGGCTGCGCGGGGTCTCCGTTCCGGTTGACCTGGGCGATCTGTTCACGGTGTATGCGCGAAAGTCTTGGCAGTTTAGGGCGCAGCCCTAAACTGCCGCCAATGCCTAAGGCGTTTTGCACAGCGTGTCGACAATCCTGTTAGACATGTGGACTCTTTAAGCGCCTAGGGAGGTAGCTCAGCCTTCCTCTCCTGTTTTCACGATTCCTCCCTTTACCTCCCACAGCGCTGCCTGCTCCCGAAAATCGGCGCTGAACATGTCGAGGTCTGTGGCGGTGAGGAGCGCCTGCTCGACGTCGTTCACCTGAGATAGGAGATAGTGCCGCCGGGTGGCGTCCAGCTCGGCCAGCACCTCATCGAAGAGGAGCACCGGTGACTCCCGCGTCTGTTCTTTCATCCACTCCAATTCCGCCAGCTTGAGCGAGAGCACGGCCGTGCGCTGCTGTCCCCGCGAGCCGTAGGTGCCCAGATCGACCTCGTGTGTGCCCTGTGCGGGGCTGCCGGCCATAAAGCGCATCTCGTCCCGGTGCGGCCCGGTGAGCGTCGTCCCGCGCGCGATCTCGTCCTGCCGCCGTGCGACGAGTGCTTCCTGGAAGGCCGACACAAGCTCGGCGGCGCCGATTCCCTTGGGAGGGCCGTGGTAGGACATGTTCAATCCCATTTGATAATCGAGCGCGGGCGGTGTGGCGGGATCAAAGTTGGGTTGATAATCCAGCCGCAGCCACTCCGCCCCGCCGGTGAGGTGTTGGTGGATGCGGTCGGCCCGCTGTGAGAGGGCATCGATCAGTTCACGGCGGCCATTGGCGACGACGACACCCTCGCGGGCCAGAATTTCTTCGAAGGGCGCCAGTTGGGAAGGGTCGCCTCCGGCTCCTGCCGCCTCGTCGCGCAGGTAGCGCAGAGCGGCGTTGCGCTGGTGCAGGGCCTCCGTGTACTGCTCCAGCGCATCGCAGTAGGCCGCGTTCACCTGGCACAGCGTATCGTCCAAGTAGCGGCGGCGGCCTGCCGGCGGCCCGGCGACGATTTCCACGTCTTGTGGGACGAAGAGCACCACATTCAGCAGCCCGGCAAGGTCGGCGCGGCGCTTGCGGGCCCGGTCGACCTTGATCGTTTTCTGCATCCGCACCGTGCCGGTCGAAAGGGTTTTCTTCTCCAAGATGGCCTCAATTTCCAAGATGCGTGCGCGATGTGCAACCTCGGCCCATACGCGGGTGTAGGGTAGCCCTTCGGCTTCGGCCTCCCATTTGACGATCTGCCGGTCGAGGGGCGTGAGGGGCGAGGACCCGGTAGCGAGTAGGTAGATTGCTTCCAACAGGCTGGTCTTGCCTTGGGCGTTCGACCCGTGGAGGATCAGTGGGCGCTGGGGCAGGGTCAGTTCTAGGCGGGCATAGTTGCGGAAATTGGTCAGGCTGAGGTATCGGATGCGCATGGGCATATTTTACACTGAGAGGGCTAAAGGGGGAAGGGGGCGCGTCAGGTCATTTGCACTTTGAGGAAAAGTGTGTAAACTAACGGTTGTGAGGGCTTTGCCCAAGTGGATGGTGGTGAGATGAGGAGTCCCGTTTTAGCCTCGGGGTTTTGGTGACGCGATGCGTTCGCATCTATGGGCAGCCGTAAGCGATCTGGCTTCGCTAATGTGCTGCCTTATTCTTTAGAAGTTGTCGGTAAAGGCGCGCCGTGTGTAAAAAGGGGGTGGCTATGACGCTCAAGGCAATCAATAGGCTGTTCGTCGTGATCGGGCTGGCGTTGTTCTTGCTGCTTGGCGTGATGTTATCGACGCGCATCGCCCGGGCTGCTTCCTCGGCGGCTGTGGAGGTCAAAGCGCCGGAGGCGATGGCCTTGACCACGACCCTATCGACGCTCACGGTGACGCTCACGTCGACGCCCTCCGCCACCGTCGCGGCTCAGCCGCCGACCGAGGCGCCGGATGCGTTAACGCCTACGCTCACCGTTTCGCCGACTGAGGTTGTGACGCCTGTTGATACACCTACTCCTACGCCTACTCGGACGCCGACCCCAACACCCACACCGCTGCCTACTGACGTGCCTACTCAGGCGCCTACCTCTACTCCCACGCCTACCCCTACTTTCACTCCTACTTCTACTCCTACCGCTACGCTGGCTCCTAGCCCGACGCCGACACAAGCTCCGCCGCTGCCTTTCGACTTTGAATCGATCGAGAACCTGCTGGGTGACAAATGGCCCTTGGTTGTCGGAGGGTGCGCGGTGTTGGGTCTCTTTGCCCTGGCGATCGTGCTCGTCGCGTTGGCTTTTCGACGCAAGAAACCGCGGCCTGGTCCGGGGCCCGCCCCGGGTCCCGAGGCGCCACCCCCGTTGCGCCCCGAGGTAGCGCCTGAGGCTTACCTGGAGAGCGTGGGCACTGCTGGCGGCCCTCGACGCTTTACCCTCAAGCCGGGCGGTACCAGTGTAGGACGAGCGTCGGACAACGAAGTGGTGATTACGCAAGAGTTCCCCGGCTGGGATACCATCTCTCGCAGTCACGCGCGTGTTTACCAACAGGCGGGGCATTGGATCATCCAAGACCTGGGCTCGACGAATGGGGTGTGGGTGAATGGTAAGCGCACAGGTCTCAATCTTTTGCAGGACGGTTGGCACTTGCGCATTGGCGGTGTGGAATTTGTCTTTCACGCTGGTGCAGGGGAGGGGGCGCAATGAAATGTCCAAACTGTGGCTACGATAACCGGGGAAACGCCAGCTTCTGTCAGGTTTGTGGGGCGGCACTGGTGGAGCAAAATGCGTCCGCGGCCGAAGCCGATATCTCCTGGCAGCCGACCAAGCCACTTGCCCAGAATAGCGCGCCAGAGACTTCACCTGGCGGGCAGTCCGATACCCGCCCGCTGGCGGAGGCCGGTTTAGCCTTCGCCCCCTTGCCGGAGGGAGCGCTGCTTCAAGAAGGGCGGTACGTGGTCTTGGAGGTGCGTACCAGCGACGAGCGCTCGAACCTTTACCTGGCGGAGGACACGATACCGGTCAGCCTGTGCCCCAACTGCCAGTCAGAAACGACTGACCTGGCGGAGCGATTCTGTGCCTTTTGCGGGGCGGATATCTCTGGCCTTGAGCCGCTGTACTTGCGCTACTTGATACTGGAGCGGGCCGACGAGCAGGCCTTTGCCGCAGAGGCGCAGCTATTGGCGATGCGCTTGGAGCATCCCAACTTGCTCCTGCCCCGTGGCATTTTTGCAGAGGCTCCCTACGGCGCTCCGCGTCAGTATCTGGTCGGACCGGAGTTCCCGCCGCAGTTGGCAACCTCGCTTCCCGTGCCGTCCAAGTTAAACCAGGTGTTGGATTGGGGAGCTGGGCTGTCACATGCATTGGGTTACTTGCACCGTCACCAGGTCACGTTGGGAGGTGCGGGATTGGAGCACATCGCGGTAGATGGAGGAGTGGCTTATTGGGCGCAACTTGGCAGGGCCACCATCATCCCGCCTGAGGCCCGTTCGCAGGTCACTGATTACTTTGCCAAGGACATACAGGGACTGGCCGCAGCGCTGTTCTACCTGGCGACGGGGGAATCGCAGTACGTTTCTCAGACGGCGCTGCCGGATTCGGTAGCGGCTATCTTTGACCAGGCCCTGGCGCCATCACAGGGGTTCACCGACGCAGCAACCTTTGGCACGGCGCTGGAGGAGGCCTTACAGGAACTCCGCCGCCCGGCCAGTGTCACGCTTGTCACCGGGCATCGTACCGACGTGGGACAGGAGCGCTCGCTGAACGAGGACAGCTTGTTGACCCTCGATCTCACCCCGGTGTTCCGTTCCAAGAGCGCTGCCGTGAGTCTTTTCGCCGTCGCCGATGGGATGGGGGGGCACGAGGCCGGCGACGCGGCCAGCCAGGCGGCTATCCAGGCCGTCGCTCAACTGGCGGTCAGAGATATCATGAGACCGGCTTCCGCCGCGGAGCCGCTGCCCGAACTCGGCGAGTGGCTCACGGGCGCGAGTCAGGCCGCCAGCAAGGCAGTCTATGATAGGCGCAGGGATGCTGGCACTGATATGGGCACCACGCTGGTGATGGCGCTTTTCGTCGGCGATATAGCCACGATTGCCAACGTCGGCGACAGCCGCGCCTATCTACTCAAGCCGGATTCTATCGCGCAGGTCACCGTTGACCACTCGCTGGTCGAGCGTTTGGTGGCCACGGGACAGATCACGCCGGAGGAGGCGGCCAATCACCCGCAGAAGAACGTCATCTACCGCGTTATCGGCGACAAGCCCCGCGTGGAGAACGATATATACGAGCGGCGTCTGGTTCCTGGAGAGGCCTTGCTGTTGTGCTCTGACGGCCTGAGCGGCATGGTGCCCAACGAGCAGATGTGGCAGATATGGCGCACGTCTACCTCGCCCCAGGATGCCTGCGACCGGTTAGTTGAGGCGGCAAACGAGGCCGGCGGGGAAGATAACATCACGGTAGTGATCGTTCAGGTCGCGCATTGACCTTTTGCGAGAGCTGTTTGAAAGTCTGTAGGCGAAAGAGTGAAGAGGGTAATGACGCGAGGGGTTTTTTGAGGAGGGCTGAATGAAGAGGCTGCTATCCACATTGGCTACTGGCCTGCTTTTGCTGTCGGTGGTGCAAGCCGGTTTGGCCCAGGATACTGTTCCACTCGTCATCATCCATCGCCCGCCGGACGCCGCGACTGCCCCGCCAGAGGTGTACACGCACATCTCCGTGATCGACCGGGGGGAGGCAAAATCCGTCGAGGGTCTCACGCCGGAGAACTTTGTGGTCGAGGAGGACGGGGATACCGTCGAGACCAAGGCCGTCTCCTACGAGACGGCCGGCCTGGCCGTCGCGATCGTGGTCGATAGAGGGGGTCTCTCGGCTCCGGGAGATGGGCGCATTGCAGAGGCCACCGGCCTGGCAGAGGCGTTGATCAACGGTTTGAGCACCCCTGGGGGGCCGGGCGATGACATGGTCGCCGTCATCGGTATTGGCGAGGACAAGATGGAGCCGATGGAGGATTTCACCTTCGACCCGGTGGATACCGGCAGGGCGAAGAACGCGCTGATCCCGATGATGGGTGAGACCGTGAGCGGCGGCACGCCTCTATACGAAGGGCTGGATGTGGCGCTCAGCCTGCTGACCGAAAATACCGATGCGAAAATCAGCGATGCGCTTTCGAGCCGTCGCAAGGTTATCGTCGTCTTTTCCGATGGGATCGATCCGGATTTTAGCGAGACGACGAGGTACGATGACGTTATTCGCAAGGCCTTGGATGCGGACGTTTCCATCTACACCATTGGCATGGCAAAGCCCGACAAGGAGCTTGGCGCTGCGGATAATCTGATGCGCTTGGCCCATCAGACGGAGGGGCTCTACCAGTTGCATAACAACGACGAGACCCACACGCAGGTTTTGGACCTGTTCGATCGCGTCCTGACCCAGCGGCAGCAGTATATGATCACCTACGAGACGCGCCTGCCCAAGGGCACACACACCTTGCACGTGAAGGTGAACGTCCTCGCCACCTCTGCGGACGCCGAGGTGGATTTTAGATCGGTCCTGGAGCCGCCGCAGATTTCCCTGATCGCTCCGGCTGATGGGGATGCTTTCACGGTGCCCATTTTGTACGACGAGACAACCTGCCTCTTCGTGTCGACAAAGAGGGAGAACTTTCACTTTCAATCGACCACCATCTCGCTCGGTGCCGAGGTGAAACCGGTCGATGCGGCCCCCCGCGAGCCGGCTGAGGTGCGCTATTTCGCCAATGGTGAGCTGATCGGTACGAGTACCTCGCCGCCGAACTATGAGATCACCTGGGACGTGACCGAAATCATGACGCCGACCGAGCAGACGCGCGAGCAAAAGTTCACCCTGACGGCTCGGGCGGACGATGCATACCTGGGCGAGCGGATGGAGTCTCAGGAAGTGACGGTGGCGGTCGCTTGGGAGCCCTTGGTGCAGACCGAGTGCGTAGAATGGGAGGGGTGGGTCTATAATTTTTGGTGGGTGATCTGCATCGTGGGCGTGCTGGCGCTGGGGCTTTTCGTCTTGCTCATCATGCTCATCCGAACGCGGGGCGAACTGGCTCGCAAGGTGGTCACCCGCACCACTGGCGTGCTCAAAGGCGTCACGAAGCGATTGGGCGGCCTGTCCGATCGCGCGCCGGGCAAGCTGGTCGTGATCCAGGGGGCCAACGTGGGGCGCGAGTTTCGCCTTTCGGCCCCGGTGGTGAAGGTGGGGCGCGACCCGCAATTCTGCGACTTTGCGCTACACGACGACTATGTCTCCAATCCGCATTTTTCCGTCCGCTTGGAGCAGACACGCTTCTTTATCGTTGACGAAGGGAGCACGAATGGCACGCGGCTCGACGGTGTGCCAATCCCTCCGCAGCGGCGGATGCCGCTCCAACCCGAGGCGATCATCGAGGCGGGCAACACGCGCATGCAATTCAAGCGTGTGGGGGGTACGACGCGCCAGTTGAAGGGCGGCGTTCAGCCCCCGGCTGCTCCGCAGACGCAGGCTGCTCCGCAGACGCAGGCTGCTCCGCAGACGCCGGCTGCTCCGCAGACGCCGCAGGGTCCGGCTGCACAGCCGCCTGTGCCGCCAGTGCGCCCTGCGGCACAGCCACCCGCACAGCAGCCGCCTATGCCGCCAGTGCACCCTGCGATGCCTATGCCGCCGCTGCCCACGGCACAGCCGCCTGCGCCGCAGCCGCCGGGGCCCGTGCGGGGCGGGCCAACGGTCAAGCTGCCCGAGGAAGAAACGGGCCCCGCGCGGGGTGGCCCGACGGTCAAATTGCCTGAGGAACGGGGTGGGCCGACAGTCAAGCTGCCCGAGGAAGAGGCGCAGCGGGGGCCTGTGCGGGGTGGGCCGACGGTGAGGCTGTCTGACGAAGAAGTACGGCCGGGGCCGAGTCAAGGCGGGCCGACGGTCAAGTTGCCTGAGGAGGAGCAGTCTGGGCCGGAGGAAACACCCACTGTGAAACTGCCGAAAGAATGAGTGAAGGACTTGACCGCATCAAACCCGGTGATCGGGTAGGCCCATACCGTATCGTGCGCCAGTTCAAAGGCCGGGGCGGTATGGCGCGTATATTTGAAGTTGAGGTGCGCGAAAAGTACCGCCGGTCGGACCTGCCGCGCCGCCTGGCACTCAAGGTCGCCAAGCCGGAGCATCAAGCCGCGCTGACGGCTGAGGCCGATTTTCTCAGGAGCTTTGACCATCCCAACGTGGTGCGCATCTTTCCCCTTCCCGGCTATCATCGCCCGGTGTACTCGGCCCGCGAGGAGTTCTCTTTTGGCTGGGGATGGTACTATGCCATGGAGCTCGTAGATGGCGGATCGCTGGAGAAACGGCTGACGCGTCCAACTACGATCACCGATGTGTTGCGTCCGCCTCAGGAGGGCGGGCGTTGTTTAAGCCTGTTGGAGGCTCTGGGCGTCGCCCGCCAATTGGCCGTAGCCCTGGAGCACATTCACTTACGGTGCGTCGTCAATCTCGATGTCAAGCCCGGCAATGTGCTCTTTCGCCGTCGCCGATTCCGGTGGCTGCGAAGCAGCGTGCCCCAGGCGGTGTTGTGTGATTTTGGCATTTCGCGCGATCTGCGGTTTGCCCACCGTGCCGACTTTTTGGGCATGGTCACTCCCGGGTACATGTCGCCCGAACAGGCGCTGGAAAAGAGCCGCCATAGTGTGACGGTCGATACCCGCTCTGACATTTTTTCCCTGGGCATCGTGCTCTACGAGATGCTCACCGGCAGCCTGCCTTTTGAGGATATGGGACAGTTGATCGATCCAACCTACGTTCCTCCATCGCCGCGCCAGTTGCGTCCCTCCGTCCCGCCGAGGTTGAACGAAATTGTGATGCAGGCACTGGCGAAGGAGCCGTCCCATCGCCCTCGCTCGGCGACCGAGATAAGGGGGGCTCTCGAGCGGGCGGCGACGCCGTTTGATTGGGGGGCTGCTGCGCGTCGTGCTTTCGCCGTCGCGGCGGTCGGCTTCACGCTGACCACTTGTCTCGCAGTCGGGGGGTACGGCGCGATGTGCGTTGCGAGCCTGCTACAGTCGACGCCTTGCCCGACGTCATCCCCCACCGCCGTTGTGACCCCGGTTGAGGTCGTCGAGACGCCTGGGCCTGCGGAGCCGACTTTTACCGTCTCGCCGACCTCGGGTAGCCACTTGCTCACGTCCACGCCGGCATCGACGCTTACGCCTATTCCTCCCACACCTACCACGGAGTTGACGTTCACTGCCGGCCCCACTCGGGAGGATGGCTGATTATGGTGCACACACTGCCTCAACCTGACCTGCCTCAACCGGCCCCACGAACGGCGCCTGTGCTACCCCTCGAGATTTGGGGTGCGACCGATAGAGGGCGCCAGCGAGAGGGCAACGAGGACAGCATCTATCCTCATTCTGTAGCGGAGTCTACGTCTTTCAGACCCAATGCAGAGCATCTGGCCCAAAAAGGACAGTTGCTCCTCGTCGCCGACGGCGTGGGCGGGGCCAAGGCCGGAGCAGAGGCCAGCCAGTGGGCTGTACGGGTAGCGGTAGATCGGTACTATGATCTGCCTGGCCCTGACCCGAGCGTTGACCTGCAGGCGGCTATCGAAGTTGCCAACGTTTCCCTGTACCAGTACCTTCAGAGCACTGCCACGCAGGAGGCGGGTTGTACGATGGCTGCGGCCGTCATCCACCGGAACATGCTCTACGTGGCCAACGTCGGTGACAGCCGCGTCTATGTGATTCGGAATGGGCAGATTGTGCAGCAGACCCGCGACCACACGCTCACCCAGCAAAAGGTCGATCAGCAGATCATCACGGTCGAGGATGCCAAGGTCGATCCCGACCAGCACGTGCTGACCCGCTCGTTGGGGGCTGCCGAGACGGTGCGGGTGGGCGTTTTCCCGCCGCTGCAGCTCTTCGAGGGCGACGTGGTGCTTATCTGCTCCGATGGGTTGACGGACATGTTGGAGGACGCAGAGATCGTCCGCGTCTTGGGCAGCAGCTCGATGAGACGGGCGGCCCAGCGACTGATCGAAGCGGCCAACAAGCGGGGCGGGGTCGATAACATCTCCGTCGTGCTGGCGCGTGCAGGCGGGAAGCCGCCTGGCGGGGGTGGACCGCTGGAATGGGGAGGGAATCTGGTCGACAGCGTCCGGAGGATGGCTTTGTGGCAAAAGCTCTCTCTCCTGGCCGGGGGTGTGTTTATCGTCGTGGCGTTCTGCGTGATGGTCGCGCTGGGGTGGTGGATGTACGAGCAGGGGCGGGAAAAGCCGATGCCGACGCCGACGCCCAGGGCCACGGAGGAGGTTACGATTGCGCCGACTGAAACTATTGCGCCGACTGATACGCCGCAGCCGACTCCGACGGAGCGAGGGCCTGTGCCGCCAACCTCTACCTTGATTACTCCTACGGCGACGAATACGCCTGTGCCTCCGACGAATACGCCTGTGCCTCCGACGAATACGCCCATACCTCCGACGGCGACACCTGATCAGGGGGGCGGTGGTGGTGGGGGTGAACCGGAGGAGACACCTGGTGGTAAGCCAAAACCGACAGCCAACACTGGATCTTGAGTTTTGCGTTATGACAATGGAAGGTCTGATATGAAAAAGCGCATGCGAATTTCAAGACCGGCTTTGATCGCCGTTGCTGCCGTGGCCGCCACACTGGGGCTTTTGCTCCTGATGGCGTCCATCGCCGACGTGCGCACCCGGGCCGCGCCGTTGGATGACCAGGGCGCCGGCAGCGATCCTCGCATCGAGACCTGCACCGTGACCGCGGATTTCCCCATTTCGGATACGCATCCCGGCGATGGCGTGACCAAGACGGTCTACTTTAACAATAAATCAAGTGGTGTTCTCACGGCGACTTTTGGGGTCAGCGGCACGCCTACATTGGTCTTTGTTGCCCCTGCCGCGTTCGACGCGCCTATGGATGTTCAAATGTCATCCTTGGCGCAGGTCTCTTTTGTCGTGATGTACGCCGTCGCTGCTACTCATACGACGCAACTGGACGTCGCTTATACGGCGGTAAATACCGACAGCGTTGAAACAGTGATTGAAATTGACTACGTGCAAGATATCACCGCGCCGGAGGTCACGGTCACAGCCCCATCAGCGACCTCTGCGACTTCTTTTACCGTCTCCTGGGAGGCAAGCGACCCAGCTCTCGGCTCAGGGGTGGTGACTTTGTACACAGTGGCTTACAGTGAGGACGACGGTGCTTGGGAGCCCTGGCTCTCCTCTACTGCGCTCACCGAGTCGACGTTTTTGAGCGCCACGATTAATAGCACGTATGCGTTTAGCGTGACCGTGTACGATCACGTGGGCAATCGCGGTGAGGGCGCGGCTGTCACGCGGGTGGGGCAGCATCACGTCTATCTGCCGTTGGTGATGCGCGGTTGGGTTTGGTGGTACCAGTTCGACATCTACGAGCCCAACGATAGCCTGTCTGAGGCCTACGGTCCCTTGACCTCCACGCAGGTTTACACGGCTTACATCTGGGATACGACCGATGCGGGTGACTATTATCACTTCACGCCCTCGACGACCGATCAGGTGCAGGTCGCGCTGACGAATATCCCCGTCGGTGCCGATTATGACCTGTATATCTATGACTCGGTTCAAGGCGCGTGGTTGGTGTGGTCGGACAAGCCGGGGAATCAAAATGAGAGTGTGACGTTCACGCCGGTGGCTGGCAGGAAGTATTATGTTTTGATCAGTCCTTACGGAGGGACCTCCAACAACAGTCAGCCTTACCATCTTGTCGTGACCTATAATTAGTGGTTGTTTAGGAATGAGTCTCCTGAAAAAATGTAAACGGTGGGGAATCCTCGACTTGTCGAGGCGTCTTCGAGCCGCTTAGTGGGACACGTCCGAACAAAATACGGCCAGGGAGCAAAGCCCCCTTCGCGGGCTAAAAACAGCCCGAAGGGCTTTGAGCCCGGAGGTTCACCTCCGGGCGGGGCGGCAAATGCACGTTACCGGAATAAATTCTGAAAGGTATCTACTCAGGCTGTTCGCCCGAGCAGTGGCCCTCGCTCAAAAAAGGGAGAGATGGGGGTTCGAGGGCGGCTTCGCCGCCCTCGA
>JAFGED010000379.1 GCA_016931785.1 Anaerolineae bacterium
CGAGGGGGTGCCATACCTCCCCCCTGGCGGGGGAGGCTAGGTGGGGGGGAGAATGGCGCTGTTTACTTTCGAAGCAGTGACGTAACTACTCAGGCTATTCGCCCGAGCAGTAACCCTCGCTCGAAAAAGAGAGAGAGGAGGGGTTGAGAGCGGCGAAGCCGCTCTCAACCCCCCGCCTTCCCCCTCTTTTTGTCGCGAAAGGCAACAGCGAAGCAGGGCTGAGTAGTTACGCAGTGACTATCATTTTGAGGAGAGAGCAACGTGATGAGCAAAATAAAAGGTGTAGTACTTGCGGGTGGGCTTGGTACCCGCCTGCGCCCGCTGACGAGTATAACAAACAAGCACCTCCTGCCGGTATACAACAAGCCGATGATCTACTATCCCCTAGAGATGCTCGTCGAGGCGGGCATCACGGACATCATGATCGTCACCGGCGGCACCAGCGCGGGAGATTTCCTGCGCCTGATCGGGAATGGGGAGGAGTTTGGCCTTTCCCGCATCAACTATGCGTACCAAAAGAGGGAAGGCGGCATAGCGGAGGCGCTCGGGTTGGCGCGCGAGTTCGTCGACGACGATCGCGTCGTCGTGATCCTCGGCGACAACATCCTGCAGAACGGAATCAAGAAAGGTGTCGAGGCTTTCTTGAAGCAGCAGGGGGGCGGCCGAATCTTTTTAAAGCGCGTCGACAATCCCCAGGAGTACGGCATCGCAGAAGTGGAGGGCGACAAGATCAAGCGCATCGTCGAAAAACCGCGGAACCCGCCCAGCGACCTGGCCGTGATCGGCATCTACATGTATCCGCCGGACGTGTTCGAGGTCATCGGGACGCTGGAACCCTCCGCGCGGGGTGAGCTTGAGATCACCGACGTCAACAACGCCTACATCCAGCGGGGCGCGATGGAATACGAGATCATCGACGGCTGGTGGCTTGATGTCGGCGAGAGTCACGAGGCGCTGCTGCGAGCCAACCTGACGGTGGCGCGCCAAGAGGGCGTAGAGGTTTAGCGTTTTTCGAACCTGCGGGAGGGTAGGTCGAGCAATTACCAAGGTTCTCGCCCCAAGCATCCAAGGAGGAACGATGGCAAATATCCTGTGCATCGGCGCCGGCTTCGTCGGTGGGCCGACGATGGCCGTCATTGCCAAGCACTGTCCTGAACACCGCATCGTGGCCGTCGATATCAACGCCGCCAAGATCGCCGCTTGGCAATCGGATCACCTGCCGATCTATGAGCCTGGCTTGAAAGAGATCGTGCTTGCCGTGCGGGGCAAGAACCTGTTCTTCTCCACCGAGATCGAGCGGCACGTTGCCGAGGCCGATATCATCTTTGTCAGCGTCAACACGCCGACCAAGACCTTTGGCCAGGGGGCGGGCAAGGCGGCCGACCTGCAGTACTGGGAAAAGACCGCGCGCCAGATCGTGGAGAGCTCGTCCTCGTCCAAGATTGTGGTCGAAAAGAGCACCCTGCCCGTGCGCACCGCCGAGGCGATGGAGCGCATTCTCAACTCTAACGAGAAAGGGCTGTTCTTCGACGTGGTCTCCAACCCCGAGTTTCTGGCCGAGGGCACGGCGGTCGAGGATATGCAGAATCCCAACCGCGTGCTCGTCGGCGGGCAGCAGACGCCATCGGGCCAGAGGGCTGTGCAGGCCATCGTCGATATCTATGCCCACTGGGTCCCCCGCGAGCGCATCATCACCACCAACCTGTGGTCGAGCGAGCTTTCCAAGCTGGCGGCCAACGCCTTCCTGGCCCAGCGCGTCTCCTCGATCAACGCCATCGCCAATCTGTGCGAAAAGACCGGCGCCGACGTGACGGAGGTGGCGCACGCCATCGGCACCGATAGCCGCATCGGCGCCCGTTTCCTGCAGGCCAGCGTGGGCTTTGGCGGCTCCTGCTTCAAGAAGGACATCCTGAACCTGGTGTACCTGTGCGAGTTCTACGGTCTCGACGAGGTGGCCGCCTACTGGGAGCAGGTCGTCAGGATGAACGCGTACCAGCAGGCGAGCTTTGTCTCCAAGATGGTGGCGGCGATGTTCAACACGGTGGCCGGCAAGCGCATCGCCCTCTTTGGCGCGGCGTTCAAGGCCCACACCAGCGACACCCGCGAGTCGCCCGCCCTGGCCGTGTGCCGGGAGCTGTTGGAGGAGCACGCTCACGTCGTCATCACCGATCCCTACGCGCTGGAGAGCGCCCGCGCCGATCTGCACGACGTCGCCGGCCGGGTGACCTTCGAACCGGACCCTTATGCCGCGGCGCGGGATGCGCACGCCATCGCCATCGCCACCGAGTGGCCGCAGTTCGCCAAGCTGGACTATGCGGCCATCTACGAGACGATGGTCCATCCGGCCTTTATCTTTGACGGGCGCAACATCCTGGATCACAACAAGCTCTTCGAGATCGGCTACAACGTCTACGCCGTCGGCAAGCCGCCCCTGACCCATTTTGAGAACTCGAACCCTGTCTTGTAGCGAGTGGTCTCGACACAGACAAATGGGCGCTCCCTCCCCCTTGGTGGGGGAGGTTAGGTGGGGGGAAGCGACCGAGGCAGTAACCATATCCATTGGGGCATTCCTCGATGACGAAAATGCCCCTGCGCTTTCCCCTCCCCCTGGCCCCCTTCCACTCGGGAAGGGGGAACTACTCCTCCCTGGCAAGAGAAGTTAGGCGGGAGAGCAGCGTCTATTTTCGTATTCACAGGAGGTCGAGATGATGCGCAAGGCCATCTATCTTTTGTTCATCCTTGGTGTGCTTTTGAGCGCCTGCTGCGCTTCCAAGCCGGCGCCCGATCTATCGTCGTTCTTTGCAGGCTACGAGGGCTGCTTCGTACTGTGGGACGTCGCCGCGGATGACACTATCCGCTACAACCCAGACCGCTGCGCCGAGCGGCTTTCTCCCTGTTCTACCTACAAGATCCCCCACTCGCTCGTCGCTCTGGAGACGGGCGTGATTCCCGACCAGGATTACGTCATCGAGTGGGATGGCACGCAGCATCCCGTCGCAAGCTGGAACCGCGACCACACGATGGCCTCGGCGGTGCAGAACTCGGTGGTGTGGTACTTTCAGGCCGTGGCTACGGAGATAGGGGCCGAGCGGATGCAAGAGTACCTGGACAAGTTCGGCTATGGCAATCGGGATATCTCCGGCGGCTTGACTCAATTCTGGCTGGGAAGCTCGCTCAAGATCTCGGCCGAGGAGCAGATCGACTTTCTGCATCGCCTGGACACCGGCGACCTGCCGGTCTCGGCGCGCTCGATGGACATCGTCAAGGAGGTGCTCGTCCAGGAGGAGACGGACGCGTACGTCTACCGGGGCAAGACGGGCTCCTGCACGCCGGAGGGCGAGCAGCCGCTGGGGTGGTTCGTCGGCACCGTGAACCGCGACGGCGCGACGCTCATCTTTGCCGCCAACATCCAGGGCGTGGGGGCGGACGGCCAGCGGGCGCGCAGCATTGCCGAGGATATTCTTCAAAGCCTGGACCTGCTTCGATAACCCTGATCCGCCAAGCCGGGCTCAAGAAGCTAAAACCACGGAGGCACGGAGAACACGGAGAAATGGTAGCTAAACCTGGAATCTCAGTGCTCTCCGTGTCTCCGTGGTAAAATTCTTGCCCACTGTACAGGAATTTCTTGTATCTTATCAATAAGTAGGGGAAGACGGGGGGTGTGAGGGCGGCGCAGCCGCCCTCACACCCCCCACCCCCCGGATTATTGAGA
>JAFGED010000380.1 GCA_016931785.1 Anaerolineae bacterium
CTTGTCCACCAGCTCGCGCCGGCGCTTCATAAAGTGCTCCTCGTGGGTGACCGTGGCCGTGTTGATCACAAAGTCGGCATCCTGCAAGGACTCGGCCCGGTCCAGTGTGCGCTCGAAGCGCAGGTCGGCGCCCAGATCCTCGGCGTAGCGCGCCCCGAGCCTGTAGATGATATCCAGCCGCTCCTCGTTGATATCCATGAAACTGACCTGGCTGCCAGCCAGGCCCTTGGTCAGGCACAGGTCCTTCACCAATCCCAGCGAGAAGACGACGCTGCCTGCCCCGATGATGGTAACCTTTACACTTGACATTTTGCTCTCCTTGATCGAAGAATGTTGGTTTTGGTTATTTCGCAGTTTCCCCTAGCTGACAATTCAGTCCTCCACGCCCACCGTGTGCTTCTCGACCCAGCCCCAATCAACCTCGATGCCAAATCCAGGCCTGGTCCACGGACCGGCGCATCCCTCGCCGTCGATCTCGGTCGATGCGTCGCGGATGCCGGGCGCGGAATAGTAGGTCTCGGGGACGAGGCGCTCAAAGTACTTGGTGTTGTAAATAGCGCACGCCGCATGAAGGTGTGGAATCGAACCGCCGTGGACGGCGCACATCATCCCAAACCCCTCACAGATGTGGGCCGTCTTTAGCACACCCGTGAGGCCGCCCTTGTAGCTATCCAGCGGCCCGGCGAGGATGATGTCGGCTGCGCCCGCCTCGATCTGCGCCAACGCGTCCCACGGCCCACCGTGGGTGGCCTCGGCCACCGCCAGGGAAATCTCAAGCTCGGCGGCCAAACGAGCCAGAGCCGTCATGTTGAAGTGATCCATCGGCTCCTCGTACCAAAAGTAGCCCTGCTCCTCCAACTGGCGACCCAACCACACGGCGTCCTCGAACAGGTTGAACATGCTGGAGGCATCGTACATCAGCTCGATATCGCCCCCCACCCTCTTGCGCAGCTCGCGACACAGTTCGGCGTCCTCCTCCAGCCGCCCCCAGGCATGGAGCTTGATCGCCTTGTACCCCTTTGCCAGGCACTCGTCGGCCAGGTCCATGTACTCACCAAGCGAGTCGAGGGTGACGGTGCTGGCATAGGCTGGAATACGGTCGCGCATGCCGCCGAGGAGTTTGTAGACGGGCTGGTTGCTGATCTTGCCGAACAGGTCCCACAGCGCGCAGTCGACCGGGCCAATGGCCAGCCCCAGCCTGGAGCTGCGCAGGTTGCGCCAGAACTTGTGCCAGATGCGCTCCCGGTTCAAAGGGTCCTCCCCGACAAGCTGGTACTTGACCTCTTCGACCCTGGCCCCGGCAGTGTAGGGTGATAGCCCTTCGATCCCCTCGTCGGTCAGAATGCGCAGCAGCGCCGTGCGGCCGGTGGGACCGGCGGGCATGATCTCGTCACGCCAGTGATACGGCCCGCGTTCCCATTCGACGTGATGGATTTTGACGCCCGTGATCTTCATCTCGCTTCTCCTCACAACGCGTCGGCAACAATGCCGACCGCATCCAGCCGCCGCTTGGCCTCGGCGTAGACCTCGTCGGACAGCTTGCCCCCGGACGCCGCGGCGACGTTCTCCACCAGGTGATCCGGGTTGCTGGTGCCGACGATCATCGTGCTGATTCCCGGATGGGCCAGGGCAAATCGAATCAGGAAGCTATTGGGGCTTTCCCCCACCTCGCACAGATCGGTCAACCCGGCCTGCTCGAACAACTCATCGTAATTGGGAAAATATCGCTTGACCACGCCGCGCGCGATCATGCCGATACCCAGCTCCGCCGCCTTGGCAAGCGCGATCTCGTTCTGGCGCGTCAGGCCGCCATAAACGACCTGGATCACGTCGAACACGCCCCACTCTGCAAACTCGCGCAGGCCCTCCAGGCTATACCCGGCGGGGTACATGGCGTCGCCCGGCCCGCCGTTGCGAAAGCTGATGCCGATGGCGCGCACCTTGCCCTGCCGCTTTAGCTCCTGCATCGTCTGGATGACCTCGTCGTGCCTCCCGCCGGCCAGCCAACCGGGCCGGGTGCCGTGAAGCTGCCACACGTCGATGTGGTCGGTCTGGAGCAGACGCAAGCTCTGCTCGGCGTTGGCCAGCAGGCGCTCGCGGCTCCAGATGTGGTCCGGGTCCTGCGGGGTGCCGCGCCCATCGACGTGACAGCCGCACTTGGTCGCCAGGATGAACTCGTCCCGGCGGTGGACAATGGCCTTGCCGATATAGGTCTCGCTCAGGCAATAGTCCGGCGAGGTGTCGATGTAGGTAATGCCGCTGTCGAGAACCGCGTTCAGCAGCCGTACCGACGCCCGCTCCTCCAGATTCCGCAGCTCCATCGCGCCGTACCCCAGCGCCGTGACGTACAGGCCGGTCCGACCCAGTTGTCTCTTTTCCATCTCACCTCCGCTAAAAAACCTCCGGCTGGCCGACCACCTGAGGTCGCGACCCCGGCAGCCAGCGGGCGACCAAGGCCGCCGTGACGAAGAACAAAAAACCCGCGACGGCAAACGGGGCCTGCAAGCCCACCCACGAGGCCACCGCCGTGCCGGCCAGCGGCGCGACCGTCCTGGCCGCCGCCTGCACCGAGCTATCCAGGCCGTAGACCGCCCCCTCCTTCCCCGGCTGAGAGTAGCCGTTCAAGAGCGCGCTGACCGATGGGACGATACCGCCGATGGACACCCCCGCCAGTGCCTGCAACACGAGCAAGTGCCAGGCCTGGGTGACAAAGGACTGCGCCAGGTAAAAGACACCCGCTGCCACAGCGCTCGTCACCAGCACGCGCCGGTGCCCGATCCGGTCGCCCAGCCGTCCCAGGTAGATGGCGCTGACCGTCCCCGTCGCCGACGCCACTCCGACCATGAGGCCGGTATAGGTGTTGAGATGGGGAGAATGTGGGATGAGCGCCTGCACGAAGAGCGGCATGATGGGCGCCAGCATCGTCCGCGCCAGCCAGGTCAGGGAGCGCGCCCCATAGGTCAGTCCAATGCCGGGCAAGGAAAGAATCTTCCACCACTCCCGCATAAAAGCACGCGCGCCTCCCTGCGCGCCCATACCGCGCACCTCGGGAATCCCCAACCAGATCACGAACCCGGCGACGGCCAGCAGCACCCCGGTGACGTAAAAAGCCGCCTGGTAGCCCCAGGTATCGGCGATAAAGCCGCCGATGAGCGGCCCAAGCGCCGTGCCGCACCAGAAACCCATCTGCAGCGCCCCCAGGGCATAGCCCGACCGCTCGCGCGGTGCCACGGCGGCCACCAACGCGTTAGCCGCCGAGACGACCCCCGTGACCAGCCCCTGTACGGCCCGCAGCAGGGCCAATCCCTCCGCCGAGCGGACGAGGCCCATGCAGAAAAGGAGGACCGCCCCACCAAACATAGCCCGCTCGATCATCAGCTTGCGCCCGTAGCGATCGGCGACCGCTCCCCAGATCGGCGCGGCGATCATCATGGTGAAAGCCTGCGAGGAAAAAGCCATCCCTGCCCAGAACTCGACGCTCAGGCCGGTGTTCGTGCCCAACTCTTGGACGTAGAGCGACAGGAACGGAAAGACGCTGGAGAAACCGACCGCCGAGACGAACTGGGCGAACAGCACGGCGTAGAGGGTGCGCTGCCACGAACCGTGGCGTGATGGCTTGTGCATGGGATGCTCCGTATCGTTATGCGTCAGCCACCACCCTGCGCAGGGTATCGCCGTTGGCCTTCCACCACTCGTAGAGGATCGAAAGGTCGGTCCCCAGGCAAAAGTGACGCACGCCCAGGTCGAGGTAATACCTGGCCTGATCGACGCTGGCGATCTCGGCTCGCGCCGGAATGCCCATCCTACGCGCCGTCTCGAACACCTGGCGTTCCACAGCCTTGACCTCCGGCGAGGCGCGCCCGCCGGCCCTGCCGATGCTCATCGAATAGTCGGAGGGACCCCACTGGATCATATCGACTCCCTCCACGGACAGGATCTCTTCCAACTGCTCAACCGCCTGTCGCTTTTCGATCATGACCATCACGATCACATCGTGCAGCGCCTGGACGTATTCGGGCGTGCCCGCGTGTCCCATGTACGTCATACGGCGCACCTCGACGCCGTTGATACCGCCATCCTCCGGTGTCTCCGGGCGCACGATGCACACGCACTGGCGCACCTCCTCGACCGAGCGGCAGTCGGAGAACAAAACACCTTGGAACCCCGCACCGATGGCGCGTTGAGCCAGGGACGTGCGCGGCTCCTGCTCGATCTTGATGATGGCCGTCATGTCGAACAGCTCTGCCGCCCGGCAAAAGTTATCCAGATCGTGCAGGTCAAAGGGCGCGTACTCGCTCAAGAACTCGACGTAGTCAAACATCCCCGTATGGCCGAGTACCTCGATGACGGACGGCCAAACGGCGTTGACCCGCGTGCCGAGCGTTGGCTTGCCTACCTCCAGCAATTCCCGAAAGTGATTTGCTCTCATCGGTTACCTCATAGTTCGGATACGAATATTTCGATACCGAAATAAATACCACACTTTCGAGTTGCTGTCAAGTCAGTCTATCGGACACCGGTTTTGTATAACCTGCATATTCCTCCCCCTCGATGGGGGAGGTTAGGAGGGGGTGAACGCGCAGCGTCGGCGCCCACAAGAGGCATGATTCACTTGTACACCTCGGGATTGGCGCAGTTGGGAAGGCGCTCGCCCCTCAGCCCGGCGATGAGGTTCTCGGCGGCCATCTGCGCCATCCTGCCGCGCGTCGCCACACTGGCGCTGGCAATGTGCGGGACGACGATGACGTTGTCCAAACCGAGCAGCGGGCTGTCGGCGGGGATCGGCTCTGGTTCCGTCACGTCCAGCGCTGCGTAGCCAATTTGCCCCTCCCTGAGGGCTGTGTGCAGCGCGACGGGATCGACCACCGGGCCGCGCGATGTGTTGACGAGGATCGCCGTCGGCTTCATCTTGGCAAAGGCGTCGGCGCCGATAAGATGATGGGTCTCCTCGTTCAACAGTGTGTGCAGCGAGACGAAATCCGACTCGCGCAGCAGGGTATCCATGTCCACGGCCTGCGCGCCGACCTCGGCAGCGCAGGGGTCGTCAGCAGCGACGAAAGGATCGTGGTACAGCACGCGCATGTCAAAGCCACGAGCGCGCCTGGCCACCGCCCGGCCGATGCGCCCGAACCCCACCAGCCCCAGCGTCGCGCCAAAGATGTCCTGCCCCAGCAGCAGGGTCGGCCCCCAGGTCTTCCACCGCCCGGCGCGGGTGAACTTGTCTCCCTCGACCACGCGGCGGGCAGCGGCCATGAGCAGCGCAAAGGCCAGGTCGGCCGTCGTATCGGTCAGCACCCCCGGCGTGTTGCCTACAGGAATACCGCGCCGGGTCGCCTCGGCGATGTCGACGTTGTCGAACCCCACGGCATAGTTGCTGATCGCCTTGAGCTGCGACCCGGCGGCATCCATGACCGCGCCGTCCACCGAATCTGTCAGCAGCGAAAGAATGCCGTCCACCCCCCTAACCCGCTCAAGAATCACCTCGCGTGCAGGCGGCAGTTCCTCCGTCCAGACATCGGCCTCGCAGAAATCGCGCACGAGCGCCAGCCCTCGCTCGGGAATCGCACGGGTGACGAACACTTTCGGTTTTGCTATCATCCAAGTTCCTTTCCATAATCCAAATGAGAAATTCACCGCAAAGACGCAAAGGCGGGCGTGCCCGCCCGAACGCCAAGTTTTCCAATTTTTTCTTTGCGCCCTTCGCGGCTTGGCGGTTCA
>JAFGED010000381.1 GCA_016931785.1 Anaerolineae bacterium
CGGCGGCAGTGGTATCGCTATCACGCGCTCTTTGCCGATCTGCTGCGCTGGCGGCTGCGCCAGTCTGCACGGGAGAGGGGCGTAGTGGAAGTGGGGGCCTTGCACCTGCGAGCCAGCCGGTGGTACGAGCGCGAAGGGCTCATCGCCGATGCGGTCTCCCATGCGCTGGCGGCAGCCGACTTTGAGTATACGGCGGACCTGATCGAGCGGCACGTACTCGCCGCTCTTCTCCGCAGTGAGGTGCCCCTCGTCCACGGCTGGCTAAAGGCGTTGCCCGAGGATTTGCTCCGCGCCCGCCCAACGCTGTGCGCCTTTTACGCCCTCTCCACGTTGCTCGCGCCTCCCTACGGCGCCGAGGCCGCAAAGCTGGCGGATGGATGGCTTCAAGAGGCCGAAAACGGGCTGGCTGCTCCGGCAGGCGATGTGGATCAAGCCACCCGCGATATGCTCACTGTTTACGTCGCTGTGTTTCGTGCATATCAGGCGCGCATACGCGGCGACGAACCCCAGACGGTCGTGGAGCTTTCCTTAAGGGCGCTGCAGCTGCTTCCGGAAGACAACTTGCCAGTACGCAGCGCGCTGGTCTTTAATCTGGGGGTCGCCTATTGGGCGCTCGACCAGGACGAGACTGCAGAGGAAACGCTTGCCGAGGCCAGGCGGCTGGCGGAAGCGTGTGGAAATTACTATATCGCCTGCCTGACCTCGCGTTTCCGAGCGGTGATTCTCCGCAAGCACGGGCGGCTGCACGAAGCAGCCGCACTGTGCCGGGAGACGATGCAGGCGATCGGCGGCTCCGGGCGGGAAGAACGCCGCTTCCCTGTGCTGGGTGTCGTCTATATCACCCTGGGTGAGATTCTGCTCGAGTGGAACGACCTGGAAGAGGCGGATCGCGCTCTGGCCAAAGGGCTGGAACTGAACGCGCTGACCTCGGAGTGGCATCTCCAGATGTTTGGCCATTTTGCCCTGAGCCGTGTGAAGCAGGCCCGGGGAGATCCGGGCGAAGCCTCCGCCGTGCTTGAGCGCGCCAGAGTATTGTCGCCACGGGCCGCACCGCAGGTAGCCTGTGTTCAGGTGGCGCTCCAGCTGGCGCAGGCCGAGGACGACCCCCACCGCCTGGCGGCTGTCTCCAGGTGGTTGCAGGAGCGTGGGGTCGATTTAGAAAGCACTGCCTTTCACTGGGGGAGGTCGGCTTACGACGAAAAACTCGTCCTGGTGCGCCTGCTCATCGCCCAGCGCCGGACGCGTCAATCCGCTTCAGGCCGCCCGGCTGGCGGTCCGCCCGATCTCCAGCCGGCGCTGCGGTTTTTGGACGCGCAACGGCAGCTCGCCGAAGAGGGCGATTGCGTCGAGTGGAACATTCGCATCTCGGTCTTGCAAGCGCTGGCCTGGCGGGCCCTGGGCGATACTCCAAGCGCCTTGGACGCCTTGGAGCGCGCCCTCGCCCTGGCCGAACCCGGGGGGTACGTGCGTACCTTCTTGGATGGGGGAGCGGCGGTGGCTGCCCTGCTGCGCCAAACGAAGGCTCAGAAAGCGATGCCGGGCTATGTGGACAAGCTCCTGGCGGCATTTGGTGAGATGGCGCCGGATGAGGTATCCCACCCTGGCGTTGCGCTGCTGATCGAACCGCTGACCCCGCGCGAGGATGAAGTATTGCAACTCCTCGCAGCCGGTGCCTCCAACGCGCAAATCGCCGGGGAGTTGTTCATCACCGTCAACACGGTCAAGCGGCACATCACCCACATTCTTGGCAAGCTGGAGGCAGAGAATCGCACACAGGCGGCTATGCGCGCCCGTGAATTGGGTTTGGTGCGTAGGCCTACTTCTTAGGGCTGCAAAAGGCGTGCAGGGGAATACCACCCTCTAATCCCACTAGTGGGTGACGACACTACGACCGATTGTCTGGTACACTGAATGTGCTTCAGGCAATCGGTTTTTGTTTCGGAACGAGGAGCGCCGGCAGAGTGATGCAGAACACCCAGTGGCGCTTTCGCCCCGATCAACCGGCGACGTACCGGATCGAGATAGAGGGCAAGCTCTGTGAGCGGTGCGCGGGTTGGTTTGACGGCATGGATATCGCGGTCAGGAGCGGCGAGGATGGTTCGACCATCACCACCTTGACCGGCGTCGTCAGCGATCAGGCGGCCCTGCACGGCCTGCTGGGGAGCATCAGGGACCTGGGGCTGCTTTTGCTGTTCGTCCGGCGCGTGGAGGATCAGGACCCGGAGGGCTGACGGGGCGTTGCTGAGGGTGATGTATGTTTTTCGAACGAGCAGCTAGGCGCGTGCTGTGGCACTTTTGCTACGGCACGCGTTTTTTTGTGTCGCGTGGCTGGTTTTTAGGTAGGTGGTGTGCCTCCCATCGGCAGAGTGCTTGACTTTTTCGTTTGGTTGGTGTACAGATTAATCAATTAATTGATTGGTGTGTTTCATCTCAGCTAGAGAACGGGGGGAGCGGGCGGCGAAGCCGCCCGCTCCCCCCATCCTTACAACTCATTTGAAACGCACCCAATTGA
>JAFGED010000382.1 GCA_016931785.1 Anaerolineae bacterium
CCGATTTGACCGCCTCAGCGGTAAAAGCCACCGATTTGACCGCCTCAGCGGTAAAAGCCACCGATTTGACCGCCTCAGCGGTAAAGTCTACGGACTTTACCGCGACAGCGGTAAAGTCCGCCTTTACCCGCCTGGCCGATAGCCGAAAAGGGGACGTGCCCCTGCACCAATACATCCTCTCCCTCTACCACTCTGCCTGTCCAACCTGCGGCGCACCGGGCGTCGCCGAGTGGTTCGCCTGGGACCGCGACGGGAATTTCCCCTACAAGAAAGCGGTGCGCTGTCCCGACTGCGAGGAATTACAGGAGGGGACGCCGGACGACGAGGACGTCGCGTCCGCTAACCGCGTGCAACCGCGCGGCCTAGCCTACTACTACGCGCTGGATCGGGTGTCGCCGCCGGGCCACCCGGCGCGGGAACGGGCCGCGGAGCTGGTCGGGCTCTACACGCCGCGCAACCTATCCGCGCTGATGGACATCACGATGCGCCTGGAGGGGATGGAGGCCCCCCGGGAAGTCAAGCTCGCGCTGACCGCCGCGCTGCTCGATTGCTTCGACGCCGCCAGCAGCCTGGACCCGCCTGGCGAGGACCGCCCACGCGCGCGCACGCTGCGCGTCCCATCCCTCTACCTGGAGCGCAACGTGTGGCTCTGTTTCGAGGAAAGGCTCTCGCAACTGCTGAACGCACACACTTCCCCGCCCCCAACGACCGTGCATCGGGCCACGGACGTCGCCGCGCTGGTGAGCGGCGAAGAGGAGGGGTACGCGCTGGTCAGCTACGCGGCCAGTGACGTGAAAAAGATCATCCAGCCCAACAGCGCCGCCCTCGTCATCGTCGATCCCCCCCAACCCGACGCCGTCTTCTGGGCGCTCTCGGCCCTGTGGGCGGGGTGGCTTTGGGAATCGCAAACCGCCCGCCGCCTACGTCCGTTCCTGCGCCGCCGGCGCTTTGACTGGGAATGGCACTGGCGCGTGCTACGGGCGGCGCTGCAGGCCGCCGGCCCGCTGCTCGTCCCCGGCGGCCACCTGGTCACCCTCTTCTCCGAGCGCGACGAAGAACTCGTCGCCTCGGTCTGCATGGCGGCCGATAGCGCGGGCTATGGCCTGGAAGGCTGGGGATATTGCCCCGAGGCCGGTCACCGGCTGGTCTGGCGCTGGGAGGGCGCCGACCAGCAGCGCAAAAAGCCGCCGGAAACCTCCACTCAAGATGAACTGGAACAAGAGCTGGCGGACGCAGCCGAGGAGGCGGTGACGCGCACCCTCAAGGAACGGGGAGAACCGACGCTCCGGCCGCTGCTGCACGCCAGCGCCTACGTGGCGCTCGCCGGGCGCGGACTGCTGGCGCGCGCAGCGGCAATTCCCAAGGGCAGCTCCCCGGCGCTCACCTTCACCGCCAACGCGGTCCAACGGGGATTTGACGCCGCGCCTGCCGCGCCGGTCGCCGAACAGGAGGAGAGCCAGAAACCGCTGTGGCAACTGGCAGACCCGACGCCCACCGTCGAAACCCTGACCGACCGGGTAGAGGCCCAGGTGTGGGAGTTGCTCGTCCAGCGGCCGACCTGGAGCCCAGAAGACCTGATCAACGCGACCTACAGCCACCTTTCCGGCCCGCTTACGCCCGATCTGGCGCTGGTATTAATCTGCATCGAGTCGTACAGCGTGCAGGTGGGCCAGGTGCTGCACCTGCGGCCCGAGGACGACCCCCTGCAACGCGCCGCCGAACTCAAGGCGCTGCGCCAGGACCTGGCCGAGCTAGGAAAAAAGCTGGGGTTCCGGGTCAAGCAAAGAGGAAAATGGGACGTGCGCTGGCTGGAGGAAGGCAAAGAAACCTACATCTTTGACGTCTCCTCCACGGCATCCCTGGCTCACCACCTGCTCACGCGGCGGGCCGCCGACGCAGGGGCGCAGCGGTGCCTCGTCCTGCCCGGCGGACGGTCGCACCTGGTTACCTTCAAGCTGCAGCACAACCCACGCCTGGCCCAAATCGTAGATAAGGAAGAATGGCAGTTTATCAAGTTCCGCCTCCTGCGCCACCTGATTGCGGAGGAAGCGCTGGACCGACACGCCCTCAAGACCGTGCTGGGCCTCGATCCCATCGCCGAGCAGGAGGCGGCCCAGATACCGCTTTTCTAGGTAAACTGGTAGACTGGTAAATTGGCCATTCACCCCAGTTTACCAACTACCAATCTACCAACATAAAAGGAGTGCACCAATGAACAAAATCTACCCCGTGGCTCTGCTCATAGTAACGATCCTGGTCATACTCTCGCTGACGCTCAACGCCCTGACCATCGCGACGCTGCTGTGGGTCCGAGATGTCGCCCTGGATGAGGTCGCCGAAGCCCGCGCCCTCGTCGCCAGCATCCGAAGCACGACGCTCTCCCACACCGTGGAGATAAACGAGACGATCCCCGTCAAGGCCAGCGTTCCTTTCGAAGAACAGGTGCTGGTGCCCGTCAACACGACCATCCCCATCAACACCACCGTCATCGTCCCCATCGACGCCGGGCCGCTGGGCACTTTTGATATCGACATTCCCATCCGCGCCGCTATCCCGGTCAACCTGGAGGTCGCCGTGCCGATCAAGGAGACGATCGAGATCGATACCACGGTTCCCGTCAACCTGAAGGTGCCCATCGAGATCGCGATATCGGAAACGTCGCTGGCCGACCACCTGGACGAGCGGGATGAGGCATTGGACAGGATCGAGCAACTCTTGACGGATCCACTTAACGACCCAGAGATCGGCACCCGTGCCACAGATTGAACCCTCAAGAGTAACGCAGGGTGAAGGTTCGGGTTATAGCATTGCGGGTAGGCTGCCCTGCTCTGCATTATAGAATTGGAGGCATCTTATCAATAAGTAGGGGAAGACGGGGGGTGTGAGGGCGGC
>JAFGED010000383.1 GCA_016931785.1 Anaerolineae bacterium
ACTTTGGGGCATCCAAGCTCGCTGCACAAAAACGAGATTCGCAAGCGCGCAGTTTGGGCGCAAGCCCGAACTGCGCAGGTGCATTTGTCCTTGCTCGATGAATGCTAAAGCGTGTGTTGCGCCTATTTCGCTGGAAGCCGATTGCCCGCCGCCCCAGGGGGCAAATGCACCCCCATGCTTGACAATTTCGCTGATGGGGGTATAATTGTTATTGAGAATCATTTTCAATAAAAAGGACGATATATGAGCGAATCAATCGATCATCTACGAGATACGTTTCGGGCGACCGGCCGGCGCTGGACCTCTCAGCGCCGGTTGATCCTTGGGGTGTTGGAGGAGAGCGACATTCACCTCGACGCCGAGACGCTCTTCGTCCGCGCCAAGGCTCGCGATTCCGATATCAGCCTGGCGACGGTCTATCGCACGCTGGGGGTGCTCAAGGAGATGGGGCTGGTGGAGGAGCACAGCCTGGGTGAGGAGCACGCGCACTTTGAGGCGGTTCGGGATCAACCGCACTACCACTTTGTCTGCCTGGGCTGCGGCCGAGTGATCGAGTTTGACGCCCCCCAGATGGCGCAAATCGAGCAGAGTGTGAGCAAGCGAGAGGGGGTGTGTGTCACCGATATACACTTGCGCCTGAGCGGCTATTGCGCTCGGTGCCAAGAGACTATGGGAGGACAATGTGGCGATCAAGAATGAGTCAGGCGCGTGTTCAGAGTTGCCGCCGCTGCCGCTACCGGGAAAGGGCAGCGTGCCGCTGAGCGACCTGCACACCGGAGAACAGGGTGTCGTGGCGACGATGGCCGGGGGGAGGGGATTGCTTTGCCGCATGACGAGCCTGGGGTTTACGCCCGGGACCGAGGTGACGGTTGTGCAGAACTATGGCCGCGGGCCGCTCATTGCCCGCGTGCGCGACGCGCGCATCGCCCTGGGCCGTGGCGAGGCCGGCAAGATCTACGTGCATAGGAGTTCACAATGAGCACTGCCTATTCGATTGCCGTCGAGCCAGCCTCTGTGACAGAGCCGGACGTCGTGGAAAAGCACGCGCTGGTGGCACTGGCGGGACAGCCCAACGTGGGCAAATCGACGGTGTTCAACCTGCTCACCGGCCTCAATCAGCACGTGGGCAACTGGCCCGGCAAGACGGTCGAGCGCAAGGAGGGTACGTTCGCTCACGATGGTGCGACCTATCGCCTGGTCGATCTGCCCGGTACCTACAGCCTGACCGCTAACTCGGCTGAGGAGGTCATCGCCCGCGAGTTTATCATCCGTGAAAAACCGGACGTGGTGGTGGCGATGGTGGATGCAGCGATCCTCGAGCGCAGCCTGTACCTGGTGGCAGAGATGCTTCCCCTGGGGTCGCCGGTGATCGTGGGGCTAAATATGATGGACGTGGCCGAGCAGGAGGGATTTCGCATCGAGCCGGAGGTGTTGGAAGCGGCGTTGGGGGCCAAGGTGGTGCCGATGGTGGCCTCCAAGAACGTCGGCGTGCGCGAGATGGTGAAGGCTGTCGGCGAGGTGACGCGCGACGGTTACGAGTATGCCCCCAAGCTGCCCGAGATCCGCGCCGATCACCGGGAGGTGCTGGCCGAGATCGAGGCGCTGGTCGACGATTGCGTGCCTGAGCCTTATCCGCAGGAGTGGGTGGCGCTCAAGCTCCTGGAGGGGGATCGCGAGGTCACGGCGATGATGGAGGCTTGCCTTCCTGGTGAGCGCTGGCAGGGTGTGCACGATGTGCTGCGGGCTCACGACGACGCGCTGGTGGCGGTGGCCAGCGGGCGGTACGAGTGGATCGGGCGCATGATCCGCGCGGCCGTGACCCGCCCCAAAGCCGGACAGATCGGCCTGACGGAGCGGATTGACCGCTGGGCCACGCATCCCATCTGGGGGCTGTTGATCCTGGCGGCTATTCTAGGGCTTGCCTTTTCCCTGACGTATGCGATAGGCGCGCCGCTACAGGGCTTGCTGGACACTCACGTGGTGGGGGCGTCGGCTGACCTGGCCAGGTCGTGGTTGGCCGGTATCGGGGCGCCGGCGTGGCTCGTCGGACTGGTGGCCGACGGCATCATCGGCGGCGCGGGCGCGATGCTCACGTTCCTGCCCATCCTGGTCATCTTTTTCGCTGTGCTCGGGGTTCTGGAGGATGTGGGTTACATGGCCCGTGGGGCTTTTGTGATGGACAGTTTCATGCACCTCATGGGGCTGCACGGCAAGTCTTTCCTGCCGCTGTTCCTCGGCTTTGGCTGCAACGTCCCGGCGGTGTTGGGCACGCGCGTGATCGAGTCGCGGCGCGCACGGCTGGTGACGATCATGCTGGCTCCGCTGGTGCCGTGCACGGCCCGCATGACGGTGATCGCCTTTCTGGCGCCGGCCTTTTTCGGTTCCGCCGCCACGCTGGTCTCGTGGGGACTGATCCTGCTGGCGCTGTTGGTGCTGGCTCTTTCGGGGGTGCTGATCAATCGCCTCCTCTTCCGCAGCCAGCGGGCGGCGTTTATCATGGAACTGCCCCTCTATCATATTCCCAATTGGCGCACGATCGGGATGCTGGTATGGCAGCGCAGCATCGAGTTTTTGCGCAAGGCCATCACGGTCATCCTGCCGGTCTCGGTGGTGGTGTGGGCGCTCTCGGTGCTGCCCAGCGGTGACGTGGAGACCAGCTTCCTGGCGCAGGCGGGCCGCTGGCTGGAGCCGGTGGGCGGCCTGATGGGCTTTGACTGGCGGCTGCTGGTGGCGCTCTTGACCAGCTTTATCGCCAAGGAAAACTCGATCGCCACGCTGGGCGTGCTTTTTGGCGCGAGCGAGGAGGCGGGCCTGCCGGAACTTTTGGCTGGCGCGATTTCTGCTCCGACGGCGCTGGCCTTTTTGGTGGTCCAGATGCTCTTCGTGCCGTGCGTGGCGACGGTGGCCGCCGTCAAACAAGAGACCGGCTCGTGGCGCTGGACGCTCTTCAACCTGGTCTTTTTGTTGGTCGTATCCTGGGCCGCTGGTGTGGGCGTCTACTGGCTAGCGATTTTGGGGGGATTATAGTGTCGAAACTGGAACGGTATCTCATCGGGGGCATCATCGCGCTGGTGGTTCTGGCGGTGGTGGCCATTGTTCTGGGGCGCTGGCTGGTGCCGGCCGGCGCGTCACCTGAGGAGCCTCCTGCGCCGGGGGCTCCGGTTACCGAGTCGGAGACGATGAAGGCGCGCGTGGTCGATATTCTTGAGGAGGGTGTCAGGGAGCCGGGTGGATATCCCTATCAGCGCGTGCGGCTGTACGTCGAGGATGGCTCCCTGGCTGGACAGCAGATCGAGATCGAGGAGGGGACCGTCAACATCATCAGCAACGAGCGGCTGTTCAGCGTCGGCGACCGGGTTTTGTTGGTGCGCGACGAGACCTGCCTTGTACAGGCGGGCCAAGAGACGTGTTTCGAGCACACGTACATCTCTGACTTTGTGCGCACGGCGCCCGTCCTTTGGATCGCGGCGCTGTTCGTCGCGCTGGTTCTGTTAGTTGGGAGGGGCAGGGGGCTGCGCTCGCTGGCGGGCACGTTGTTGAGCCTGGTTATCATTCTCGCGATCGTTCTTTTGATCGCCGCAAAGTATAATCCTGTCGGCGTGAGCCTCGTCGGTTCGGCCGTGCTTTTGTTATCTACGACCTATTTGGTCTATGGATGGAATTACAAGGCCCACGCAGCGGTGATCGGCATGATGTTGAGCCTGATGTTGACGTGGGTACTGGCGGCGCTGTTCGTATCGTGGGCGCATTTGACCGGCATGGGGGATCTGGAGAATGCGTCCTATTTGGCGATAGAGCTGGGGGCGGACGTGGACTTTCGCGGCATCGTGTTGGCCGGGATCACCATTGGCGCCTTGGGGGTCTTGGACGACATCTGCGTGGGGCAGGCGTCGGCGGTGTTCGAGTTGGTCAACGCCAACCGCGACATGAGTTGGCTGGATCTTTTGCGCAGCAGCCTCAACATCGGGCGCGATCACATCGCGGCCATGGTCAACACACTGCTGCTGGCCTACGTGGGGGCGTCCCTGCCGCTGATGCTGGTGTTTACCATCTACGCCGAGCCGCTGTGGTACCGTATCAACCGCGAGCCGATCACGGAGGAGATCGTGCGCACGTTGGCAGGCAGCCTGGGGTTGATCCTGGCGGTGCCGATCACTGGGCTGGTTGCCAGCCTGATCGCGCGCTGGGCGGTGAAAAAGGAGAGGGCAAAGCATGATGTTGAACCGTCTGCTTGATCTGCTGCGCTCCGGCGGCACGCACCGCGTGGCCGACTTGGCCGATGAGTTGGGCACGACGCTTGAATTGGTCGAGATGATGCTGGAGGATCTGTGCCGGATGGGGTATCTCAAGCGGTTGGGGGGTGAGTGCCGGGGAAAATGCGCGTCGTGCTCGATGTCGGGTCTGTGCGCGGCTGGAGGCGCTGATAAACTGTGGGCGTTGACGGAGCGGGCAGCCGGGGCGAACGGACGATGAGCGAGCGACATCTTTCGAGGGGATATATCCAGGTCTACACGGGCGACGGCAAGGGCAAGACGACGGCGGCGCTGGGTCTGGCGCTGCGAGCGTCGGGTCACGGTATGCGCACCTACATCGGCCAGTTTATGAAGGGACAGCAGTACGGCGAGCTGGACGCGCTGCGTGATAACCCCTGCATTACCATCGAGCAATACGGCGACCCGCGCTGCATTCGCCGCGAGGAGGTCACTCCCGAGCACGTGGCCCGGGCGCGGCTTGGTCTGGAGCGGGCGCGGAGGGCGATGCTCTCGGGCGACTATACTATCGTCGTGCTGGACGAGGTCAACGTGGCGCTTTGGTTCGGGCTGTTGGCTGTGGAGGAGGTGCTGGCATTCCTCGACCTGAAGCCGGAGGGTGCGGAGGTGGTCCTCACCGGCCGCCGCGCGCCGCAGGAACTGATCGATCGGGCCGATCTGGTGACCGAGATGCGCGAGGTCAAGCACTACTACGCGCAAGGCGTGACGGCGCGAGAGGGCATCGAGCGTTGACGCGCGTCTTTGCCCTCACGACCCGTGGGCTGGAGGAGGTCTGCGCGGACGAGATAGCCGCCTTGCCCGGCGCGACGATTGAGCAGGTCGCCTATCGCCGCGTGACCGCGATCTGTGGCGCGCCGCTGCCCTCTCTGCTGGGCCTGCGCACGGTGGACGATGTGTTCCTCGACGTGGCGGCGTGGCCGGGTATCGTGCGCCAGCGCGGTGCATTGGACCGTTTGTGCGAGCTTGGCGCGCAGCTCGGTCTTCACCAGGCGGCAGCGCACTGCGCCGGGGTGCGTACGGTCCCCCGGTCGCCAGCTTTTTCCGTCACCGCCAATTTCGTCGGCAAGCGCAACTACAGCGCGGAGGAGATCAAGCAGGCGTGCGCCGAGTCCATCGCCGCAGCCCACGGCTGGGCGTACGCGCCGGACGACGCCGAGGCCGACCTCAACGTGCGCGTGTTTATCGACCACGACGTGGCCTTTGTGGGCGTGCGGCTAGGCGAGCGCCCGCTGCATCGCCGGTCCTATAAGCAGGTGCACGTCCCTGGCTCGCTCAAACCGCCTGTCGCTGCGGCGATGCTCACGCTGGCTGGGGTGGGCCCCGGTATGCGCCTGCTCGATCCGTGCTGTGGGGCCGGGACGATCCTGATCGAGGCGGCGCAGATTGGGGCGGTGGCTCAGGGCGGCGACTGCGATCCAGACGCCGTCACCGCCGCGCAGGCCAATATCTATGCCGCCGGCGTCTCCGCCGGTGCACGGGAGTGGGATGCATGTGCCCTGCCTCTCGATGACGGCGCCTTTGAACGGGTGGTGACGAACCTGCCTTGGGGGCGGGAGGTGCAAGTCGACGCCGCGCTGGAGGCTTTTTATCGCCGCGTGTGTGCCGAGATGCGGCGCGTGCTCGCACCAGGCGGCCGGATCGCGGTGTTGACCAGCCTGCCGCACCTGGTCGCCTTCCCTGATCTACGGCGAGACGTCGAGTTGGAGATCAGCCTGTTTGGGCAGACGCCGGCCGTGCAAGTCTTCTCCTAAGAGGGCAAGGTAGTAGCGAAGCAGCCTCAAGTTGAGGAATTTGACAATGGGCTCTAGTGTGATACATTAGAGCCCATCTGTTTTGGTTTGAATTTCGATGAAGCAATGTAAGGAGGAATGCAAAGATGGGTGCTGCGGACTTGCAGGCCGGCCAGGTGGATGAGTGGCTGCGCGAGGGCATCGCCGCCGCCAAAGCGGGCCAGGATGAGCGCGCCCGCGAGTTGCTGATCCGGGTCGTGGCGTGCGACGAGCGGAATGCACAGGCCTGGCTGTGGCTGAGCGGTGTGGCGGAAAGCTTGGAGGATCGAAAGGCCTGTCTGGAAAACGTGATCGAGATCGATCCCGACAACGCCGCTGCGCACAAGGGACTTGCCTGGGTGCAGCAGCAGATGGAGCAGCAGGACTCATCGCCGGCCCCGGCGCAGGAGGTGCCCCCGTTCACCGTTTCTCTCGAAGAAGTTTCCGCGGATTTCGCGCCTCTCGCTCCCATGTCGGAGCCGCCCGTCGTGGATCGTACGCGGACCCCGGTTTCGCCGGCTGCGGCCATGCTGAAAGAGGATTTTGCACACCGGCGGTCGGTGCTTGACTTGGTGCCGGAGGCGGCTGCGGATGTCGCTGATTCAGAGCCGTCCGTAGAGATACAGGATCTGCCCTTGATCTCCTCGAACGCCGCTGTGCCCGACGGTCTGGTCCGCGGCAGACCATCTACCGGGCCGGTGGTTTCCCCTTCGACGCAGGACGAGTTCAGCAATGAGTACGCGTGCCCTTACTGCATGGCCGCGACCGAACACGATGACAAAAGGTGCAAAGCGTGCGGCGAGGATCTTTGGGTCAAGTCCCGCAAGTATGAGAAGCGCTCTACCTGGCTTTGGACCTTGATCGCGTTTCAGCTTGGCAACGCGATCATGCTGATAATACCCGCCCTGTGGTTGAGCTTTGCGGGGCTTCCCTTTGCTGCTTCTCCCGAGGCGATCACGTTTATTGCGTTTGTCGCTGCTCTGCCGAGCGTCTTTTCGGCCTTGGTAGCCGCCGGGCTGTATTTCCGTTGGCAGGTGATCTACTGGTTGTTTGTGATTGACGCTGTGTTGGGGGTCGTTGTCTCCATTCTGGCTATGTTGGCTTTCGGAAGCTTCTTCTTCGGCCTGCCTGGCTTTGTCTTTGCGCTGGCGCGGGTTGGGTTGATCTTTCAGGTTGGGAGCGATTTCGAGTTGAGTAGGCGGCGCATTCTCTTCCGCCTCGATCCCGGCCTCAAGAGCAGCGTTGAGTATATGATGCGCGCCGACTATTACAAGTCGCAGAGGATGTGGGGGCTGACCGTGCTTCACGTCCGGGCGGCTCAGAGCTCGCAGCCTAACCGTCTGGACTGTCACATGGCGCTGGCCGTGGCGTACATCCGACTCAAGCGATATGATCTGGCGGACCGCTCTCTGCGCGAGGCCAAGCTTCTGGCTCCCAACGATCCCGGCGTGATCGGGCTCGAGGCTCTGCTGGACGAGGCAAAGTCCGGTCTCCCCGCTCACCTTCCCAAAGATCAGGTGGTCTGACGGCAATCGCGCCTCGCACTACTGGCGGATTGCGGGCCTGGGCAAACTCGTGAGCCTTTTGAAAGGTCTCTGGCAAGATGGATAGAATCTCGGAGAACTTTTCGGCAGAGCTCAGTCCCCGCTGGCGGCGCTATCTCGTGGGCGTGGGCGCGTTGGAATCCACCGGTTCTACCCTGTGCTTTGTCGTCGCCGACGCCGTGCGCCGCAGATACTCCGATGCCCAGATCGATGACTACCAGGGTTTATCCCGGCGGCGCTTCCCCTGGCGGCCGCCGTTGCGGCTGAGCGTGCGCGCGCGCTTTTCCCACCCGGCAGGCGAGCTTTGCGGCACGGCGGGCTTTGGCTTCTGGAACGATCCCTTCTTGATGACGGGCGCGCGATTGCCCGCCTTGCCCAGGGCAGTGTGGTTTTTCTACGGATCGCCGCCCGCGAACATGGGGCTCGACCTGGATACCCCGGGCTGCGGCTGGAAGGCGGCCACACTGGACGCACTGCGTCCTGGCGCGCTGCTCTTGGCCCCTCTCGCGCTTCCAGCTGTGGCGCTGATGAACGTCCCCTCGTTGTACCGCCGCCTGTGGCCGCCCATCCAGCGGGCGATCAACGTGCGAGAGGCTGTGGTCGAGGCAAGTATGACCGCGTGGCACACCTACGAGTTGAGGTGGGGGGAGCGGCGGGCGAGCTTTAGCGTGGATGGAGAATCTATTTTGGAAGATGCGCCTTCCCCGCACGGCCCGCTGGGTTTTGTGATGTGGCTCGATAACCAATACATGGTCGCTACGCCGCAGGGGCGATTCGGTTGGGGACTGCTGGACGTGCCGGGCCGCCAGTGGATGGAGGTCGATTCGCTCACGGTCGAGCCGCTGTAGGAGGCGGGAGCATCTGAGACAAAATTGCGACAGAATTCACGAACTGAGGCGACATTTTCGTGCTATGATGGGCTTGAGGATTTGATGACGACGATATTATTGGTCGAAGACGCCGTTGACCTGGCGCAGGTGGTCGTGCGCGAATTGGAAGCGGCGGGGTACGAGGCGCTGCACGCTGCAGATGGTCTGGCGGCGCTGGAGATGTACGCCGGGTGCGCGCCAGACCTCGTCATTCTCGATTGGATGCTGCCCAAGCTGGATGGGCTGGAGGTACTGCGCCAAATCCGCCAGTCTGCTTCGGGCGCAGTGCCCGTGCTGATGCTCACCGCGCGCGATGAAGAGGTCGATCGCGTCATCGGGCTGGAGGTGGGCGCGGATGACTATCTCACCAAGCCGTTCGGCATGCGCGAGCTGATCGCACGCGTGCGCGCGCTGCTGCGGCGCATCGAGCGCGTGCAGCAGGTCCTGGAGGCAGATCGCGTCGATGCGGACGCGTCGATCTCCTATGGTCCGCTTGTGCTGGAACCCGAGGCCTACCGCGCGACCCTCGATGGCAAGCTGCTTGACCTGACCCGCACCGAGTTCGGGCTTTTGCACCTGCTGCTGCGCAACCCAGGCCGGGCGTTCAGCCGCACGTACCTGCTCGACATGGTGTGGGGTGAGACCTTTGTGGCCGGGGATCGCTCGGCGGATAACGCGGTGCTGCGGCTGCGCAAAAAGCTGGGCGACTGGGGGGAGGCCATCGAGACGGTGTGGGGCGTGGGATATCGGCTGAGGCGTGACGAATGATGAGGAAGGTTTCGCCGTTCTGGCGGGTTGGGGTGCTGCAGGCGCTCGCCGAGACGTTCTTGGTGAACGCGGCCCTGATGGTCGGATTGCTGCTATCGGTGGGGCACGTCCCATCGTGGATCGTCCAGCAGGGGCTTTTCTTTCTCAGTCCCATCTGCGCGTTGTTGTGCGCGCTGCGGTTGCGGACGTCTGGAGGGCGCATGTGGTGGCGAGTCCTGCGCGAGCTCATCGCGGCTGCCGCCTTGAGCATGGGGTTGGTCTTGATAGCGTGCGTCGTCATATTGACGTTGGCGTCCGCCTTTCGCTGGGAGACAGTGCTCGTTGACAGCAGAACCGCCGATATCGCTCTGGCGGCCGTGCTGACGATGGGAGCCAGCGGGCCGATCTTTATCGCCTGCCGTGTCGGTGTGTGGCTGTGGCATTATTGGGGGCGCTTGCGGCGCGGGCGGTTGCTGTGGGCGTTGACGCACGCGCATTTGACGCTGGTGGTGGCGCTGGTGGCGCTGATGGCCACCCTGGGCGCTCTCCAGGTGGCGAGTCCGGGTGACGTCGAAGGCCGTTTCACGTCAGGCGAGTGGGCGGCGGTGCTCGTGGCTCGCCTCACGCAGACCTTCCTGCCGTTCGCGGGATTGATGGCGCTCCTCACGGTCATCATGCTGGCCGTGGTGTTGCCTCCGTCGGCGATTTTTTCGTACTTTGTCTCTCGCCGGACGACGCGGCGGCTACAGCGGCTGGCGACGGCGACGCGCGCGGTGCGAGAGGGGGACCGCGCCGCGCGCGTCGCGGTAGAGGGGGAGGACGAGGTGGCCCGGCTTCAATCCGATTTCAACGCCATGGCCGATGAGCTGGAGCGCACGCTTCAAGACCTGGAGGCTCAGCGTGACATGGTGACCGGTTTGCTGCAATCGCGGCGCGATCTGGTGGTCGGCGTCTCCCACGAGTTGCGCACGCCGGTGGCCACCGTGCGCGCGATGCTCGAATCGGCTCTCGAGCAGGGAAAGGTACGGCCCGCCTCCCTGCGACACGACCTGGAGGTGATGGAGGGGGAGGTGCTGCGGCTGCAGCGGCTGATCGACGACCTGTTCACGCTGTCGCGGCTGGAGGTGGAGCAGCTGACGATGACGTGCCGGCCCACCGACGTGGCGCCGGTCGTGCAGCGCATCGTCGATGCCGTGGCGCCGCTGGCGTGGAGCAGCGGCCGCGTGGAGGTCGTCGCCGAACTCCCTGACGAGCTGCCACAGGCTTGCGTGGACGAGGCGCGCTTGGAGCAGATTCTGGCCAATCTGCTGCGCAACGGCGTGCGGCACACACCGCCCGGCGGCATCGTCGCCGTGGTGGCTGCTGCTGAAGATGGCGCCGTCAGGGTCGAGGTGCGCGACACGGGTGAGGGCATCCCCGCCGAGGAGCTGCCCCGCATCTGGGAGCGGTTCTATCGGGGAGAAAACGCCCGTACCGACGACGTCCGCGGCGCAGGACTGGGCCTTGCATTGGTCAAGGAGCTGGCCGAGGCGATGGGCGGCAGCGTCGGGGTGGAGAGTACGGTAGGAGAGGGGAGCCGGTTTGTGGTGAGGTTGCCGAAGAGCGATGCGTGATGCGCAATGCGTAAAACGTAAGGTGCGAGATTGACCTCCTGCAGGCTTGGACCTGTAGGAGGTTTTCTTTTTGTGACAGTGTTGCGACAAAGTGGTGAAAGTGCGGTGACAGAATGTGGGTATACTCTAGTTTAGCAACTGTAAGAGGAGTAGAAAAATGCACGAAATCTTTAAGGCTCAGGATGGACGGTTTAGGCTGTTCTGGCGACTGTTTTCATACGTCGTGTTATTTCTTGTGGTCGGTTTGATGGCGAACATGATTCACTCTTTCTTTGCACAACCCGACTCGCCATCCTTGGTGGCAGGGTTCGCGTTCGCGGTGGGTTTCATTTCGGGCATACTTGGCCTGACCTATCTGTATCGCCGTCGACTGGACCAGAGGCCGTGGAGTGGAATGACCCTCTCATCCCTGTGGAAGCACCGGATCGATCTGGTGATGGGTAGCACGTGGGTATTGATCTTGATGCCGACGCCGCTCGTTGTTCTAGCGTTTGCGGTGGGCCAAGCGCGTATCGTCGGGACCGAGGTGGCTGATAGCGGGGTGCTCGTGAGCGTCCTGTTTGTGCTGGCCGGATTGATCAACAGCTTTGCGATCGGCTTCTGCGAAGAACTTGCCATGCGGGGGTACGTGTTTCAGAACCTTGGCGAGCGCTATCCGCTCTGGTTGGCAACGTTGCTCAATGGATTGATTTTCGGGCTGTTGCACTTTTGGGGCGGCCTGAACGTGGCGGTCGTCCTCTCGATGATGGCGTTGAGCGCAGTGTTTGTCGCGCTGCGTCTCTACGCCCGATCCATCTGGGCCGCCATCGGTTTGCATACGATTTTCAATTGGGTAT
>JAFGED010000050.1 GCA_016931785.1 Anaerolineae bacterium
AGGGCGGCTTCGCCGCCCTCGAACCCCCCGCCTTCCTCCTCTTTTTGTCGCGAAAGGCAACTGCGAAGCAGGGCTGAGTAGTTACTCTGAAAGTTCATCAGCGGGCACTACGAGCTACAGTTGTTTTTGAACGACTAGGAGAGTGATGGTCATTTGTTCTGCGTGTGGGACCGAAAACCGCGATGCCGCCAAGTTCTGCCATGCGTGCGGTAATCCGTTGGCCGCCCTCCAGGGGCCGCCGTCTGTGCTGCTGGAAGAGGAAGGCTCAGGTTTGATGGTGGAGGCCCCCGCCGTTGAGGTTGAATCGCCGGACCCGAGGACCGAGCTTCTGGTGGGTGTCTGGCCTCCCGGCGCGCTGTTACAGGAACGGTATGAGATTATAGGGCTCGTGGCCCGCCAGGCTGACCACGCGACCTACCGCGTCTACGACCGGGGGCGATGCCCCGCTTGCGGGGCTTGCCTCGAGCCGGCCGAGGAGGCGGAGGGCCCGGCCGGCGAAGGCTTTTGTCCAGGGTGCGGCGCGGAGCTGGCGCAGCCGGCTATCTGCCTGCTGCGCGAGTGGCTGACGCCGCCGGAGACGATTGAGGGAGAGACGTTTGAATCTGCCGGACGCACCTTTTCGGTTGAGATTGAAAAATCGCCGGAGGAGCGGCCTTTTGCTCAGGGCGTGCATCTCACGGCCGGCCTCCGCTCGGCAAAAGGCCCCGAGCTCGAGATCAATCAAGATAGCTTGCTGGCGCTCACGCTGTCGCCGGTGTACGAGGGGCGTCCTACGCCGGCTCTGGGTCTCTTTGCCGTGGCTGATGGGATAGGCGGGCACCAGGCCGGCGAGGTCGCCAGTCGCATCGCCGTGCAGGTGTTGGCCCAGGAGCTCGTCTCCGGCGTGCTGATGGCCGAGTTGGGCGGGGACATCTGCCTGGTCGAGACGCTCATCCGCGTCGTTGGTGAGGCGGTCGCCGAGGCTAACGCGCAGATATACGCAGTTGCCCAGAGCGGCGGCAGCGACATGGGCTCGACAATCACAACAGCATTGGTGCGCGACGATCTGGCCGTCGTCGCCAACGTGGGTGACAGCCGCGTCTACCATTGGCACGATGGCAAACTCGACCAGGTGACCACCGATCACTCCCTTGTCGAGCGGCTCGTCGCAGCGGGGGAAGTGGCACCCGAAGAAGCGGCCGCTCACCCGCAAAAGAGCGTTCTCTACCGCAGTTTGGGGGATCGGCCTGCCGTGGAGGTGGACGTGCTCAGCTTGCGTCTGGCGTCGGGCGACCGACTGCTCCTGTGCTGCGACGGTGTGTGGGAGAGTATTGGAGATGAAGGCCTGGAAGAAGTGATGTTGCTCGAGTTTGAACCCCAACGGATCTGCGATCAAGTTGTCCGCCGCTCTTTGGAATCAGGTGCTTCGGATAACGTCAGTGTGATCGTGATCGGTGTGGCGGATTTGGGAAGATACTGAAAAGGAGGTTTGGCTCAATGGTATGTCCAAAGTGTGGCAATGTTAATCGTTCCGGAGCACGTTTCTGCAAGAAGTGTGGCGCAGTGCTAGAGCAGGTTGCCCCTTCTCCGCCTCCTCGGGTGGCACCTTCGCCTCCGCTACCTGTCACGCCACCGCCTGTGGCATCGCCGCCACCTCCCATGCCTGCGGCACGGCCTTTCGTGCCGCCCGTGGCGCCGCCGCCTCCAGCGCCCGCGGCACCATCTATCGCGCCACCGCCCGCTACTGACGCAGCCAGGTCCGGCGGTGTCGGTCGGGTGATTGGCGGCATTGGGCTCTTCGGCGGTTATCTCTTGGCTATCTTCGGTGCGCTGGGCACGCTGGGAGCTTTCTTCTTGCCCTGGTTTCCCGCCGGCGAGAAGATGCTCACCGGGTTCGATACGGTGTCGAAGGCTTTTGAGGCGGGAGGCGATCAGATGTTCCTTGCATGGGGCCTGGCGCCTCTGGGGGCGTTGGGAGTGGTGCTGCTTGGCCTCTTGGGTCTGGTGATGGGCCTCTTCCGCAAGAGGCTATCGCCTGGCATGGCTCGTATAACGCTCCTCTTGCCTCTACTGGTCATCCTATCTGGTGTGTGTGGCTGTTTCCCGTTCAGTTCGCCCTTGATTGCCCCGCTGATCCAGTCCAACTTCGACGTCAACAGCCTCGGCGGCGGGCTGGCTTCGTTGGGATATGGATTCTGGGTCGCGCTGGCTGGAGTCGGGGTGTCGCTCGTCGGCGTTCTGATCGCGCTGGTTGGAGGGTTGATGGGCCGGCCACGTGCGGCTTCTTAAGGGGCGCTAGACAGTAAAAAGGAGGATCTCTATGGCTGGAGAAGTACAGCTGACTGTTCAGACAAACAAAGATACCTTCCCTGCTACCGGGGGGCAGCAACTGACGTACGTGCTTATTGAAGCGATGCCTACGGGCGTGGTCGCCAACGTGCAGATGCCTCTCAACTTTAGCCTCGTTCTGGATCACAGCGGCTCGATGAGCGGGGCCAAGCTGGACAATCTCAAAGAAGCGGCCAAGCTGGCCGTCGACCAGATGGGGCCGCAGGACTGGATCTCTATCGTCATTTTCGATGACAAGGTCAAGGTCGTCGTGCCCGGCCAACCGGTTTCTGACGTCCAAGGCCTGAAGAGCCAGATCGATGGCATCCGCGCCGGTGGCGGCACCGCCATATCGCGCGGCATGAAGGAAGGGCTTGAGGAGCTGCGGAAGGGCTTGGGACCCGATAGGGTCAGCCGCATGCTCCTGCTGACCGACGGCGAGACTTTTGGCGACGAGGACGTGTGTCGCCGGCTGGCCGCGGATGCTGGCGGGGAGGGCATTCCCATCGTCGCGCTGGGGCTGGGCGAGGAGTGGAATGAGCAGCTTTTGGACGACATCGCTGACGCCGCCGGCGGCATTTCGGACTTTATCCCAGATGGCCAGCCTGACGTGATCCTGACCACGTTCGAGCGCCAGGTGCGTGCGGCCCAGGCCACCGTCGTGCAGAACGCGAATCTGGTTCTGCGATTGGTGGGCGGTATGATGCCGCGCGCGGTCTGGCGGGTGACGCCCATGATCGCCAAGCTGGGGCACCGGGCCCTTTCGGATCGCGATATACAGGTCACGCTGGGCGACATGGAACGGGATCAGGGGCAGAGCGTGTTGGTCGAGATGCTCGTACCGCCGCGCCAGCCGGGGTCCTATCGCATCGCCCAGGCGGAGGTGGGCTACGACGTGCCTGCTGCCGGGTTGACGGGAGAGAAGGTCAAGACCGATGTGCTGTTGAGCTTTACGAATGATCCGGCTGCGGCCGCCCAGGAAAATCCCTACGTGATGAACATCATCGAAAAGGTGACGGCGCACAAGCTGCAGACGCGGGCGCTGGACGAGGCGGCAGTGGGCAACATCGTCGGGGCGACACAAAAGCTCCGTGCCGCCGCAACCCGCTTGTTGGAGCTGGGCGAAGACGATCTTGCCCAAACGGCGCTGGATGAGGCCGAGCGCCTGGAGCAAGGTGAGGGGCTCTCGGCCGGAGGCACCAAGAAGCTGCGCTACGAGACGCGCAAGTTGACGCAAAAGTTGGATTGATGTTGGGAGATAGTGGATTGGCAAGTTGGTAGATGGGTTGCCATATAGGGCAGACCGGTTTATCATGTGCCAATTTACAATACTAAGTTTAGGAGGGAAGTCATGCCTATATGTCCAAATTGTGGTTCACAACAGCCTGATGGGGCCGCGTTTTGCGATGATTGTGGCGCCAAGTTGGGAGGTGTAGTTCCGGCGGCTGTGCCTGCTGCGGCTCCTCCCCCACCCGTGTCGCCTACGCCGACGGCTTGGGCCACCACCTGCCCCGTCTGTGGGGCGTCGGTAGCTGCTGGCGAGTCGTTCTGCGATAACTGCGGCGCGGCGTTGGGCCAGGCTGCGCCTATGCCGGCTCCGGCACCGATGGCGCCAGCGGCAGCCCCTGCACCGGCTGCTTCGCTGGTCTGCCCCTCGTGTGGGGCCCCATTGGAGGCGGGTAGCCATTTCTGCGATATGTGCGGTGCGTCGATAGGCGCGCCGCTGCCACAGGCTCCAGCGCCTATGTCGGCTCCTGTCCCCCAGCCAGCGGTTGCACCGCAGCCAGCGGTCGCACCAGCGCCGGTGGCTCCTGCTCCGCCGTTGCCAATGGCCGCTGTGCCGGGGCGGCTGGTTGTGCAGGGCACGAACGCGACATTACCCTTCCCGGCTGGCAAGACCGAGATCTTTGTCGGGCGGGAGGACCCCGTCAGCGGGGTCTTTCCCGAGATCGACCTGAGCGATCACGGCGGCGACGAGGGAGGCGTTTCGCGGAAGCACGCGCGCATCTTTGTCCAGGGCAGTCAGGTCTACATCGAGGATCTGAACAGCACCAACTACACCTACGTCAATCAGCAAAAAATCTTGCCAGGGCAGCCTACCCCGCTTAACGAGGGGGATGAAGTGCGCTTTGGACGGGTGAAGCTCAACTATTACGCCTAGCACGTGGGGCAGATTCGCCTCGGCGTGGAACGCCGGGCCGCGGTAGCAAATTCGCCAGGCTCTTGGTCTGGGCGCTGCTGGTTGCCTGCAATCGGGACCGGACTATGACGCTTGCAGTGAGTCAAGTTCTTCAAAATCGCTATCGCATCGTTTCTCTCTTGGGACAGGGAGGGATGGGAGCGGTCTATCACGCTTGGGATACGCGCCTTGACGTGCCAGTGGCGCTCAAGGAGATGATCCCTCAGCCTGGGCTCGATTCCCAAACGCTGGACCAACTGCGTCGGCAGTTTCGCCGAGAAGCGACGATCCTGGCACGGATGGATCACCCCCATCTTGTCCGCGTCACCGACTTTTTCGAGGAGAGCGGTAACGTCTATCTGGCGATGGACTTTATCGAAGGGGAGAGCTTGGCCGACCGGATTGAGCGGGAGGGAGCGCTTCCCGAGCAGCAGGTCGTGGCGTGGGCGTTGCAGTTGCTCGATGCCCTGGAATACTGCCATAGCCAGCGGGTGATCCATCGTGATATCAAGCCGCAGAACATGATCATCTGCCCAAACGGGCACGTAGAACTGGTGGACTTTGGCCTGGTCAAGCTGTGGGATCCGAGCGATCCAAAGACGCATACGGCCATGCGCGGCATGGGGACGCCGGCTTACGCTCCGCCTGAGCAGTATGGTGTCAATCCTGGGCACACTGATTCTCGCAGCGATCTTTACAGTTTGGGGGCGACGCTCTATCACGCCTTGACGGGAGAACCTCCGGCCACTGCCGGCGATCGCATGGCCAACCCCGGGTCGTTCATGCCGATTGGGCGCTTTACCTCCCACGTCAGCGCGCAGACCGAGGCGGCGGTGATGCAGGCGCTGGAGTTGCCTTTGTCCAAGCGCTTTTCGAGCGCCAAGGAGATGGCACGGGCATTGAAAGGAGAGTCAAAAGCGCCGGCGCCCATCAAGGCACAGGCGCGATCTGCGACGGCCAAGGCGGCCGCTTCTCCTGTGCGCCAGCGGCTGCCAAAATGGGCGTGGATTGCAGGCGGGCTCGCGGCGTTGATAGTGGTGTCGGTCGCGTCTGCCGTTATCCTGGCGCTGGCCCTGGGCGGGGGCGGGAGGGCGATCGCGGCCTGGTTCCAGGGGCCGGGCCTGCAGACGCCTGAAGCGCTCACTGCGTCTCCGGGGGCCATTCCCACGCCTGGCTCGCAGGTTTTGGCGACCGGTATGCCACTGCCCCAATCAAGGGCAGTCATATCTCCAGAAAACACCGACCAAATGGTGGAGTTGGCTCGATTGGGGATGGGCGTTTTGGAGCGCGCGGCCTATTCTCCTGATGGAAGCTTGCTGGCCGTGGCTTCGTCGTTGGGCGTGTATCTATACGATACTGGAATGATGGAGCGGGTGCGTTTCATCGAAACAGACGCTTGGGCGCTAGATGTCGCTTTCTCGCCCGATGGGACGCTGCTTGCCGTCGCAGGGCGGGATAATGCGATACAGCTACGGCGGGTATCGGATGGAGCGTTGCAGGATACACTGGTGGGGCACAAGGGCTGGGTATCGAGCGTGGCCTTTTCTCCCGGCGGCGAGATGTTGGTTTCAGGCTCTTGGGACAAAACGGTGCGCCTCTGGCGTGTGCCGGATGGCGAGCTTGTGCGCGTCTTGGAGGGACACACGGGGGAAGTGACGAGTGTGGCCTTTATCCCCGGTGGGCGGGCCGTGGCCTCGGCCTCCGATGACAAGACGGCGCGGCTGTGGCAGGTCTCCGATGGGACGCTGCTGCACACGCTCGAGGGACATGAGGGATACGTAAGGGGGTTGGCTCTATCTCCCGACGGCGAGGTGCTGGTCTCGAGCTCGGACGACGGGACAGTGCGGTTCTGGCAGGTGTCGAGCGGCAAGCACCTGCGCACGTTCGAAGTGGAAAGCAGTTTTGGGACGAGCTGGGTCAGGGATGTGGCTTTCTCGCCTGATGGAGAGATGTTGGCCGTAGGGTCTTTGGACAGGATCGTGCGTCTCTGGAACACATCTGATGGGGGGGTGGTCTATAGGCTGGAGGCGCATACGGGACCGGTGAAGGGTGTGGCCTTTTCGCCCGGTGGGGAGATGCTGCTCTCGGTTTCGGATGACGACACGGTGCGGCTGTGGCGAGTCTCCGATGGGACGCTGCTGCACACGCTGGTGGGTTTCACGGATTCCGTGGAGTACGTTGCCTTCTCTCCCGATGGGGCCACGCTGGCTGCAGCGGCGAGTTACAACACGGTGCAGTTGCGTGCGATGGATGGGGTGGATTGGCGCGTGCTGGTGAATGATGCGGGCGATATGGCAGGCTTGACTTTTTCTCCCGATGGGAAGCTGTTGGCTTCAGCGTCGTGGAGCGAGATCGACTTTTGGCAGGTGCACGATTGGAGCCTGCTGCAGGCCCTGAAGAGAGACCAGGTCAGCGGGGTGAAAAGCCTGGCTTTTTCCCCGGATGGCTCCGTGTTGGCTGTAGGGCTGCTGGACGGTGTTGTGCAGTTGTGGCGGGTCTCTGGCAAGGCGCTGTTATATACTTGGCAGGCTCACGCCGATGACGTGGTCAGTCTGGCTTTTTCTCCTGATGGCAGGCTGTTGGCGACGGGATCGGCTGACAAGACGGCGCGGGTGTGGGAGACCTCTGATAGAACACAGGTTTTCGAGTTGAGCGGCTATACATTCTGGGTGTCGAGCGTCGCTTTCTCGCCGGATGGCTCGCTTCTCGTCACGGCGTCGTGGGACGAAATCAGCCTCTGGCAGGTTTCGGACGGGGCGCCGGCGCGCGTTCTTGAAGGGCACGCGGGCCAGGTGAAGCGCGTTGCTTTCAGCCCCGATGGCAGCCTGCTGGCTTCCGCCTCGGACGATGGCACGCTGCGAGTGTGGCAGGTTTCAGATGGCGCGATGCTGTGCCTGATCAATGCGCACACCGGCTATGTCAGCGACGTGGCCTTTTCGCCGGATGGGACGTTCTTGGTCTCTGGATCATTGGATGGCACAGTGCGGCTGTGGGGTTTGGCGGAGTAGAGCGCGAGTGGGAAAAGTCGCGGCTTTCTGGCAGCCCATCAGAACTGTCCGGGATTGGCAAGAGACTATGTTTTGAGATACATCAGGGTTTGATGTTCAAGGAGAGAAGATGGTACTACAAGCCAAAGACATATTGCAAGAGCGTTACCGTATAGAGTCTCTCTTGGGAGAGGGGGGAATGGGAGCCGTCTACCGGGCGTGGGATAGCCGGCTCAACGTCCCTGTGGCGCTCAAGGAGATGACCCCCCAACCTGGCATCCATCCAGATACCCTGGCGCAATTGCGTACCCAGTTCCAGCAAGAGGCACAGATACTGGCGCGTCTGAGTCACCCCCATCTCGTGCGGGTGGGGGACTTTTTCGAGGAGCGCGGTAATGCCTATCTGGTTATGGATTTCGTCGAGGGTGAGGAACTGGCCTCCCGCATCCAGCGGGAGGGTGCGCTGTCCGAGAATCAAGTTTTGATTTGGGCCGGACAGATTCTGGATGCCTTGGCCTATTGCCACGCCCAAGGGATCATCCACCGGGATATCAAGCCCCAGAACGTCATTATCCGGCCTGACGGGCGCGTGGTGCTGGTGGATTTTGGCTTGGTCAAGCTGTGGAATCCCGACGATCCGCGCACAAAGACGGCGATGCGCGGAGTGGGCACGCCAGAGTACGCCCCGCCGGAACAGTACGACACCCAGATGGGGCACACGGATATCCGGTCCGATATCTATGGCCTGGGAGCGACGCTGTATCACGCGCTCACGGGTGAGGCTCCGCTGACGGCGACGCTGCGTATGGCGGATCCGGAGCAGTTCGTGCCGGTGCGAGAGACGGTATCGGGGGTGAGCGAGCGGACAGAGAAGACGGTGATGAAGGCTCTGGAGCTGGCTCGCTCGCAGCGCTGGCAGAGCGCGGCGGAAATGGCGCAGGCATTTGGAGTACCTGTGCCGAACTGGAGTGGGCAGGCGTTGTCCCAGCCGCCTGCACCGCCGCCGAGACGCGAGAAAACGCTCAAGATGGATAAGGCGGAAGGCGGGCCCTCTGAAAAGAAGCGCCGTTCGCCCATCTGGGGGTGGTCGCTGGGCTGCCTGATCGTGCTGGCTTTGCTCGCCGTCCTGGTCGGAGGGGGCTTGGTCGTGTTTGGGGGAATGGGGGGCAGGCTTGCGTCCTTGTTCTCTCCTGGTGAAACCGCGGCCACTGCCGAGCCAACTGAAATGCCTACCTCCACCGCCACTGCCACGTCGACGAGTACACCCACGCCGACCGACACGCCGACGAGTACGCCCACGTCGACATCTGCGCCGACGGACACGCCGGTGCCGACGCTGGTTCCAGCTCCGACGCTGCTCGAGCCGGAGGATGGAACCGCGTATTACCTCTATCCCGGGAGAGAGATCGTGCTCGTCTGGGAGGGAGATAGGCTGGGATCGGGCCAGCGCTTCCGCGTCATCATCGAAGATGAAAGCGGGGCTGAGGTCTCGCTGCCCGCAGATGGGGTGGTTGAGGAGATGGCGTTCCGTTTCACCGTGAGTGAGGTGGGCATCGAGTTGGGGACGTACCGTTGGACGGTGATCGTGGAAGAGAGAATAGAGGGGAAGTGGCAGCGGGTATCCCGGACGGGCGAGTGGTGGACCTTGCGCTTCGTGCCTCCGCCGACCCCTACCCCTACTCCTACAAATACGCCAGCCCCTCCGCCCGGCGGAGGGGGAGGAGGTGGGAAGCCAAAGCCGACGAATACGCCGCCGTCGGGTGGTTAGGAGCGCCGCAGCCTGCGGGGCAGTAACAATCGGTTTGCAGAAGCAAAGGCATTCAATAATAAGGAGGCGTAAGATGAAAAAGTTTGTGATTCCCATTGTCGTCTCTGTCATCATCATCGTCGCAGGTGGTTTGGGGGTAGCGGGGAGTGCGCCGAGAGAGGAAGCGACGTCGGCGCTTTTTCGGCCGGCCAACACGCCGCCCGCGCCGGGCGACGGCAGCTTGGTCTATCAGCTGCCGCCGTCGTTGGCGGCTGGGATAGACGAGGCAGGGCGGGCTCAGCCTGACCTGCCGGCGGTTGAGGATGTGGCGGTCGAAGGGGATGCTCTTGCCGGGCGCGCGCAGGTTCCCAGTCATGACGTCCGTTTCCCTCTGGCAGGTTTGAGCGCGAGTGGCGTGGGCGACGCATCGCCTCAAGCTACGGCAGACGTATATTGTGTGGAGTTGACTCAGAATCCCCAAATGGATGTGGAGGAATTCGGCGACGGCACGGGGTCGGTGGATTATTGGGTGCAAGTGTGCCCGGAGGTCTACTTTGATAACACGGTCTACGCCTCGCCGCTCCATTCCCTGGTCATGGTGGACGAAAATGACGGATATTGTATGACCACCGGTGGTTATGACTACGACGCACTCGGACAGGCATTCCTATTTCCCAACAACTTGCTGACCGTGACCATCACGTACAACAGGCTGTATCAGGATGCAAATGGTAATGATGACGCATACGGCAACCTGTACACGCTGACCGAGGAGGGGGCGCTCGATACGTATCTCGTCTGGTGGCCTATCGGTGAGAGCCCCGTTGGCTGGAGCAGCCGGTACACGGTGATCACGGATACCGCCACGTTGGACCAGATGTCCGGCGAGTATATGGCGCTCGTGTTCGAGCTGTACGGTGACACGGCGGGATCGACTGAGGTGATCTGGCTGGACGATGCCCAAGTTACCGCGTGTTACGAGTTTACTGCTACGGACTGGGCCTATCTTCCTATCTTGAGGCAGGACCCTGTTCCCAGGTGTGTGCCTAAAGAGCCGGACTCGCGGGATGACCCCGGCTCCACCGTCGTGGGGGTTACCTGTGGTGGCTCCTTCAGCCCCCTTGACACGCGGGACTATTATTCGCTAGACCCGGGCGGCGTGAGCAACGTCCGGCTGTGGCTTCGCAACATGCCGTCCGGCACCAACTGGGGCGCGGCGATCTTTGAGGATGCGCCGGGCAATCCGTACGTCTGTCACATCGGCACCACAGGAAGCAGCGACAAGTATGTGAACTGTACGCTCAATCCCAGCAAGCAGTACTTTGTCAAGGTCGATGCAGGCACGCCGCCGGGCAGCACCCAGACGTATCAAATGAGCGTCGTCCCGCGGTGAAATAGCCTCGTCGTTCAGATGGATCGTGATTTCTCACCCCGGTGCTGCCTCGCCTGGGCAGAGGCGGCACCGGGGCGGGTTGGTTGCAAAAGTCCAAAAGGTAAGGGAGACGGAGGTGGAATCCGATGTCGTGCGTTTGCCCTAGTTGCGGCAAAGAATCGAAGAATCCCAAATCCCACTTTTGTTCGGGCTGCGGTCAGCCTTTGCCTTCGATTGACTCTCAGGAAGGGGAGCTGCCAGAAAGCTTGCCGGAACAGGGCGAGCTAAAAGATCGGGCAGAGGTGCTCTCGGCGGATGAATGTAAAGAGCAGGCAGAGGCGGCGGAGGTGACGCGGGTGCTGCCGGAGCCAGAGCCGGAGCCGCCGGCGGACGGCTTGCGGGAGGCAGGGACGGCGCAGGAAAAACCGCCGGAAGAGACGCAGGAGGCGAGCTTGGCAGAGTTAGGGTTGCCAGAGCATCCGCGTCTCGTCGTCCGCGAGCCTGGAGAGGCGCAGTGGGAGGTGACGTTCGATCAGGATGCCTTTACGATGGGCCGCAGGTCGGATAACGATATCGTCCTGTCGCCCAACTATGTATCCGGTCACCATGGTGTGTTCGAGCGGCGGGATGGCGCCTGGCACTATGTCGACCTGGGCAGCACTAACGGCACGTTTGTGAACGGTCAGCCTATGCAGAGCGCTCTCCTCAGTGATGGCGACATTCTGCGCATTGGCGATTTGCAGGGCAACTCGGTCAGCCTTACCTTCCGCACCGCCGAGGTGGCAGCGCCGGTTCCCAATGTCATCAGCGTGGGGGCGACCGATCTGGGGATGAAGGCGTCGGTCATCATCGGGCGTAATCCCCAGGCCGACATCCCCCTATCGGCCCCGATCGTTTCTTGGGAGCATGCCCGTCTTGATCTCACGGACCGGGGGCACGTCCTCGCCGATCTGGGCAGCACCAACGGCACCTTTGTCAATGGGGGGCGTTTGGAGCGTCCCTGTCTTTTGCAGCCTGGGGACGTCGTGCAGATTGGTCCCTTTACGCTGGTGTACGAGGCGACCGGTTTCCAGCAATACGCTACTACTGGCGGCGTGCGGCTGGATGGCATGGGGCTGGTGCGGGATGCAAATCGCGGGAGGCGAAAGAAGCGCATCCTCTACGGCATCGATTTATCGGTTTACCCGCGCGAGTTCGTCGCGATTGTAGGCACCAGCGGAGCGGGAAAGAGCACGCTCTTGATGGCGCTCAACGGCTTTGCCCGTGCAAACGAGGGCCAGGTGCTGGCCAATGGCGATGATCTTTACGATCAGTTCGATCTCTACCGCACGCTGGTCGGCTACGTGCCCCAGGATGAGATCATCCACAATGATCTGACCGTCGCCGAAGCGCTGCGGTACGCGGCCCAGTTGCGGCTTCCCGCAGATACCTCCCCTGAAGAGATCGAGCGGCGCATCAACCGGGTGCTTGAGCAGGTAGAGATGGTGGGGCAGAAGGAGCAGGTCGTCAGCAGCTTGAGCGGTGGTCAGCGACAGCGCGTCAGCATCGCCGTCGAGCTCTTGGCCGAGCCGAACCTGTTCTTTCTCGACGAGCCGACCTCCGGGCTCGATCCAGGTCTGGAGAAAAAGATGATGCACACGCTGCGTCGCCTGGCGGATGGCGGGCGGACGATTCTACTTGTGACGCACGCCACGGCCAACATCGTGCAGTGCGATCACGTCTGCTTTCTTTCCCAGGGACGTATGGTATACTTCGGGCCACCCGAGGAGGCGCTCGAGTACTTTGGCGTGCAGAGCGGTGACTTTGCCGATATCTACGCCCGGCTGGACGATCCCGATCCCGAGGCGGCGCGGAAAAAGGCGGTTGCGAGCGAGGAGGCGTTCAAGCAATCGGCTCAGTATCAAAAGTACGTGGCCGACCGCTTGGGCCAAGTCTCTCAGGTCCGACGTGCTGCGAGCCAGGGCAAGGCGCGGCCGCGTTCCAAGATCAGCATGGTGCGGCAGTTTTCTGTACTCACTCGGCGTTATTTTGACTTGGTGCGTCGGGACAAGCTGCTCATGGCCGTCTTGTGGGCGGTGATGCCCATCATTGGCGCACTGGTGTTGTTAGTTTCGGATAGCAATTGGCTGGTCGGCAACGAGCGGGCCGAGATCAGGAGCTTGTTGCAGGCCGAGTTGGCGGAGACGGGCAAGAGTGTCGCCGTCTATAACGTCGTCAGCGATACTCAGATACTTTTGTTTATCATGACGCTGGCGGCGGTGTTGCTGGGGTTGTTCGCCGCTGTCTACGAGATCGTCAAGGAGTGGCCGATCTATCAGCGGGAGCGCATGGTCTCTGTGCGAGTCTTGCCCTACATTGCCTCCAAGGTCGTGGTGCTGGGTGGGTTCGCCCTGGTCCAATGTGCTCTGCTGATGCTCGTGATCGGGTTCAGGGTCGGCTACCCTACGGAGGGGGTTATATTACCCGCGCTGCTGGAAATATACATCACCCTGGTGCTGGGGACGCTGACGGCGATATTGATGGGACTGCTCATCTCTGCCATCGTGCCCAATGCCAATGCGGTGATCTATATCGTCTTTCTTGTGTTGTTCTTTCAAATGATCTTTGCCGGGGTGCTCTTCAACTTGCCGGGTATCACGGAGCATTTTTCCAATCTGACGCTTACCCGCTGGACGATGGAGGGACTGGGCACCTCTGTGGACGTGGAACGGCTGGGCAGCCGTACGATGTTCCGTCTCCTGCCCGGGACGATTGTCGAGCAGGTCGGGGTAGAGGTCGAAAAACGGGCCGAGGATTGGGAGGCGGTGACGGTGCTGACCAAGACGCAGTTGGTCGAGGTGCCCATCCAGCCGGATCCCGCTTTGCCTGTCGTTACCTATACCGTGTCCATCACTGTTCCGCAGGTGATCGAAAACGAACCGGTCACGGTCACCGAGACGGTCACCAAGACGGTGACGATTGAGCCGGGGCCGATGAATATCCCGGACAAGCAGGAGTTTCGTATCCAGTACACCCGTTCGGCGGGCCACCTGCTCAAGACTTGGGGGTTTTTGGTTGGGTTTGGATTTGTGTTCAGTCTGGCCATAGCCATTGTACTCGGACGAAAAGATGTGAGGTAAAGTTTACTATGCGTACCTGTGAAAAATGTGGCTTCGATGGTAACCGGGACACCGCCCAATTCTGTGCCGGTTGCGGTGAGGCGCTGAGCGTTCAGGCGCTCCTCTCTGTGGGCACCGTGATGCACGAACGGTATCGCGTCGTGAGGGTGCTGGGCAAAGGCGGGATGGGGGCCGTCTATCTGGTCGAGGATACCAAGCTGTATGGCAAATTGTGGGCGATGAAGGAGCTGTTGGAGCGGTTCGTCGACGCCACCGACCGAGCCGAGTCGGTCGCCCAGTTCCAGCACGAGGCGAGAATCCTGGTTGGCCTGCGCCATCCGAACCTTCCGCAGATCGTGGATGCCTTTGAGGAAAAGGAACGGCATTATCTGGTGATGGAGTACGTCGAGGGCCTAACGCTGGAGGCGATGCTGGAGCAGAGTCCTGAGGGCATGTTTACCGAGGAGCAGGTGTTGGAGTGGGCCACCCAGATCTGTGACGTGCTCAACTATTTGCACGCCCACGAACCGCCTGTCATCTTTCGCGATCTGAAGCCTGCTAATGTCATGATCACGCCTGAAGGGCGGGTCAAGTTGATCGATTTTGGCGTCGCGCGATTGTTCGATCCGTCAAAGGGCACCGACACCCTAAAAATGGGGACCGTGGGTTATGCCCCGCCGGAGCAGTACGCCGGTCAAGGGCAGACGACCCCGCGCTCGGATATCTATGCGCTAGGCGCGATGCTGTACGAGTTGCTCACCGGCGATAATCCCGAGGCCCATCCCTTTGTCTTTACTCAGGTGCGGAATGTGAACCGCAAGGTCTCGACGCAGACCTCCCTCACGATCGATAAGGCGGTGCAGTTGGACCCCAACGCTCGTTTCCCATCCGCCCTGGCGATGAAGTCGGCTTTGGGGGGAAAGAAAAAGAGCCGTTGGCCTTTGGTGGCATCGCTCATCGCCGCGCCGCTGCTCGTGGGGGCGTTAGGGTTTGGAGGGTGGTGGTTCTTTTTGCGATCTCCTGGGGGGCAGGTTGAGCCGACGGCGCCGGTCGTCGCAGTGGTGCCGACCGACACGCTGACGCCATCGGCGACGCCCACCCAGATTCCAACCAGCACGTCTCTCCCGACGCCGACTTGGACGATGACGCCGATCCCGACCGATACGCCAATGCCGACGGCGACACTGACGCCCACCTTCACGCCGTCACCGGTTCCGACGGCGAGGCCCACGTTGAACGTCACTCTGACGCCAACCTCGCCGCCGGGCCCGGTCTTGGGGTCGGGCACCATCCTGTACACCATCCAGACCGACGTAGGCTATTACCTTGCCAAGACGAGCCCGTCGATGTCGCAAGGGGAGTTGGTTGGACCCACGACCTATGCAAATTCTACGTGTTCGGACACCGGGGTGGCCAAGACACTGGATGGCGGCACGTACAATCTGTACTATGGATGTCGCTGTGGCGTTGCCAAGCTGATGGAATGCGCTTCTCCGGACGGTCAGTACAAGGTCGTCCTTTGGAAGCAAGATAAGACGTACTCGATGAGCATCCGCCGGATAGCAGATGACACCATGGTGGCTGCGACGTATGAGGGGTCTCTCGATAGCGATATTCCGATTATGTGGTCGCCCGACAGCCGCTATTTCTATTTCGGGATCAACAAGGAGTTGCACCGGGCCAGCCCGTACGAAGCTGGCTATCAGGCTGTGGCCGCCGAGGTTCATCAGCCCTTTATCTCTCCCGATGGCTCGATGATCCTGTATCTGAAGCCGGTGGGGGCGTTGGGGAATCATGACATCATGGTGGTCAATGCCACGGGCCCGCGCGGCGAGCCGGCCAACGTCACCAACGTATCGGATATACAGAAGCTGTGTCCCCGGTGGGTGCGCTAGATATATGACCGCAGCTCTGGCGCTCGAGGAGTTCCACCCATAGGTGAAAGACGATCTTCCAAACACTGCCACCTGTGCGGCCGCCGCTTGTGGGGGCGTGGGTGGATCTATACGGCCGAGGGAGAGCCGGACGAGCAGGCCATCGTCGTCTGCCGCCGTTGCCACCAAAGCGCGCCGCACTGTGATGGCTGCGGCGTGCCGGTGGGGAGCAATCACGTGGCGCTGCCCGATGGCAGGCACATCTGCCCGCGCTGCCACAGGACCGCTATCTACGATCAGGCGCGCGGGCGGGAGCTTTTCGAGCGCGTGGCCCACATCGTTACCGGCCAACTGGGGCTGGGGCTCAACGTGGGCGCCGATTTCACGCTGGTGGATCACCACCATCTTCAGCGGCTGGCGGCGGAGGCGCCCGATGATCTGCCCGCAGATCCGGCCAGGGTAGTGGGGCTCTTTGCCCGCAAGGGGCATCGACGGGTGATGTACCTGCTCTCTGGCCTGCCGCAGATTTTGTTCATCCAGGTCGCGGCTCACGAGTGGGCCCACGCCTGGGAGGGGGAGAACTGCCCGCTCCTGCGCGACCCGCTCGTGCGCGAGGGATTCGCCGAGTGGGTGGCGCACAGGACGCTGCGGGCGCTGGGGGCGGTCAAAAAGGTGGTGTTGATGGAGCAGCAGGAAGGGATGTACGGCGAGGGGCTGCGCAGGATGCTGGCGCTGGAGCGGCGCGGCGGTGCGGATGGCGTGCTCGACTTTTGCCGCCGGGCGGAGTGATAATCTGCTCGTGGAGAAAGCGATGGGAAATAACCTGCCCCCGCGCATCTTGGCACCTGGTTTCTCACTTTGGTTACCTGAAGGTGCTAGAGTTGAACTGATTCACCAGAGCCTGGCCGTCTATAATGCAGGGGGAGAATGTCGTCTGCGGCAGCCGCAGGAGCCGATGGTGGAAGTCATCGTCGGTGGGCAGCCCCCGATCAGGGATCAGGTGTTGCGCGATGGTGATTTCATTTACGGCAAGAAAGAGCGCTTCATTTTCCAGGCTGACCCGATCGCCGACCGTCGTGGCCGGCTGACAGAGGTTTCTCAGCCGCAGGCTCTGAGAGCCGCCAAGCCCTTGAGAGGAAAGTTGAGGGCGGACGCCACAGGGTTCTCTCTAGACAAGGGTAGAACCTGGACGAGATGGGAGGAAGTTGACTCTTTGGTCGTCGTGATGCGCACCGGCAAGTACTCCGGGGGCCTGTGGCTTGAGATGTTGATCGGGGGACAAAGGCTCAGGAGCGATCGTGTCAACGCTTTTGAGTTGCGTCGCTTTCTCAAACGTGCGAGTGAGATGGCTCCCATTGACTTGAGCATTGTGTATCCTCCTGGATGGTGGCGATTGCCCCTCACCGATGCCTATGTTCTGGCTTCCCGGAGGCTTTTGCAACGCGCCGAATCTGGTTACTCCGTTCTCCCTTCGCTCCATCGGCGCTTTGTGCTCGGCGAGTCGTTTCAGTTTAGGGACGTGATCAGAAGCCTGGTCACATTGCTTGGGTCTATTGGGCTCTGTGTGGCATTGGCCATAGTGACCCTGGCCGGTATTCAAAATGCGAGATCTTCTGAGCTTGTTGATGCGACAGGTGCATTGACCGCCGGGGGCGCAATTCTCATCGTTTTTGATGGTTTTTTTGTACTCTTGGGTATCGCCGGCGTTTTGTATGGCCTGAAGGAGTTGTTTCGTACGCTGACTGTTCCCTTGGGTGAGTGAGGCAGGGGGTCATTTGTAGTGATGGGTGCTAAAAGATATGCCTAAAGCGCTATATTTAGCTTGCACGGTGAACACACCTTATCTACCTGCCACCGGCGGTCCACGATTGATCTACCTGCTTCTGGAGGCGAGCGGCGGCAGTGATGCCGGCTCGCTGCCGGTCAACCTCGCGCTGGTCGTGGACGTCAGCGAGTCGATGCACTTTCGCTTGGCCACGGAGGCCCAGTTCGAGGATTTGGCCCGCAAGGGCTTGCTGAAGGAGGTCCTGGTGGATGGCGTGCCGGCCTGGCAATCCTCGGGGATACCCCAAGAGGTGTTAACCGGTCTGCCGCGCAAGATCGACCGCGTCAAGGACGCGCTGCTGACCGCGGTCGAGCAGCTCCGGTCGAACGACCGGTTTGCCCTGATCGCCTTTGCAGGCCAGGCAGTCACACTCATCCCCAATACCTCCGGTGCCGAAAAGCGCCGCCTGCTGGGTGCTGTGGATGGGCTGGCCCAGTTGCAGTTGGGGGACGATACGTACATCGGGCGGGGGATGGCCCTGGGATTCGATGAGGTGGAGCGCGGTGGGGCCGGAGCTGACCTGGCCGAGCGGATGCTCGTGCTCACCGATGGTTTCACGCAGGATGAGGACGTCTGTCGTGCCGAGGCCGCGCGCGCCCGCCGGGCGCGCGTTCCCATCAGCACGATGGGCTTGGGGGGCGAGTTCAACGAGGAACTCATGATCCCCGTCGCTGACCAGACCGGCGGTGAGGCGTATTTGTTGGAAGATCCCGACGATATTCCCGAGGCCTTTACCCACGAGTTACAGCGGGCGCAGGCGGTGCGCTACCGTGGCCTGGAGGTAAAGCTGCGTCCCGCGCACGGGGTGGAGGTGCGGGCTGCGTACCGTGTCCGGCCCACCATCGCGCCGTTGGAAGCGGTCAGCGCTGATGGTAGCTATAGCTTTTCCCTGGGCGACCTGGTGGTCGGGGAGGAGCCGGCGCTGCTCCTAGAGCTGATCGTGCCGTCGCGCCAGCCAGGCGTCTATCGTCTGGCTCAAACCCTCCTGGCCTGCGACGACCCTGCCGGCGGCCCGGTTGGCCTCAAGGCGCGGGCTGACGTGGTGGTCGAGTATACCTCTGACGCGGCCCGGGCGACGTACCAGACGCCCGAGGTGATGCACGTCGTCGAGGCCTTGAGCGCCTACAAGCTGCAGCGCCTTGCCCAGGCTGACCTGGAGGAGGGAGACGTGGTCGGAGCGACGCGCAAGCTGCGCGCTGCCGCTACCCGGCTTTTGGATATGGGCGAGGAAACGCTGGCAGCCGAGATGGAGCGCCAGGCGGAGGAGCTGGAGCAGCACGGTCAGGCCGATCCGCAGCGGACGAAGCGCCTGCGCTACGAGACGCGTAAATTGACGCAAAAGTTGGCGTGACGAGGCGCCTTTCAGTTTGGGATAGGTATAGAACCATTCGTTAACCGGCCGAGTGTTTGGCCAGCTCCGTGATGGGGCGAAAAAGTTTTTCACGGCGATGGCCCTTAGTGGGCAAAAAGGGGTGCTCTTGTGAGCGTCGAAGTGTGGTATGGCGATAGTTCGCATCACGAGGCAGAGCAGCATGCACTGCTTGAACTTTACCAATACCTCCATTCCCAACGGGAGCATTTCGTTCTCCTGCACAACTTTTTCGTCGGGCAGAGCAGCGAGATCGATCTGGTCGTGCTCAAGCGTGACGGCGTCTTTTTGGCCGAGCTAAAGCACGTCTGGGACCCCATCGTCGGTGGGCGCGAAGGCGACTGGAAGGCGATCAGGGAGGATGGCGAGGAGGTTGTTCTCAATCCTGACCGGCCCAATCCATTCAAGCAGGTGCAGCGCAACTACTATCATTGGAAGGATTGGTGTCAAGCCCATGCCGGGGAAATCGGCGCGGGCCTGGTGCGCCCTCAACCAGTGGATTGGGCCGAGGCGATGACCTACATCGTCCTTTACCCGGATTTGCCCGCCAACAGCGAGATCGACATCGGCGACTGGCCTGTGCAGGCTGTGGGGTTGCCTGTGTTTCTGGCTGCCCTGGCGATGCGCTCGGCGAGCAAGATAGCTCTCTTGCACCAGGAGATGAGCCGCATTCCTCTCCTGATCGGCCTGGAAAGGCTGCAGGCGGTGCGATCGACGCGAAAGTTATCGGAATGGGAGCCGGTGCCTTTTGCCGTGTTGGTGGCACGGGGGCACACGCTTTCGACGCCTCTCCTTCGTTTGGATGAGGTTGGCAGGGATGTCATCACCATTGGCCGGGAGCCGGAGAATGATTTGCTGATCGGTGATCCCACGGTGTCGCGCCACCACGCCGAGATGTGCCGGCGCGACGGATGCTGGGTGGTGCGCGATTTAGATAGCACCCGTGGCACTTTTGTAAGTTATGGCGGTATCCCGGGCGAGGAGAGCCAGGTCGAGGACGGCGAGTTTGCCTTGCAGAACAACTCCATCGTGCGCTTTGGTCCGGCTGCTTATACGTTGCTGCTGCAGGAGGGCGAGGAATCGTGAACGCCTGTCCAAGTTGCGGCACGCTCAATCGCCTGGAGGCGCGCTTCTGCCGACTTTGTCGATGTCCTTTGCCAAGCGTCCCTGTCTCGACGTGCCCTCGCTGCGGGGGGGCGTTGCGCCAAGGGGTGCGCTTTTGCAAGCACTGCGGCATGGCGCTATCCAAGAGCGGCGGGCCTGCCCCTACCGCTCCGACGCGTGGCCCGCGCCGCATTTGTCCTAACTGCAATACATCTGTGCGGGCCGCTGCCCGTTTCTGCGCCAATTGCCGTTCTCCCCTGACTGCGTCGACGGCGCCCACCGGCCGAAAGTGTCCCCATTGCGGCACGGTGATGCGCGCCGGCGCGCGTTTCTGTCGCATTTGCAGCCACCCGCTGGGACACGAGCCGCCTCCCTTGCCTCCCAGTCCTCCGCCGGCGATGCAGCCGGGACGCTTTGGCACCGGGGAGCTGCTTCCCCTCACGGTTCTGGCAAAGAGCCGCTACGTCGTCCTGGAAAAGATCGCCCAGGGGGGGATGGGGGCCATCTACAAGGCTCAAGACCGTCGGCTTCAGGACAAGGTCGTCGCCGTGAAAGAGATGTCAGAATCGGCCATTGCTCCCGCCGAGAGAGTGCGTATTTTGGATTGTTTCAAGCGCGAGGCCGAGCTTTTGGCCCGGCTGGAGCATCCAAATCTGGTGCGCGTGAGCGACCTTTTCCAGGAAGGAGATCGTCATTACATGGTGATGGAGTTCGTCGATGGCCAGACGCTGGAAAAGATGCTGGAAGGGCGCGCCGAGCCGTTCCCTGAGGGGCAGGTGTTGGCCTGGGGCGAACAACTGTGCGACGTGCTCGACTATCTCCATGGCCAGAAACCGCAGATCATCTATCGCGACATAAAGCCGGCCAACGTGATGGTGGTGAATGGTTCCGATACCGTAAAGTTGATCGATTTCGGCATTGCACGGTTCTTCAAGCCGGGCAAGCGGCGGGACACCATCGAGCTCGGTACCGATGGCTACGCGCCGCCGGAGCAGTACGGCAAATCCCAGACCGACGTGCGCGCCGACGTATATGCGCTGGGGGCGATGCTACATCAGTTGCTCACGCTGCGCGACCCGGTCCTCATCCCGTTCCAATTCCCCGGCGTGCGCAGCCTTAATCCCAGGGTGTGCCCTCGCGTCGACGAGGCTATCGCGAAAGCGGTACGGCCCGCCAAGGACAAGCGCCATCAGTCCATCAAGGAGATGCGGGAGGCCCTGCTGGGGGATGGCGCGCTGCCGCGCGGCAAGCAGCCAGAGAAGCGGCCGCCGGGTAAGCCGGCGCAGAAGGTCCTGCGGATCGACCCGGACAGGCTTGATTTTGGGCATGTGGTGGTTGGGGGTAGCTTCCCCTCCTGGTCAGTGAGTGTGGATATCCCGCCTGGCGAGAAGGCCACGCTCAGTACCGATGTTCTGTGGCTACATGTCCGTCCGCAAAACATCGATAAAAGCGGCGAGGCCACCGTGATGGTGTCCCCGCGCTATTTGAAACTGGGGCGGCGGTCGCTGAAGGGACTGCGGTGGCTTACATGGCCTGTCCGCCTCCTCGTGCCTGTAGAGCGGCGATCCAGCGGCTGTGTAGAGATCAAATCCAAGAGTGACACGACGCGTCTTCCCGTCAGCCTCATCGCGACGCCTTCGGGAGGACGGGTCTTTTTGGGGTGGATAGGGGCTATTTTCCTGGTGTCTGCAGAGGTGTCGATCCTGGGGATGATTCTACTGGCGTTGTTGGGGTTGGTCTTTGGTTTTTTGAGTATTTGAGAGAGGTGAAACTATGACACTCGACACGGGTCAAGTCGTGGATAACCGGTACCGCATCGTCAAGCTGCGGGGGCAGGGGGGGATGGGGGCGGTCTACCGGGCGTGGGACATGCGCCTGAACCGCGCCATCGCGTTGAAGGAGATGATCCCGCAGTTGGGTCTGGATGCGAGTATGCTGGGAGACCTGCGCGAGCAGTTCCGGCAGGAGGCGCAGGTTCTGGCGACGCTGGTGCATCCGAATCTGGTGCGCGTGACGGACTATTTTTCGTGGGACGGCAACGAGTACCTGGTGATGGACTTTGTGGAGGGGGAGGATCTGGCTGGGCGGATTGCGCGGGAGGGGGCGCAGGGGGAGGGGCGGGTGCTTGGGTGGGCAGGGCAGCTGCTGGACGCGCTGGCGTACTGCCACAAGCAAGGGGTGATTCACCGGGACATCAAGCCGCAGAACATCATCATCACTCCTGAGGGGCAGGCGGTGCTGGTGGACTTTGGGTTGGTGAAGCTGTGGGACCCGAGCGACCCGCAGACGCGGACGGTGATGAGGGGAGCTGGGACGCCGGAGTACGCGCCGCCGGAGCAGTACGATATGGGGGTGGGGCACACGGATCAGCGGAGTGACGTGTACAGCGTTGGGGCGACTTTGTATCACGCGCTGACGGGAAGGCTGCCGCCGACGGCGACGCAGCGCATGGCGAGTCCGGCCAGCTTTGTGACGCCCCGGGGGGTGAACGAGGCGGTGAGCGCGAACACCGAGAGGGTGGTGCTAAAGGCCCTGGAGATGGCGATGGGGCAGCGCTACCAGAGCGCTGAGGAGATGGCCCGGGCATTGGGCATTGTGCCACGATCTACCGTGGTCGTCGTCCCATCTGGCGCCAAGCCGAGGGGGAAAGAGCCCGCGCGAGAGCCCAAGGAGGCCGCTTCTGCCGGGCGTGGCATTCTGTGGGGGATGGGCGGCGCTGGGCTGACGGTCGTCATCGTGCTCTGCTTGGCCGCGGCCGTGGCGGCAGTGTTGATCGGCCTGAACGTCTTTGGCGGGGGCGAGGAACCGACTGCTACGCCTACGCTCACCGCTACGTCTCTACTGCCGACCGACACGCTTCCCTCTCCGACAGATACCCCGTTCCCGCCTACTGATACGCCTTTCGCGCCCACTGCTACGTCTATGCCCACGCACACGCCAGAGCCGCTGGGCGGGCTATTGTTCGAGGACAACTTTAGCGACCCGGAGTCTGGGTGGGAGGAGTGGGAGAGGGAGGAAGGACGTGCAGGTTATGGCGAGGGATACTACTACGTCATCGGTGTGGCGGAAGACATCCAGGTATTTGGGGAGGGCCCTCAGGATTTTTCCGACTTGGTCATAGATGTGTATGCCACTCAAATCTCTGCTGCTCCCGCTAACATCAATGCCTATGGCGTTATGTGTCGGGTTCAGGCGGATGGCGATGGTTATCTTTTGCGCGTCAGCGGAGATGGCGAATATGCCATCCAGCGCGTCGTAGATGGCAGCTTCGAGTTCTTGGTGGATTGGACCGAATCCGGCGCGATCAACCAGGGAAACGCCACCAATCACCTGCACGTTGTCTGCGACGGGACGCGTCTTGCGTTGGTCGCCAATGGAGAGGTGCTGGCAGAGACGGAGGACGATACCTTTACCGAGGGGGGGATCGCCCTGACGGCGACGACCTTTGAGAGCGAGCCCACGGAGGTTCACTTTGACGATTTGCTCGTTCTCGATCCCGCACTCATCCTTTTACAGGATGGCTTTAGCGATCCCGACTCTGGCTGGGAGGTGAGTGAGGAAGAGGGCGGCAGCATGGGCTACAGGGAAGGCGTCTATTTTGTACGCGCTGAGGACAAGGCGTTTTATTACTGGGGGCAGGCGTACGTCTCCTTCGCCGACGTGGCTATCGAGGTGGATGCTACCCAGGTTTTGGGCCCGGCCAACAACAATAATTTCTACGGCTTGGGATGCCGCTTTCAATCCAGTGGCGAGGGTTATATGTTCCTTATCAGCGGGGACGGCTACTTTGCTGTCTACAAGAAAGGGCCGACGGAAGGAGTGTTCCTGGTGGAGTGGACCAAGTCCGACGTGATACGCCAGGGGAACGCGACAAATCACATACGGGCCATCTGCGATGGGACATACCTGGCGCTGGTCGTCAATGGGGAGTTGCTGGCGGAGGCCGAAGATGCCGCTTATGATAGTGGCGACCTGGCCTTGACGGTGAGTACTGTGGAGGACGATCCGACGGAGGTCCATTTCGACGATCTACTGGTGTACGTTCCCTGATTAAGTAGGGGAAGACGGGGGGTGTGAGGGCGGCGCAGCCGCCCTCACACCCCCCGCTCCCCGGTTTTGAGATGATGCGTTCTGATCACCGGTTAAAGGTTTAAAGTCGCTTTTCGTCGTGCCGCTGCAGAAAGCTATTTTTACTTAGGACTAGACTATGACGCTTTCAATCGGCCAGGTGGTGGATAGCCGCTATCGCATCGTCAAGCTGCTGGGGCAGGGGGGCTTTGGCGCAGTCTACGAGGCTTGGGATACGCGCCTTGAGCGTCCTTGCGCGCTCAAAGAGAACCTCGCCTCATCTCCCGAGGCGGAGAAGCAGTTTGGCAAGGAAGCCACTATCCTGGCGAATCTGAATCATCCCAATCTGCCCCGGGTCATCGACCACTTTGCCGTGCCCGGGCAGGGCCAGTATCTGGTGATGGACTTTGTCGAGGGCGAGGATCTCCAGCAGATGCTAGACCGGCGCGGCCCGTTGCCGGAGGGTGAGGTGCTGCCTTGGATCGCGCAGACCTGCGACGCGCTGGCATACCTTCACGGCCAGCCTCAGCCCATCATCCATCGCGACGTCAAGCCGGCCAACATCAAGATCGCGCCGGACGGCCATCCAATGCTGGTGGACTTTGGCATCGCCAAGCTCTACGATCCGGCGCTCCGCACGATGCTGGGCGCGCGCGCTATCACGCCGGGCTACTCGCCGCCGGAACAGTATGGCCATGGACGCACCGATATCCGTTCGGATATCTACAGCCTGGGGGCGACGCTCTATGCGTTGCTCACCGGCGAGGAGCCAGCCGATAGCGTCGAGCGCCTCATCGGCGCAGCGGCCCTGACCCCGCCAAAGCAGCTCAATCCCCTTATCTCGGAACCCGCGGCGCAGGTGATTATGAAGGCCTTGGCCGCAGAGCCGGCGCAGCGCTTCCAGTCGGCCGAAGAGTTCAAGCGTGCTTTGACTGCCGATTCATTGGTGCACTCGACGGTTGCCCCCGCTCGCTCGGCCCGGCCCGCTCCCCCCGCTGTAGGCGCTCGGGTGCCGCCGGGGCCAGGCGTCCGGCCGGACAGTAGGGCGGCCAATATTCTGGCAATTCTCGCCATGCTGCTGGGGTTTGGGAGCTGGATTTTTTCCTGTGTCAACCCCATCGTGCTGATGCAGTTTGAAACGTCGTCCTCGGTAGCCTTTCTCGCATTTGGAAGCTTTGGACTGGGATGCCTGAGTGTGCCAGTGGCTTTGGTGTTGGGTGGCTTGGTGTTGACCAAGTACCGCAAGGCGGCCACTGGATGGGATCGCCTGATGGTCATCTTTGGCTTGATAGCGGTGGTGGCTTTGGTGTTCCTGGTGGTTGGTTTGGTAGTGCTCGTGCTCTTGTTCCCTTCAGCGGGAACGTAGTTGGACCGCGCCCGAGGGGTATGTGGAGGACTGCTATGTTGACTTGTCAGAAATGTGGTGGACAAAACCGGCGTGGGGCCAAGTTCTGCTCGACCTGTGGAGCTGACCTCTCGCCGACGCGGTCGATGTCGCCCGCCGAGGCCGAGAAGCGCGGATCGCCCAAATCGGGGGAGGGGGTGGCCTCGAGCTTTGTGCGCTTTTTGACCGGCTCGAAATCGCAGCCGGCCAAGCCGCCACAACCGGCGGCGTCTGCTACGCCTGCGGCGCCGCTGTCGGCGACCAAGCCGATGGGGACAGAGCAGCCGCCTGTTTCTCTCACTCCCCTTCCACCCGGCAGCGTACTTTCCCATCCTCAAGACCCCACGCGGCGGTATGCCATTGCAAAGGCGCGGGAGCTGGAACACTCCATCTATTACGACGCCCTCGATCTCAACTGCCCGAGTTGCCAGACGCTTTTTCCCCAGATGCCGTCCTACGGTATGTGCCCGCAGTGCCAGGCGCCCCTGGACGTGGTGCTGATCCACGAGCGCTTGTTACCTCCAGGCGGCCTTCATCCTGCTGATGAGGTCGAAAAGTTGGTCCAATTGAGCGCGGGGCACGCCAACATCTTGCCCCATCGCGATATCCTCCAGTACCAGGAGCACATTTACACGGTAGCCGAACATCCCGGTCGCTGGGGTGTGTTGGTACGTGGGCGGCGGCAGCGCCTGCCCGACGAGGCACTGGCCGAGACTGCGCAGGTCGCTCAGGCGCTGGCCTACCTGCATAGCAATGGCTTTGCCCACTCCGAGGTCGGCGGCGAGGTGAGCGTCGAAAGCCTCATCGTGGTGGGAGGCGCAAGAGATGCAAAGCTGGCCGACCTGGGCGCGTGCGTCCCCCTACCGACCGGCGATAGCCACGCCGTGCGGGCGCAGATCAACCGTGATATCACATTCCTGGGACGGCTGCTTTTCTACCTGGCGACTAACAAGGAACTGTCGCGCTCGAGCATCGAGTTTGCCCCGCCTGCGTTGCGTCCCTTTATCGAGCGGGCGATGCAGAACCAGTACGCCACCGTGGCGGACATGCTGACCGCTTTTTCACTCCTGCCTTCTGCCCCGGCTGCCGGGCGCTCGCTCAAGGCTTCGCACGGGCAGGCGACCCATCCGGGTCAGAAACACGCGCGCAACGAGGACGCGGTGATCACCTTCACCTACGATAAAGAGCAGGACGGGCAGACGGTGCCCATCGGCTTTTACCTGGTGGCCGATGGAATGGGCGGGCACGATGCCGGGGATCTCGCCAGCCGCACCGTCAATCAGGTCGTGACGGACCGCATCATCAAGATCAAGGTGCTGCCCGATTTGCGTAAATCGACGCGCAAGTTGACGCAGGAGGATGTCCCCGCTGACATCTTGAGCGAGGCGGTCCAGAAGGCCAACGAGACGCTCATGAATCACGGTCAGAAGAAGAGCAGCGATCTGGGGTCTACCGTGACGTCGGCGCTCGTCATTGGAGATGTGGCGACGGTCGCCAATGTCGGCGACAGCCGCACTTATCTGCTGCGCGACGGGCGGATGGAACAGATCTCGCAGGATCATTCACTGGTGGCCCGGTTGGTGGATGCGGGCATCGTCACGCCGGAGGAGGTGCGCAGCCATCCCCAGCGCAACCAGATCTATCGCTGCCTGGGCCACCAGCCGACGGTCGAGGTGGATACGTTCCCGGTTCAGCTTCAGGAAGGGGATCGCCTGATTCTCTGCTCCGATGGCTTGTGGGAGATGGTACCCGATGCCGAGGTGCAGCATATCGTCGAGAGCGCCCGCAGCCCGCAGAAAGCCTGTGATGCGTTGATCGAGGCGGCTAACCAGGCCGGTGGAGAGGACAACATCGCCGTGATCGTGGTGGAGTTGGAGTGATGGGCCGGATCAAGACGCGGCTTCCCAAGGGTGGAACCTTGATCCTCCTGTGGATCGGCGGCGTGATTCTCCTGGGGGCAGTCGGATGGGGGATCGGATGGACGGCGCATCGCCTGCTCGATGCGCGTGAGCCGCCGCCCACGGAGACGGCGCGCCCGACGGTTCAGCCTTCACCCGCGCCTACGGCCACTGTGCCCGCGCCGACCGGTGTGCCGACTGACGTCTCACCTGGAGAGCCTACCGCCGACCAGCCGGCTGATACGACGGCGCTGACGTCCACGCCGCTGGCTACGTCCGAGTTCGCCCTGGAACCGACGCCGCGGACGTACGTCGTCCAGGCCGGCGATGGGGGCCTGGCCGCGATCGCAGGGATCGTTTGCCCGGATTTGGTCGAGTATGCGGACCGCTTGGCGTTTGCCGAGGAGATTCAGAGGTGGAACTCGGACGAGATTCAGGACATGAGCAATGTCCCGGCGGGCGTCGTTTTGAGCATCCCGCCATGCCCGTAATGGCCGCGTGTTTGTTTGCACCACATACTGATCAGGAGTGCTGAGATGCTACCACAAGGACACGTGCTTCAAGATCGCTATCGCATCGTCCGCCGGATCGGCGGCGGGGGGATGGGGACGGTCTACCTGGCGGAGGACATCCGCTTGCCTGGCCGGCGCTGCGCCGTAAAGGAGGCCTCTCCCAGGCAGCTCCCGCAGGAGGATCGCCAGTGGGCCACTGACGCTTTCCGGCAGGAGGCGCAGATGCTGGCGACGCTCAGCCATCCCGGCCTCACCCCCGTCACCGATTTCTTTTCCGAGACGGCCTGCCTGTACCTGGTGATGGATTACGTGCCGGGAAAGACGCTGGAGCAGGTCCTGGAGGAAAGCCCTTCCGGGCGATTGCCCCACGGGCAGGTGCTCAATATCGTGCGCCAGCTGTGCGACGTGTTGGGATACCTGCATTCACAGAATCCCCCCGTCATATTCCGCGATCTCAAGCCCTCCAACGTGATGCTGATGCCCGATGGGCAGGTCAAGCTGATTGACTTTGGGATCGCGCGATTCTTCAAATCGACCAAGTCACACGATACGGTGACGTTGGGCACGCCGGGATATGCCGCCCCCGAGCAATGGGGCTCTGCCGGGCAGAGTGACGCCCGGTCCGATATCTATGGCTTGGGCGTGCTGTTGTTGCACCTATCGACCGGCTACGATCCGGTTCCAAATCCATTTCCATTGCCAAAGCCCAGCGCCGTGCTGCCCTCGATCTCGCCCAAGATCGAGCACCTGGTCATGCTGGCCACGCAGCCGGAGCCCGGACTGCGTTACCAGAGCATCGCCGACTTTCGGCGTGACGTGGATACGCCTTCGGAAAAGCTGCGCCCCCTGGAAAAAACCAGCGTGCTGCCCCAGCAGTCGCAGCCATTCGCACAGGTCGAAGCGCGCTCGAGCGTGCCTCCCCAGGCTTCTCCCGTGGCTTACCAGGCGCCGCCGGCCGCACCGTATCCAGCTCCCCCGACGCCATATCCGCCCTATGCCACGCCCTATCCCCAGGCTGCTCCCAAGCGTAAGCGCACCTGGCTCTGGGTTGTGCTGGTCGTCGTCGCCGTCTTGGCGGTCGGCCTGTGCGCGGCCGGGTTGGGAGGTGCGCTGGCCCTGCCCGGCCTATTCGATGGTGGGGGGCAAGGCGGGGTGCCCACCATCGGGTACAGGCAGCCGACGTTGCCCCCCGCGCTTGCCACGGCTGCTCCTGGCGTGCCTACTGCGGAGGTGGTGGGCACCGAGGTGCCTCCTGCAGAGACCCCCTTCGTGGAACCGACGGCGGAGGTGGATACGGCGCTGCGCTGGGAATCGATTGGAAAGTCGGTTCAAGGGCGCGATATTGAGGTGGGGATCATCGGCGATGGGCGGGGGGATTCCGTCGTCTTGGTCGGCAGCATCCAGGGCGACCAGGCCAACACGCGCGACCTGCTCCATAGTTTGGCAGAGGACCTGAACGGGGAACGCGGCAGCATCCCGAGCGGCGTCACCTTCTACATCATCCCTACCATCAATCCCGATGGCAACGCCGCCGGCACGCGGCGCAACGCCCACAACGTGGACCTGAACCGCAACTGGGATACCTTCGACTGGACGAAGGACCCTGATCAGCCCGAGGGGGTTGTGAAGGGAGCCGGAGGGTCGAGACCGCTCTCGGAGCCAGAGACCCTGAACCTGGCCGATTATTTGCTCGTGCTCAAGGGCCGTGGCTCCGTGCGGGTCGTGCTCTGGCATTCCAGCCAGCGTCTCACCAGCGGCGGCCAGGTCTATCCGGGCTATACGTCCGGCGGCCTGGACCCGGCGTCGTTCGACCTGGCGCGGCGCTACGCCGATTCGGCTGGTTATGTGGTGCGGGACGACTGGGCCCCTTATGAGACGACCGGTGAGTTGATCGCCTGGTGCGCTGAAGAGGGCATGGGGGCGATCGACGTCGTCATCCCCAGCTCGGCCTCTGGCTCCAGCAGCAGCCTGCGCCGCACGACGGTGGGGGCGTTGTTCGAGATCGCCGAGTTCCCCTGAGGGGTCGCTTACATTCATCGTCAGGTAACCCTAACAAGGTTAGGCTCGAATGTTCAAACAGGTTCTAGCGTTTTCATCGGAGAGTGGTCGTGCCTGATATCAACGACAGACGTTGGCTCATCGTACTCATCCTGATAGCGGCCGTTGTCGCGGTCGCCGGTTTGGCCTTGGGCTTTGCCCTCGTGAGCACTATCGGCTCCCAGGTTTCGCCGGCCGTGTCGGCTACCGCCTCCCCGTTGGTCCCTACGCAGGTACTGGCTCCTGCCACGGGTGTGCCGGACGTGACGCTTACCGGCGCACCGGCCGACACACCCGTCCCTCCCACGACGACGCCTCAGCCTTTCTTTGAGGGGCCGTTCACCTACGGGCAGTCCTTCAATGGGCATCCACTGCTGGCCTACCGCCTGGGCACGGGGCCGTCGGCGCGGGCCATCGTCGGCGGCATCCACGGCGGTTATGAGTGGAACACCGTCGATTTGGTCAGCAGGACGCTGGAGTATCTGCAGGAAAACCCCAGCCTGGTCCCGGACGGCGTCACGCTTTACATCATCCCGTGCGCCAACCCCGATGGCTACTACCTCAGCCACGATCTCGCCGGGCGGCCGAACGGCAACGGCGTCGATCTGAATCGCAACTGGGACTACAAGTGGCAGCCGACGGCGACCC
>JAFGED010000384.1 GCA_016931785.1 Anaerolineae bacterium
GGTATACCTCCCCCGCTGTACGGGGGAGGTCGGCGCGCAGCGCCGGGTGGGGGTAATTTAACATTGTCAAAGTAGTTACCAAAAAACAATTGCCCTCGCCAGCGACGAGCAAAGTCATCCCGAGCCCGTCGAGGGATGACTTTTGCGGACCTGGAGTGCAAGACCCGCTCGGAATTGCCCTTCGACAAGCTCAGGGTGATTCCTCGCTAGACGGCAAACGGGAAGTGATTCTTTTACGGGTCTTTCCTCTGAAAGGGCCCTGTCCGACCAGCGGCCCCATTTTTGAGGGTAGGGGTGAGCTTGTAGAAAACGCGAAATTGCTGCATACTAGGGCCTAACCCTGAGGAAAGGAGATCATATGAACCTCTGCCCTGCTTCCCCGCGCTTAAAGTGCGCCAACTGTGATTACGAAGAACCTTTCGAACGTCCGCCGACCGAATGTCCAAAGTGTGGAGGTGGTTGGCTGGATGTCGTCTATGATTATGAGAGCGTGAGCCGAATTTGGCCCGAGGCCCTTCGCGGCCGCCCGTTCAATATGTGGCGGTATCGAGAGCTGTTGCACTTGAATGACGACGCCAACCTGATCTCGATGGGCGAGGGGGGCACCCCCCTGCTGCGTGCTGTCAACCTGGGACTGATGCTTGGCTGCCCTCACATCTATGTCAAGGACGAGCGGCAAGGCCCCACGGGTTCGTTCAAGGACCGGCAGGCGTCCCTCTCCATCTCTTTTATGAAAGAGTTGGGTATCACGGAGGCTGTGGTCGCTTCTACGGGCAACGTCGCCATATCCTATTCCGCTTACTCTGCGCTGGCGGGCATCAAGCTGTGGGCGTTCCTCACCAGCCTGGTGCCCTCCGAGAAGATGCGCGAGGTGGCCTTGTATGGCAGTGAGGTCATCAAGGTGACCTCGACGTACGATCAGACCAAGCAGGTTGCGGCCGAGTTTGCGGCTCGCAAGGGTATCTTCCGCGACCGCGGCATCCGCAGCATCTCGGCTCGCGAAAGCATGAAGACCGTCGCCTTTGAGATTGCGGAGCAGCTTCCCCAGTTTGTCGGTCCTGGCAACAATACGCCTTGGCGCACCCCGGATTGGTACATCCAATCGGTCAGTGGCGGCATGGGGCCGGTGGGGGTTTGGAAGGGATACCAGGAGCTACTGCAGATGGGCCTGGTGGACCGCATGCCCAAGCTGGCCTGCATCCAGGCCGCCGGGTGCGCGCCGATGGTCAATTCCTTCGAGAAAGGCATGCTGGATAGCGTCGAACCCGTGCTCAACCCGCAGACGCTGGTCATCACCGTCGCCACGGGCAACCCCGGACCGGCCTACCCCTTCCTGGCACACGTCGTCAAGGAGCACGGCGGCGCCTTTGAGGCCGTCACCGACGAGGAGACCTTCCACGCGATGCACGTGATGGCAAAGCTGGATGGGCTTTCGATGGAGACCGCTGCCGCGATGGCCTTCGCCGGGCTCTTCAAGCTGCTTAACAAGGGGGTCATCAAGCGGGACGAGGTGATCGTGGTCAACTGCTCTGGCCATACCTTCCCGGTCGAAAAGCACCTGCTCGGCGACGAGTGGGCGCGGACGATCGAATTGCCGATGGAGGAGCCGCATCTGGCGCCGCCTGCGGAAGAAGGTCTGTTGGGTTCGCTGGAACAGATCGATGCGCGCGTGCACAGCATCGCTATTCTGGAGGATAATCCGCAATCCGCCTTGTTGCTGCGCCGTATCCTGCAGACGCGAGGTGACTATCAGATCCTCGAAGCCCGCGACGGGGCCGAGGGCCTTGCCATGGTGCAGCGCGAGCGGCCCGATCTCGTCCTGCTGGACCTGATGATGCCTGGGATGGACGGCTTCGAGGTGCTGGAGGCGCTCAAGGCCGACCCCGAGTTGAGCAAGGTTCCCGTAGTCGTCATCACTGCCAAAGATCTGACGAGCGCCGAGCGCAAGCGCCTCGGCGATCAGATCGAAGCTCTGATGGAGAAGGGGGCTTTCACCGACGAGGATTTGCTGGACGAGATCCTGAAGCGGACTGTATGAGTGCATTGTACCCCGGGAGTACACAATAGATGCAAAGCGAACCTGCTCCGGAGCGTTTAAAGGTCCTGTACGTTGAGGACGATCCGGCTTGTATGTTGCTGGTGCACCGCCTGCTGGAGAGCGAGGGCTTTCAGGTTGTGACCACCTCGGATGGCCTCTCTGCCACAGAGTTTGCCATGTACGAAAAGCCCAACCTGATTTTGATGGACATCAACATCGGTGGGTTGGATGGGTATGAGGTGACGACCAGGCTTCGCAGTATGTCGGAGCTGGATTCCACCCCCATCGTCGCCGTCACCGCTGCCACGTTGGATGGCGATCGAGAGCGGGCGCTTGCCGCCGGCTGCAACGGGTACATCTCCAAGCCTATCGACGTGGATACCTTCCCCGAGCAGGTGCGCGAGTTCCTGAAGGGCAGGAGCGAGGAAATCGGGTCGGCGGAGGAGCGGGCCAGGCATCTGGTCGAACACAGCCGCAGACTGGTGACCCGGCTTGAGGAAAAGGTGCGCGAGCTGGAATCCGCGAACGCTGAGCTGCAGCGCATCGACAAGATGAAATCTGACTTTATCGTTTTGGCTGGCCACGAACTGCGTACGCCCCTGACCTCTATCTACGGCTACACCCAGATGCTGCTCTACAGCCCGGATATCACCGGCGATCCAGAGGAAGAGGGCAGCCCGCGCAGTATGCTGATGCGCATCTGCGACGCCGTGCAGCGATTGAACCTGGTCTTTGACGAAATCCGCAACGTATCCCTCATCGACGCCAACCGGCTGGAGTTGGCCTGGGAGACGGTGATGATAGAGCCGCTGGTGCATCGCGCGGTGGACAATTTATTGGATGTTGGCCCTGCTCGCGACCTGGCGTTTGTGTACGAAGGGCTGGAGGATCTGCCGATGATCGAGGGGGATTCCCAGCGCGTCTACCATGCGTTGTGGAGCATCATCAGCAACGCGATAAAGTACACGCCCGATGGAGGGCATATCACCATCTCGGGACGCTATATCGAGGACGAGAGCATGGTGCACATCAGCATCAAGGACACCGGCGTCGGCATCCCGACGGAGGAGCTAGAGCGCATCTTTGAGCGCTTCTACGTGCTGGAGGATACCCAACTTCACCATACGAGCAAGACGGCCCTCAAGGGCGGGGGATTGGGGTTGGGCCTCACCGTGACGCGGGGTATCATCGAGGCCCACGGGGGTCGCGTGTGGGCGGAGAGCGAAGGCTACGACGAGGAGCGGTTGCCCGGCAGCACCTTTCACATCCTGCTGCCGCTGCGCCGTCCCGATTCTTTGATACAGTAAGTACTTTACTCTTGCCGCCACTCCAGCGGCACGTTCCCCTCTGCCAGGCGCATTCCCCGATCACGGGACATCAGCCACAGGCTGAGCATCAGCAGCGCTCCGCCGATCCACTGTACGCTCGTCAGCCGATCTCCTAACATCAAGAGGGCCAGCACCAAGCTGACCAGCAGCTCCATGGGGCCGGCTATCGACGTCTCGACCCCGCCCAAGCGTTCCAATGCACTGAACATCGTCAGCCGCGACAGCGCGGTCGTCAGTCCCAACCCCAGGATGGCAACCCAACCGGTAGCTTGTATGGTTTCTATGGGGCGCGCCTGTACTACTCGGGCTGCGCCAACCACGCAGGCCATGGTCGTCAGGATGTAGAGCGCTGCCGTCCGTGACGAGACGTCGGCCAGCACCCACTGCCCCAATACGATGTGCCACCCATAGGTCGCCGCGGACGCGATCATCAACACCACACCCATCCAGTCCAGCTCCCCTGGCCTGGCGCGTGTCAGCAGGTAGACGCCCAGCATAGAAAGCCCTACCCGGGCCAAAGTGAGCCCCGTCAGCGGTTGGCCGGATGCGAATAGGAAAAGCACCACCCACAGCGGATAGAGAGAGTTGAGCAGCGAGGCAAGGGATGCGTCGAGACGGGCCAGACTCGTGTAGTACAGTATCGATCCAAAACCGTTGACGGCCCCGACGCCGATACAGCCGAGCAAGCTGCGCCAAGTGATGGCGATATCTCGCCGCCCGAAGAGCAGGAAGGCGATCCAAAGCAGTAGCGCCGCTGCTACCGTGCGGAAGGCGACCAGTGTGTATGGCGTGACGTTGTCTGAATAGGCTATCTTGCCGAGGATAGGGGCCCAACCAAGGAAGAAGCTGGCCAGGGCTGTGTAAAGGATTCCTACGCGCTGCTTGCGGTTCAGTCGAATCATTTTGCCCTTGCTGGTCGTTGCTGGCGCAACTTCTCGATAAGGCGAGGCTACCTCTGCTTATCGAGAGGATGATTGTTGTGTTATGGCCGGAGTTGTGTTACACTCTTGCTGATGAAGCCAGAACAGAAACGCATCATCGCTGTGTTGGCGGCTGCCAATGTTATCGTTATCTTGGGCTTGGCGTTGTGGGTGTCCCGTTCTCTCAGCAATGGCGCTGCGCCTTTGCCCACGGCTGCGCCCCAAACCCGGGTTCCCACCGAGACTAATGGGAGCACAGTCTCGCCGCCTGCTTCGAGCATCCCGGCACTGACTGATTCCACGCCTTCCGCTGTCCCATCCCTGCCAATGACGTCCTCGCTTGGGGTTTGCCAGTGGAGGGCTGTCCAGCTTATGGCCCACGCAGGACTGGATGGGGCCGTGACGCTGACCGCCGGCGGTACGCTCCGCCTTGATATCGTATACCCTCTCGCGCCGGGCCAGGTGGTCGACGAAGCCGCCCAGTCGATATGGCTGGCTTTCGATATTGCACTGGCGCTGGCAGAAGAGGAGTGCGATTTCTTTACCCAGGTTGAGGTCATCGTCCTTGCCCAAGGGAACTCGACCGGCACGCGTATCAGTGCGAGAGTGAGTACGGCGGACTTGATTGCTTTCGGCGCTGGTGAACTGAGCGACGACGAGTTTACCGAGCGCGTGATCTATCAGGTCGGTGACGAGTAGGTTGTAAACTGGGACGCGATCCTATTTTAGCCCGCTGAGATGCAAAAGTCAACCCGAGCTGCTTGACGGGCGCATTTGTTCCCTGGGGCCAGATGGGTTTGCCCGACCAAGTCGAAAGAGACAATGCCACGCAACGCGCATAGAATCGTCCAAATGCGCCTAGGCAGTTTGGGCTAGCAGCCCA
>JAFGED010000385.1 GCA_016931785.1 Anaerolineae bacterium
ACACCAAATGCCCCCGTAGCTCAATTGGACAGAGCGTCGGACTTCGAATCCGCAGGTTGCACGTTCGAATCGTGTCGGGGGCGCTGGGGCGCGTTTCAGCTTTTCGCAAGGCCTTGACCGGCGGCAAAGAGCTGAAACGCGCCTGCGTATTTAGTACAGAGGAGGAAGGCTGGGGGGGTCGAGGGCGGCTTCGCCGCCCTCGAACCCCCCAGCTATCCCTTTTTTGAGCGAGGGCTACTCCTCGGGCGAACAGCCTGAGTAGATACGTACAGATAGCCTATCGAGAAGGGGGGAGGCGATCTCAACGATGAGGGATTGATTGAGAGAAAAAGCCTCTACGATTTCAACGAGTGCGCGGCGTTGATCTTGCATTGGAATGAAAGACTGCAGGAGACACGCAACGGCTACTCTCCGCTCGCTCGGTATGGCCGATCTTTGGTGAACCACTTCTGGAGAGCAACCGAGAACTCTTGAAAGCCCATCGCTCGATACAAGGCCACTGCGGTGTCGTTGTCGGCGGCGGTAAGGACGGCCATGCTGCCAGCGCCCGCCGCGCGGGCCCGCACTTCCAATTCAGCCATCAGCGCGCGTGCGATGCCCCGAAGGCGATAAGGCTCTGAGACGAAGAGCTCGGAGATCTCTGCGTAGGGCGCATCTTCGCCGAGGTAATTCACCAGCCTGAGGCTGGCAAAGCCGACCACGTGACCATCGAGTTCGGCCACAATCGGATGCTCGATATTCTGGCTGCGGGCCAACCGCTGGCGGATTTGTGCCGGGGTGGTCGAAAGGTGAGTGAATTCAGTGATGAGTTGAGACAGCGCTTCGGCATCTCCTGAACGAACGTCCCTCAGCAGCACCATCACGCCTCCGATAATCATCTCGACAGTTTGCCGTGCGCATCAGTGCCGCCCAACAATGTCATGTCCGGTTGAGGCTGGGTTTCGCTTCTGCTCTACCCAGCCTAACTGGCTCCCGCCGCTGGCACAGCTCAACGCCGGGGCGCGATAGCTATCTGCCCCTGGCCATACGCAACTGAGCCCGACCGAGGTGTCGCGGCCGAAAAATGCTCCCGATCAGAGTGATTGCGACTGTCGCTTCCGATTGTATAGAACGACGACGCCGGCGATGAACGCTGCCCCACCGAGCGGGGGCAGGCACGATCCCGAGCTCGTCCCGCCGGTTGGGGAAGAGCCCAAGTTGATGGGCACGCTGGCCGTGATCGGGCAACCCTCCACCGTCACCCTGGCGGTCACCGACGTGACCCCTCCCGCGTCCGGAGGAGCGGCGTACTGGAACTTGAAGCGACCTTGGGCATCGGTCCGCGCCGGGCTGACGCACCCGCTCCCATCCAACACGCCGCAGTCGATCGTGAGCAGCGCGTCAGTGATGGGCTGCCCATCGGCCCAGGTCGCCTCTCCCGCAATCTCGACCTTCTCTCCCGGCTTGACGTACGCCGGCGAGGGGGACAGCGTGATGCCGCACGGTCCAGGCGTGCCGGGAGTCGAAGGAGAGGTGGGAGTTGGTTGGGGAGGAGGGGTTGGGGTTGCCTGGGTTGGTGGGGTCAGGCTCTGAGGGCCGTGTACGGCCCAGGCATAGTAGAACGCCGGCCATTCCACCCCCCACTTGTGCTCCAGGCGGGCCACGATTCTCATCTCTGTGGCGCCTGCTGGCGGCGCGACGTCGCCGCCGAAGAGCAAGGCCATGCCATCTTCATGGTCAGCCAGTTGAGTGCGGTGGATCGTGACACTCCCCAGCGTGTCACCCCACGCTTGCTCATCGGATAGGCAGCTCCCCCCCAGCGTAAAGCATCCCTTGGAGATATCCTGACTGTCGTAGAATGCAGGCCAGCTTCCCCCAGGCCCGATGAACTCGGCGTATATGTCGACATAGTAGTTGTTATTTGGTCCAGTCGGATCGAGCCCGCTGGCAGTATAAGTACCGTCGATATAGTAAGCGCCCTCGGCGTCGGGACCGGTGACTTGAGGCAGGAAGGAGATGCTCTGCGAGATGGGCCGGGCGGCAACGTGCAGGGGCGATATCAGGGTCAGTGCGAGCGCAAACAGCAGCAAGAAGCCAGACAATCTTTTTTTCATCGTTTGCTCCTTTATTCGTAATCGCTCAGCCTACCCTCCCGCAGGCTCGAAAAGTGACCGCAAAACAGAGCCATTCAGGCATCGCAGTGCACTTTCGGCCCAGAAGTTGCGCTCGAACCTACGGGAGGGTGAGCAGTAACCCGACTTTTACGCATAGCGGTCATGCCCGGCTATGGACTCGTCTCGATATACACCACAAGCGCCGCCAGGCACAAACCCGGCCTCAAATCCAGCCCAGGACGACGCCGAACACCAGGATAGCAATCAGATCGACGGCGTAGATGATGCCGACGGTGGCCGCCTTGGCGCGCACGGTGGGCATATCGTGCACCCAGAACGACACCAGGAAAAAGTAGAGGTAGCCAAAGAGAAAGATCAGCCAGGGCGCGCTCGCGCTCCACCAGGCATAGTCCCAGGTGAGCGCGCCGACGGCGTTGAGCAGCACCTCGACAAAGACGCAAAAGGCCGCCCCGCCGACCGCGATGACCAGCCGGTTGGGAATGCCGAGGATCTTGAGCTTTGGATCGGGCGGCAGCATCTTGCCGAACGTGACGCCTGCGACGGCGAACATGAAGCAGATCTCGATGTTGAGCCCGATCAGGATCAAAAAGGCCGTGTCTCCAGGCGCGCCCCACACCGGCGCGTAGCCGGTAAAGTGGAACACCAGGGAGTTCCAAATCTCGTTGAACCAGTCCATCCCCCAATAGGCCAGGCCGGCAAAGACGAGGCTCCAATTCCGGCGCTCGATCTCGACCGCATAGACGTACACCACGAAGGCAAACAGGGGAATCACGTACCAGGAGAACTGGCTGCCATCTCGCAGGATGCCGAGGGCGCGGGCCGCAGCTTCACTCACCATGGGGCACCTCCTAAGTGCGATACTGCCTGACAGTCACGTCGATCATCAGGTCACGGCTATTGTACATCTGCGGCAACAAAAAGCAAAACGTCAGTCTGGCGGCGCGGCGTACAACCACACCTGCACGCCGTAGAACTCCCAGCGGTCCCGCAGGTCCAGTCCTTCCTCCAGTGCGGGTGGGATCAGCCCCTGCGGGTCGGTATACCAGCTGTGGCTGTAGACCAGCCACACCCGCTCGCGACAGCGCACGAGCTCCCGCAGGCGCGGCAGGTCGCTCTCGGCCATCTTGGGCTCCAACACGCCCCGGTCGAACAGGTCGACCGGCACGCCGCGCTCGTCCACAGGGACGTCGCTCAGCCGGTGGAAGTAGCAGTCGAAAGGGATCTGCATCCAGGTGGCGTTGAAGAGGATCAGGTCGCCGGGCTCGACGCGCCCGGCCACCAGCGCCGCCGCGTCGTCCCACTGCTCCTTTTCGAGCTGGGTGTAGTACGCGTGCAGCGCCAGGCCGCTGAGCACCAGTACGGCGACGACTGCACAAAGCGAGCTACAGCTAAAAGCTTTTTCACCGCAAAGGCGCGTCCGGCCAAAGGTCGGCGGACGCGAAGAAGTGAAGCTCCCCGGCGCAAAGCGCCGGGGCTTCCTAAGGGAAAAGCCCTTGGGGGCTGCCGCCCCC